>CAZKJB010000283.1:0-5506 GCA_964552975.1 uncultured Occallatibacter sp. | reverse complement strand
AACTACTTTTTGCTCGAAAAATTCGAGGCCGGCGTGGCCCTCCGCGGCACTGAGGTCAAATCCATCCGCGAGGGCAAAGCCAACCTTCGGGACTCCTACGGGCTCATTCGCGATGGCGAAGCATTCCTGATCAATATGCATATAGGGCCGTACTCTCACGGAAACCTCGCCAACCACGAGGAGACCCGCACTCGCAAACTTCTGTTGCATCGAGATGAGGTCCGCAAGCTACTGTCTAAGACGCAGATCAAGGGACACACGCTCATCCCCACCAGGCTCTATTTTCGCAATGGCAGAGTGAAGTGTGAGCTTGCCGTCGCCAAGGGCAAACAGGACTGGGATAAGCGCGAAACCGAGCGCCGTCGCGAAGCAGACCGCGAAGCTCGCTCCGCCATCAACGCCAGCAAGCACAAGATGGGGCGCTGAACTCCGATCCGGTGACTCCTAAAGCGCCTTTTTGAGCATCCGGCGGTATTCTTCGAATGCTTTGCGGCCCGCGGAATTTAAATGCAGAAGCGTTTGCGGCACCTTGCCGCGGTAGGTCTTCACCACCTCTACGTAGCCAGCATGCTCCAACCGTGAGATGTGGCTCGAGAGCGTGCCTTTGTTCATACCGGTCTCATGCTGCAGGTAGAGAAAGTCGCTCCGCTCAACAGCATAGAGGAGGGCGGCAATCATGAGGCGCCCCGGCTCGTGAATCACGCGGTCAATCTCGGTGATCGCGCGAATCTGTTTGTTCATCGACTCTCCTGCACAGGAGCCTGCGTGTGGCGAAGGTAGAGGCAAAACGTGACGATTCCTGAGATCAGAAACAAGCCCCCATACACAACCCACGTGAGCCAGAATGCGCCCAAAGCACGAGACGACAGTGCAGAACCGAAATGACTGTGGTCTGCCATGCGATCAAGCGCGTCCGCAGGGAGCAGCGCGCTGGTCAATGTGCCGGCAAGCATGGCCAGAAAAACGATCCACTTCCAATGCACCTTCAGGGCAAACTGAATGTAGCCCGCAGCAAAGACGAGTCCGAACAGTGAGAACGGAGTCGATATGGAGAAATGATGCCTGGCCGCCATGGCCAGTCCACCGGAGATCAGCATGGCTGTGCCAAGACTGATCGTCAGCGCGATCCAGCGTTTTCTCTGCACACGGTATTCAACGTACCCGGTTCGCCGATACGTGATGTGTTTCTTGATTGCTTTGCCGCCAAAGTGAATGAGGAGCGACATGGCCGCCCAATAGATGAAGAGAGCGTACATCGTGTGCCAGATAGCAGTCTTCGGTGTGTGCAGTTGCAGCCACAAAAGAAGCGCATATAAGAGCGCGAACGCTCCCATACTCAGTTCTCCTACGCCATCGATGTTTTGATATTCCTTGGGCCGGTTCAGGATCTTTCCAAGATCTTCCATGATGCTTCTCCTAACGTGCAGGAGGCGATGTCAGCGCGCTGCGTTTTAAAATTTGCCAACTAGTTTGCAATACCAACCTATTGATGTCAAGAGAAATATTCCTTGTTGATCAAACGCCTCCTACATGCCTCGCTTGTCTAGTAGGTGACGGCGGCAGGGCAACGGCCTACCGGATCACCTCGACCTCAATCCCTAGCCGTAAGTCCTTCCACGCGGCGTCGGTCGTATACACTTTCGCCTTCCGCTGAAGGGCCAGCGCCAAACAGGCTCGATCCCCCAGAGAAAGCCCGTAAGGGCGGGTGACCCTCACCAGTCCACCGGCAATCCGCGCTTGTTCCTCATCGAATACGACACTCGCGCATCCGGCTTCGGCGATGTGCCACCACGCCTCCTGTTCGCCCACCCCCGCCGCCACAAGCTTCGTTTGCACCTCGGCTTGGTTCACTGTGCTGATGATGGCGGCAGACAGGCACGCCGCGACCGTCGCGGCGCCCTTTTCATTGCGCAGCAGGGCAAGGAGAGCGGAGGCGTCGAGGACCATTGAGCTATCCAAGCCAATCCTCGGTCTCGCGCCGCGCTTCTTTTCGCCGTTCGGCAATCAATTCTTCTGAAAGAACCCTGTCTGCGGGAATCAGCCTGTTGAGGCTCTCCTGGACCCTGCGAATCCGTGCCCGCTGCGATTCAAGGACAAGGACATCGCCCTCCACACGTAACAAAAGCGTATCGCCCGCCTTGAGTCCCATCTGTTGACGAAGCGCGACTGGAATCACAATCCGCCCATTCTCATTCAACTTGGACCTGACATATGGTTGCTCAGTGTCTACTGTGTCCATTTTGTCACCTCGTACTATAATGACATAAAATAATAATTGTCGCACAATATAAAATGTCATTTATTTGATAATGTCGCTTTGGAATTCATTTCTTTCGATTTGCCGGGCGCCCCATCCAAGCTCTGCTTGGGTGGGATAGAAAGAACCCTCGCCGATCCACTGGCTCCGCGCCCCCTGACCCCTGCCCCCTCCATTTGCCACGTCCCGCTGCTTGCGTAAACAATGGTCCTATGCGGACAGAACTTTCTTTTGCCCCCCTCTCCAGCATCTCCACGGAACTCCTCGCCGTCCTCGCCATCGACGCCCAAACCGCCAAAGGATCCGACGCCAAGCCCACGCCCACCCTCCTCAGCGCCGACCCCGCCGTCCAGGCCGCTGCCGCAGCCGTCCTGGCTACCGGCGAGTTCAAAGCCGGCTCGAACGAAACAGTCCTTCTGCACGCGCCGGCCGGGCTGGCCGCCAAACGCCTCCTCATCGTCGGCCTGGGCAAGATAGCTAAGGCATCTGTTCACTCGGCCCGCGATGCCGCAGGAACCGCCGTTCGTTTCTGCAAGCCCCGCGAAATTCGGGAGCTGGTTTTGGCGCTGCCCGAGAACTTCTCGGACGCGCTGCCCCACACAGTGGCGGCGGCCGTCGAAGGCGCACTCATCGGCGACTTCGATCCCGACACGTATCGCAGCGACCGCAAAGATCGCAGTGTCCAATCCTTCACACTCGCTGCCCTGCCCAGCTCCGACCGTGCCGCTCTCGAAGCCGCGTTCGCTGAGGGCGTCATCATCGGCGAGAGCCAGAACTTCGCTCGTTCCCTCGTCAACGAACCGGGCAACAAACTCACGCCCACGATCCTCGGCCAGCGTGCCGCGGAGATGGCGCAGCAGGTCGGCCTCGACTTTGAAATTCACTTCACCGAAAAACTGCACGAACTCAAAATGGGAGCGTTCTGGAGTGTCGCGCAGGGTTCTGAAGAGCCCCCCGCCCTCATCGTTCTCCGTTACATGCCCGAAGGAGTCACCGATGGACCTGTCATTGGCCTCGTCGGCAAAGGCATCACCTTCGATACCGGCGGCATCTCCATCAAGCCCGCCGACGGAATGGAAAAAATGAAGTACGACATGGCCGGGGGCGCTGCCATGATCGCAGCCATGCGCGCCATCGCCCTCCTTAAGCCCAAAGCTCGTGTCATCGCCGTCGTGTGCGCTGCCGAAAACATGCCAGACGGCCGCGCCTATAAGCCGGGAGATGTATGCCAGGCAATGTCCGGCAAGACCATCGAGATCATCAATACCGATGCTGAGGGCCGCCTCGTCCTGGCCGACGGCCTCACCTACGCCCGCCAACTCGGAGCCACGCACCTTATTGACGCCGCAACTCTCACCGGCGCTGTCTCGGTAGCTTTGGGCAAGATCAACGCCGGCGCATTCTCCAACGATGACTCCGCTTATGACAGGTTCACCACCGCGCTCCGGGTCTCCGGTGAAAAATTCTGGCGCCTCCCGCTCGGCGAGGAGTACGCCGACCTCATCAAGTCCGACATCGCCGACATCAAAAACACCGGAGGTCGCTGGGGCGGAGCAACCATCGCCGCGGAATTCCTCCACGTCTTCGCAGAAGATATTCCGTGGATACATCTCGATATCGCCGGCCTGGCCTGGATCGAGGACTTCAAGCCCTTTATTGCCAAAGGGCCAAGCGGCGTCGCCGTGCGCTCCATCCTTCAGTGGGTTCGATCCTTCGCCTCAGCGTAGTCGGCCGTCTTCGCCGTGCCGAGCCTCCTTCTTATTCACGCGGCCCCGCACACAGCGCCACGCCAAGCCGCGCATTTTTCCACATTGGAATTTCCTCATCGCGGCAGTGCGCCATCAACTTCCACCACATTTGGCCGATTGAATAATCAAAGCGTCCCTCGCGCCAGTGCGCTCATTGACCGATCGTAGCTTCCCGCAATCGGCCTCCGCGCTTCGACGAACGAAGCAGAAAGGATTCGATGACCGATCGCGCCGAGCTACTTGAAGCCGCACTCGAGAGCCGTCCCGATGGCATCGCTCTGCTCGGCATCGACAGCGAAGTCACGTTTTGGAACCGCGCCGCTGAAGCCATTACCGGCTATTCCAGTATCGATCTGCTCGCGCGACCCATTCCCGCTCCCCTCGAACCGCTGCTTCTCGATGCCGCGCTGCAACTGAACCCTCCGCCGGGTTCGGGCCCGCCGCCAAATCGCGGAGCTGTCGTTCACGTGCACCATAAACTCGGTCACGCCGTGCAGGCGATTGCCAGGCGCGTCATTTTGCGCGACGCGCTGGGCGAGCGCATCGGCACTGCGGTTGCCTTTCATCCCGCCGAATGCCTCGACGCTTTGCCCCATGGTGAAACCGGCGAAAGCGCGACAGAAGAAGGCCTAGAATCGAGCCGCGCCGATCTTGAGGAACGGCTGCAAATGGAGTTCGACGACTTCGCCCGAGGCGGCCCTCCATTCGGCGTTTTGTGGATCAGCGTCGATCAGGCTGCCGAGCTCCGCAAAACACATGGCGTCGCTCCCTGCAACGCAATGCTCGACAAAGTGCGGCACGCGGTGGCGCAAGGTTTACGTCCAGCCGAGGAGATGGGCCGTTGGGGTGATGATGAATTCCTGATCGTGACTCACGAGCGCACCGCTGAAATGCTCGCTTCGCACGCGCAAACCTTGGTCGGTCTGGCCCGGACCGCCGACTTCCGCTGGTGGGGCGACCGGATCTCAATCACCGTCAGCATTGGCGCAGCGCAGGGAGCAACCGGCTCCGATGAGTCTCTGTCGCAGCTGCTCCGTCGCGCCTGTCAGGCCATGCAAGCAGGCAGCCTCGCGGGAGGGAACCGCGCCGCGCTCGCCGCAAAGTTGGAGGCCGCATGTTCGCCATCATAGGCATCGTCGTTGTCTTCGCCGCCATCATCGCGGGCTTCCTCATGGAGAAAGGGAACATGAGCGTCCTTCTCCAGCCGGCAGAGTTGCTCATCATCGCCGGAGCTGCCTCGGGAACCCTCCTTGTCGCCAACCCCATCCGCATCCTCAAAGACATCGTCGCCGGCCTTCTCGCTGCGCTCAAGGGTTCGCCCTTTACCAGCGCACGTTACCTCAGCACACTCAAAATGATGTACCAGTTCCTCAACAAAGTTCGCAAAGAAGGTCTGCTCGCCGTCGAAATGGACGTCGAAAAACCATCAGAGAGCAGCATCTTCCAAAACTCTCCGTAATTTCTCAACGATGATCACGCCCGCGACTTTGTCTGCGACACG
>CAZKJB010000282.1:0-5511 GCA_964552975.1 uncultured Occallatibacter sp. | reverse complement strand
GCATGCGCGGCCCGGCAACCGAGATGCACACCCGGTCGAGGTAGGTGATCACCATGAGCAGCGAAAGCAGACCCAGGATTCGATTGCGGTATTTGATCGCCGTCCCCCGTCGAGACTCACAGGCTATCAGGCAAACTTCTCAAGCGTCTCGGCGAACTCGGCGGGCTGGTCGATCATCACGTCGTGCCCGCACAGGACGGTCATGGTTTGCCAGGCGTGGTCGGCGCGGCACCGCGCAAAGGCATCATCGAATGCCTTGCTCCCAAAAAGCGGCGCTCGGATGTAGAGCTTTTTCGGGATCGACTGGTATGCGCCAGTCACCTTGAGCTTTTCGGTGAAGCACTTGGTCGGGTGCGGTGTGGTCTTGCTGTCAACCCAGGCTGCGTCTTTGGCATTCACATGAAAAGCCGACGCGGGAAGCGGTGGAACAACAGGCTCCGGCCACGAGGCTCTGGTGGAGTAGCCGGCGAGCGACTGGCCATCGGCAGGCTGAAATGCATCGAGGTAGACAATTGCACCGATGCGGTCGCGCAGCTGCTCAGCGACTCCGGTAATGACCATTCCGCCGTAGGAGTGACCGACGAGGATGATGTTGTCGAGATCCTTCCATTTGATTTCCCCGGCCACGTCGTTGATCTGGGTCGTCAAGTTGATGATGTCAGGCGGCAGATGAGACCGCTCGCCGACGCCGGAGAGCGTAGGCGCGACCACATAGTGGCCCTTGGCAGCGAGCCGGTCAGCCACGCGGCGCCAGCACCATCCGCCATGCCATGCGCCGTGGACGAGCACGAAGGTGCGCGTTTTGGTATCGGCCTGCGCGGCGAGGGGCCCGGCAAGTTGGCCGGCGGCAGCGAAGCCTAAACCGAGGGGAATGAATTTGCGGCGGGAGATGGATGCGCTCTCTGGCATTTTGTTAGCGTGCCTCCGCGGGTGCGAATTTGAGTTCTTGGGGATTGGGAAAACCGTATCACGCACAGGTTGATGGACGCGAGAAGAATTCCAGATTTGGCCGATGCTCGAGGATCTCCCGCGATTCAGTGTGAGGGGGCAGCGACTTGGCAACCGCCGCTTGTTGATTTTTTCGTTCTGCTGTGCGCTTTGGTGGCTTCTGATCGTTGCGGTACTTGTGCTTTCTATTCCCTATTCCCTACTGCCTGTTTCCTGCCTTTCGGTAGTAGCATGTTCCACCCGCGAGCGTTGGAGTCCAGAGTGAAAGATCGGCGGGCTGTTCGCTCGATCCGAGAAAGAGAATTCCATCGGGCGCGAGCAGGCGATGGATTCCCTGCAGCAAAGTGCGCCGCGTCTCCTGCCCGAAGTAGAGCATCACGTTGCGCAAAAAGATCACATCGAATCGGTCGCTTGAGCGGTTGAATGGCAGCGACGGTCCGCAGAGATTGGCCTGGCGAAAGTGGCAGAGCTTGCGGACTTCAGGCCTGGCGATCCAGTCCTCGCCCGACTTGTCGAAGTAGCGCACGAGCAAGCGCGCAGGCAGGCCGCGGTTGATTTCGATGCGATGGTAGCGTCCGGATTGGGCGCGTCCTACTACCTCGCCGCTGAGGTCGGTGCCCTCAATTGCAAGATTCCAGCCGGAGATGGCGGGAAAGTTTTCCAGCAGCAGCATGGCTACGCTGTAGGCTTCCTGGCCCGTGGAGCAGGCGGCGCTCCAGATGCGCAGCGATCGTGAGGAGCGGCGCGCCTCAATCAAAGCGGGAAACAATTCCAGGCGCAACAGGTCGAAGGGACGGCAGTCGCGGAAGAAGCTGGTCTCGTTGATTGTCATGGCTTCGGCGATCTCCCGCTCCAACGCAGGATCTCTTTCGACGCGCAGGCTCCGCACCAGTTGATCCACGCTGCTCATTCCCTGGTTGCGCAGCAACTTCGACAGCCGCGTGTCGAATAGGTAGTCGCGCGACGGGTCAAGGACATTTTGCGAGAGCCCGAAGACGAGGTTGCGAAGATACCCGTAGTCGGTGCCGGCGACGTGATTCGTGGCGGCGTGATCCATGGCGCCTTGATTCATTAGGACACCGCCCGTCGCGAGGAATCGATAGGCCGCGCCGCGCTGCTTGGGGCGGACTTGCCGGAATTTGCCCGGCTCGAGATTCTAACGATCTCCGGCGCCACCGCCGCGAGCGGCAGCACCCGATGCGCCAGTCCCGCCTGCGCTACGGCTCCCGGCATGCCCCACACCGTGCTCGTGGCCTGATCCTGCGCCAGCACAATCCCACCTTGCTCGCGAACGATCCGGCAGCTTGCCAGCCCGTCATATCCCATGCCGGTAAGGACCACGGCCAGCACGCCGGAACTGTAGATTCTGGCCACGCTGCGAAACAGCACATCGACGGCGGGCCGGCAGTGATTTTCGGGGGGATTCTGGTTCAGATGGATCGTGTCGCGGGCACCTGGGCGGTCGGCGGCGAGAACTTCCATGTGCCAGTTTCCGCGCGCGACATAAATGTTTCCCGTCTCGATCACGTCGCCTTCCGATGCCTCGCGTACACGAAGATTGCAACGCTCGTTCAGGCGTTCTGCGAGCAGGTGGGTGAAGACCTCGGGCATGTGCTGCACGACCAGGATCGGCAGAGGAAAATTCCCTGGAAGCGCCGGAAGAAGCAGTTCAAGCGCCGCCGGGCCTCCCGTTGAAACGCCGATTGCCAGCACCGATGGAACCGATGCGGCGGGAAGGTTCGCTTGCGGTGCAACGGGGGGCGCAAGCGGAGCCCGCGTGGAGACCGGGAGAGTTGCTGGTCGCTGCGCGCGGCCCGGCAACGCGGAAGTCAGTGCATGAATTTTGGGCAACAGGTCCTGCGCCAGCTTTTGAAGGGCCTGTTCGCGGCCGGATTGCCCTGAGGGTTTGGCTACGTAGTCTGAAGCGCCCTTGGCCAGCGCTTCGATGGTCACCTTGGCGCCACGCTGCGTGAGCGAACTGCACATGATGACCGGCATTTTGTGGCCTTGCGCGCGTAGCTGGCGGAGCGTGACCAGGCCGTCCATCACCGGCATCTCGACATCGAGGAGCACCAGATCGGGACGCTGAAGGGCGACGGCGGAGAGCGCCGATGCGCCGTCGGCTGCTGTTCCTGCCACCTCGAGGCGAGCGTCGGAGCTGACCACCGAACGCAACAGGCTACGCATCACCGCGGAGTCGTCGACGATCAGAATGCGGGTTCGGCGATCAATCGCCATGGTTCAGGCCTCCACAATTCCGAGCATCGCCAACTTGTCGGTTAAGGCGTCATCGTCGAACGGCTTCATCAGATATTCATCGGCCCCGGCGTCAAGGGCGCGAACAATGAAGTCGTTCTCCGCCTCTGTGGTCACCATGAGCACTTTCAGGTCGGTGTATCCTTCTGATCGCAACTGTCGCAGCATTTCCAGGCCGTTCATCTCCGGCATGTTCCAATCCACGAGCGCCAGGTCGAAAGCGATGCCGCTGTGCAGCTGGTCGAGTCCCGCGCGACCATCCGCCGCCTCCACGCAGTCGATGTCTTTCGGTTCGAGCAAGCCGCGCAGAAGTTCCCTCACGAAGCGGGAGTCGTCGACAATCAGGGCTCGCATGGCGTCCTCCTGGCTGCGAATTGAGTGCGGAACACGATCTAAGCCGCCTGGCTTGCGCCCAGGCGCATGGGATCGAGCCGATCCGGATCCAACATAACGAGCAGGCCGTCCTTGAGCTTGTAAGCTCCAGCCAGCAGGTTCCTGCGCCGCTCGTCGAGAATCGATGGGTTGGGTTCGTAGTCTTCGGCGGAAACGGTCAGCACCTCGCCCACCGAGTCCACCAGCAAGCCAAAGCAAGCGCCTTCGCTTTCGAGCACGAGGACATCCTGCGTGCCCTCCCTCGGCGGAAGACCGAGCAAGTGGCGCAGGCTCACCGTCGTGAGGACGTCGCCGCGATAGTGAACCAGCCCGCCCACATAGCCCGGCGCCAAAGGAACCGGCCGCGGCCGCGCAGCACCCACGATTTCGAGAATGTGGGTAATGGGCACGCCGAAGAGCGTCTTCCCCAGGCGCACGGAGCAAACTTCGAGCAGTGCCTGACTCTTCTGCTTACGATGTAATGCAACTCCCGCAGAGCTCATCCCAGTGCCTCCGTAACCCGGTCCCACTCAGGCACCCCTTCCTGAGCAGCCAGCGCAGGTACGCCGCCCAGGTCGACCACGCCCGTTACATGTTCCTTGAGGAGCGTGACGCCGTCGGTCCGCCCCCCGGTGCCGGCCTCAAAGAGGTTGTCTCCGGCAGCGACATCGAGTACGTGCGAGACCGCGATTCCAACGTGGCGGTTGCCTTCGCGGCACACTACAACCACGATTGGCGATTCCGGATCGTCCTGAACCGATGTGAGGATGCCACCGGAATCCTCAACCGGAAGCAACTGCCCTTCGAAGTTGAGAACAGGCCGGGATCCGATGTACTCGATCCGCGACAACGGAAGCTGCTCGATGCGCAGCACCTGGGCCAGCGGCACGGCGGCGCGACGCCCGCTAACTTCCACCAGCAGATAATCCATTTTGGCGGCCGCTGCGATTTCGTCCTCGGCCACGCCCGCCGCTTCTTCTTCGCGGCTCATCGTGATGCCCGATTTCATCGCAATCGAACTGGGATCGAGGATCAGCGCGAGGTCGGCATTGCCCAGCACCGTCGCGCCGGAGTACAGGCCAATATCCTTGAGCACCGCCGAAAGCGGCTTGACGACAATCTCCTCGGGATCGGCAAGGCTATCAACCACCAACCCGAAGCGCCGGCCATCGGCATCGAGTACAGCGATAAAGTTGTCGCGGTCGGCCGCCAGATTGCAATCGCGGCCCGGCATCAGCAGGCGCTCAAGAAAAACGAGCGGCAGCAGGTGTCCCCGCAGGCGGTAAAGCGGCGCGTCTTCAATCCATTCAATGGCCGCGGCAGCCTGTTCAGGTGGGATATGGACGAGTTCCGACAGCGCGGCCTGGGGCAGCGCGAAGCTTTGGTTCAGGCTGCGCACGATGAGCGCAGGAATAATGGCGAGAGTAAGCGGAATGCGCAGGCGCAACGTGGTGCCCTTGCCCGCGCGCGAATCGATTTCGACTTTGCCGCCGATCTTTTCAACATTCGTGCGAACCACATCCATGCCCACGCCGCGACCGCTGACGTTGCTTACCTGAGCAGCGGTGGAGAATCCGGGCAGGAAGATGAGTTGAAGCAATTCGCGTTCGGCCAGTTGGGCGGCGCGTTCCTTCGAAATGAGTCCGCGCTCGATGGCCTTCTGGCGGACTTTTTCCACCGCGATGCCGGCGCCGTCATCGACCACTTCAATCACAACGTGGCTGCCTTCCTGCACCGCGCGCAGCAACAGCAAACCTTCGGGATTTTTGCCCGCGGCCTGACGCTCGGCGGGCGACTCAATGCCATGGTCGAGCGAGTTACGGACCGCATGCGTCAGCGGATCCTTGATGGCCTCAAGCAGGCTCTTGTCGAGCTCGGTGTCCTGGCCCTCCATCCGCAGGTTCACGCGGCGGCCAAGCGCCTGCGAAAGGTCGC
>CAZKJB010000281.1:0-5535 GCA_964552975.1 uncultured Occallatibacter sp. | reverse complement strand
TTTCTCTTGCCCAGCTTTGCGATGTGCGCGAAGCCGACGAAGGCTCTGAAATCTATCGGGAAAACAACGAGCGCTATGTTGCTATCAAGTACAGCGTGCGGGACCGCGCATTGGGCGATGCCGTGCGCGAGGCGATTCAAGCCGTGGACACGCAGGTGAAGCTGCCGCGCGGCTATCACATCGGCTGGGAGGGCGAGTATCAGAGCGAGCTCCGCGCAGAAGCGCGCATGGCCATCATCGTGCCGCTCACGGTGCTGTTGATCTTTGTAATTCTGTATACGATGTATAAGTCGCTGAAATGGGCTCTCCTTATTCTGGCTACTGTGGCGATGGCCAGCATTGGAGGATTGCTTGTTCTCCTGATTACGCGCACGAATTTCAGCGTCTCGTCGGAAGTTGGCTTTCTGGCGCTCTTTGGCGTTTCGGTGCAGACGGGCGTCATCATGCTGGAGTACATCAATCAACTGCGTGCGCGGGGCGAAACAATTGAGGAGGCTGCGATAGAGGGCGCGATTCTGCGATTGCGTCCGATCATGATGACCATGCTGGGCCTGTTGCCGGCAGCCGTTTCACACGGCATCGGTTCCGATTCGCAGCGGCCTTTTGCGATCGTCATTGTTGGCGGGTTGATGGCGAATCTCATCATGAGTATCTTCCTGCTGCCGACCTTGTATGTGTGGGTGGCGCGCCGGGACGATATTCTGCCGCGAGTGGAAGCGGATACGCAGGAGGGGTATTAGGGCGGCATCAAAGCGATCATCCCGATTTGGCTCGCTACTCTTCGCGCAGGACTTCAAGCGGCCGCAGTCCGAGAATTCTGTAGCTGGCGATCCAGCCGGTGGCGGTGGCCAATGCGGCTGTTCCAACAAGCGCCACGAATGTCGCGACCCACTCGAATTGAAATGCGACGTCGGCGCGGCGCAGAAGGATGCGCGCGAGAAGGTTAGCAAAGACGACTCCGACCGCACCCGCGAGCAGTCCCAGAACGCTGAACTCGACACTGAAGGTGCGTACAATGCGCATGCGCGTGGCGCCGAGGGTCTTGAGCACGACCGCTTCCTGCATCCGGCGAAAGCGGGTGCTGGCGATACTTGACGCTAGAATCGTCAACCCAGCAAGGATCGAGAATCCCGCGAGCAGGCGAACGACAAAAGTAATCTGATCGACGACGCTCTCGATCCGCTGCAAAACGTCGGCAACGTTGATGATGGTAACGGTGGGATAGGCCGCGAAGAATGCGCGTTCCATCGCGGGCACTTGCGCCGGATCGATGTGCGCACCGCCGTACCATGTGGACGGCTGGTCAGAGATGAGTCCAGAGGGCAGAACAAACGAAACGCGCGCACTGAGGTGTTGACCGTCGGAACGGTAGGTGGCAGCCACTGTGAGTGTGCGCGTCGTGCCGCCTGTTTCTAATTCCACTGCGGAACCCACGCCGAGGCCAAGGCGTTTAGCCACGCCATCGCCGACGGCGAGCTGAGTAGCCTGGGAGTTCGACCACCATTTACCCTGCGTGATTTTGTCACCGTCGGGCGGTGCATCGGCCCAGGTAAGTTCGGCGCTCTCAAGCATGCGGCGCGGATAGTGCTGGCCCTTCATCTCTTCAATGGGTTGGCCGTTGATGGAAATGAACCGGCCGACGACCACTGGCATCAGATTCAGTTGCTGGCTGACGCCGGGCTGGTGCGCGAAGAACGCCTTCACGCCAGCAACTTCATCAGAGCGCACGTCAACCAGAAAAACATTGGGCAAGCTAGGGGCAGCAGTTTCGCGCAGGTCGCGGAGGAGCCCTTTCTGCATGAGATAGACCGCGAGGATGAGCATAACTCCCGTGCCAAGCGCGGCGAGCACCGCAGCGGATTGATTTCCGGGCCGATAGAGATTGGCGAGGCCGTGCCGCAGCGATGAAGGCAGGCGCAGGCGCGTGCGGTCGAGCATGAATCGCACCGTGAAGAGCGCGATGGCCGCCAAGGCAAGGAGAACCGCGAGCGTAACGACAAATAACAAAGCGAATGTCGCACCCACTTTTACCGAGTCGGATAGCGCCCACGCGATGCCGCCGAGTGCGGCGATCACCAAAGCGGCGATTCCGAGTTGCAAGCGGCGATTCCACCAGCGGGCGAACCAACCGCCAATGCCCGGCGCGCGCGATTCAACCAGCCTGCGTAATACCAGCACCGGCCTGACGGCGCGCACGTCAAGGAGGGGGGGCAAACAAAAGAGCAGCGTAGTAAGCAAGCCCGTCGCCAAGCCGGCCAGCGCCGATTGCCAGGGAAATGCGAAGGCAACATGGAAGGTGATCAGCGGACCGAAGGCTGCCGGCAGCGCGACCATGACAACGATCCCCGCGGTAACGCCTAACAGTCCGCCTGCTAAACCGAGCGCGAGTGTCTGCAAAAGAAAGATACGCAACAGATCAGAAGAGTCGGCGCCGATGGCCTTGAGGATCGCGAGCATATCCATGCGCTGCTCGAGATGAGCGTGCATGGCCATGGCGACGCCAATTGCACCGAGGACCATGGCGACCAAACAGATAAGGCTAAGGATGGAGGTCGCGTTGTCGAGGCCGCGACTGAGCGCCGGATTACCCTCGCGAAAGTCCATGACCTGCGCTTCGGGAAGCGCAGTTTCAAGCTGCGTGCGCACCGCAGCGGTTTCGGCGTTGGCAGTGAGACCTGCAGGCGGCTTGTCGGGCAGCTTGACGAGCAAGCGCCGGCTGGCCCGGCTCCCCGGCGCCAGCAATCCCAAGCGATCGAGCGAAGCCTGCGAGATCATGACGCGCGGTCCCATGCCTACGCCAGCACTGATGCGATCGGGCTCCTGTTTGAGCGCCGCGGTAATAGTAAAGCTTTCGCCGCCAAGGCGCATTACGTCGCCCACATGCGCATTGAGGCGGATGAGAAACTCATCGGCGACGACGGCAGAGTCGCCCTTGAGAGCCTGCTGCAACGACATCGCCGGCTCCAGGTCGGCAGTTCCGTAGTAGGGGTATTCAGCGGGATCGACGGCTTTGAGCGATATGAGCAGCGGCACTTGATTGGGCGGAACGGAAGCCATCGAGAATGTTTCGGTGACCCAGGTGGAGCGGACGGCGCTGGCGCTCTGGGCCGATAGCGCCGCGATCTTGCTGGATTCGTCGGCTGTGGGGGCGCGGAACATGCGCGCACTCAAATCCCCGGCCAGCAGGGACCGAGCTTCGGTACTCAAGGTTTGCCGGAAGCTGTCGCTGAGGCCACGTACGCCCACGAGCGCGGCGACTCCCACAGCCACCGACAGAACGACGAAACCGAACTTGCCTGGTGCGGATTTCAAGTCGCGCCAGCCGATAGCGGCCGCGCGCTTCAAACTCAACGCGCGCTTAGCCATCGGTTCTCTCGTCCTGGCTTTTTCCCTGGACTTGGGCGAAGGCCGCCAGTGGAGCGGGCAAAGTGTCCTCCACAACCAGGCCATCTTTGAGAACGATTTTGCGATCTGCCCGGCTGGCGACTTCAGGGTCGTGCGTGACAAGCACGAGCGTGGTTCCAGCCTTACGGTTTCGATCGAGCAGCAAATCGAGAACGAGGTGTCCGTTCACTGAGTCGAGGTTGCCAGTGGGCTCATCAGCCATGACGACCGGAGGCTCGGTGACGAAAGCTCGTGCCAGCGCAACGCGCTGCTGTTCGCCGCCGGAAAGTTGCACTGGATAGTGATCCATGCGCTCTTTGAGGCCAACCTCGTCAAGCAGGCGGCGTGCCTGCGCGAGACCGCTTCCTTCGATGTTGAGCTCATAAGGCAAGAGCACATTTTCAAGAGCGGTGAGAGTCTGGATGAGTTGGTAGGACTGAAAGACGAAGCCGATTTTGCGGCCGCGCACCGCGGCCAGGTCGGCCTCGGCCAGGTTGTGGATCGGCACTCCATCGAGCCAGATCTCGCCCTCGCTGGGGGTATCGAGACCAGCGAGCAGTCCAAGGAGCGTGCTCTTACCGCTTCCGCTGGCGCCAACGATGGCCACAAATTGTCCGGCAGGAACAACCAGCGAGATTCCCCGCAGAATTTCAACGCGCCGCGCGCCGTTTTGGATCCACTTCTTCGCCCCCTTGACCTGGATCAACGAACCCTCCCCACTCAATGGCAGTGTAAATCGCCGGTCGGAGATCGCCAGACACTCGCACGCGCAGCTACACTAGTGTTGTGGACGTTTGGCGCATGCTTTTTGTTGTGTGTTGGCTGTTTTTCGCCAGCCCGCTATATGCCGCGGATCGCCCGATTGTCATTTGTTTTGGTGACAGCATCACTGCGGGTCTTGGCCTCCCGTCCGGCCAGGCTTATCCCGATGTCTTACAGAAGAAACTTGACGCACAGGGCTACAACTACAAGGTGGTCAACCAGGGCACGAGTGGCGCGACGACCAAAGATGCGCTTGCGGCACTCCCCTTCGTGCTGCGCATGCACCCCGCAGCCGTAATTGTGGAGTTTGGGGGCAATGACGGGCTGCGCGGATTGCCTGTAGAGTTGTCGCGCGGCAACCTCGATCAGATTCTGACGGGCCTGGAGAAGGCGCATGTGAAGATTTTGCTCGCCGGTATCACACTTCCACCGGATTACGGTCCGGATTACATTCGATCATTCGATCAAATTTTTCGTGATCTGGCTGCAATACATCATGTGGCCTTTGTGCCAATGCTCTACAAGAATCTTGTCAACGTGCCCGGAACGATCCAGGAAGACGGAATTCACCCCACGGCCAAAGGATCCGCAATCATCGCCGACACGATATTGCCGGTGCTGAAGCCGCTGTTGCACGAGGCACCGTAAGGCTTCTGAATTGCGTGTGAGGCAAAAGGGCGGCGATTCTTGCCACGTGGCCGTGGCGCTCGTTCGTATTCGCCTGAAAACAGCGACAGCCAGAATTGCCCGGCTGTGCCATCTGTTCTGAATTCGGTTGCCGATCAGGCCGCCCAGTGCCAGTTATCCCTTGGCCGTCGATAGCGCCTTGACGCGCGCGTTCAAGCGGCTCTTGTAGCGGGAAACAGTGTTGGCATGCAGAACTCCCTTTTTCACGCCCTTATCGAGTGTGGATACGGTGGCGCGATACTGCGCCGCTGCTGCCGTCTTGTCACCCTTGGCCAGAGCCTCGCGCAACGCACGCACGCTGGTCTTGACGCGGCTTCGATTGGCGCGGTTCACTTCGGTTCGGGTTACGGTCTGGCGGGCGCGCTTGAGCGCCGATACGTGGTTTGCCATGGTTTTCCTTCAATCTCCGGCCCTGAACTTCAAGGGGTAACCTGACTTTTCAGGGAAAATGATGCGGGGTGGGAGTCGATTCGAGCCGCATCCCTCGCAATCTCTAAGTGTACGGGAAGGCGGGGAGCGGGTCAATTGGCGGTCGTAGCAGGGTCGAAAGTGGAGAACATGATTTGGTCCGTTTTGAGCGATTTATTGCTTCATTTGCGACACGCAAGTCGGTTTGACCCGGTTTCGGCGGCCCGGTATACTCGAACATGCGTCAAGCGGGAGTAGCTCAGTGGTAGAGCATCGCCTTGCCAAGGCGAGGGT
>CAZKJB010000280.1:0-5548 GCA_964552975.1 uncultured Occallatibacter sp. | reverse complement strand
ATCGAATACTCGCGAAACAGCTCCTCATTCCCCAGCAGGCAATCGCGTCCTTCCACCCTGGCGCTTATGCCGCGCCCCGGCACAACCTGCACGTCCTCCGCGGGCTTCCAATTGAGGCCGAGCTCGCGCGCCCGATCGACGATCGCGTGCGCCAGCGGATGATTCGACCGCTCCTCGGCAGCCGCCGCCATTCGCAACAGTTCCCGCTCCCGCGTTCCCAGTCTTTCTGATCCCTGACCACTGATCCCTGATCCCTGTTGGAGCGCGTTCACGCGCTCCAACACCGGCCGCCCCACCGTTAGCGTCCCGGTCTTGTCCAGAACAATCGCATCCAGGTGCGCCAGCCGCTCCAGTGCCTCGCCGCCTTTAAACAGAACACCCATCTGCGCGCCTCGCCCCACAGCCACGGTCAGCGCCGCCGGAACCGCAAGCCCCATTGCACATGGGCACGCGATCACCAGCACAGCCACCGTGTTGGCCAGCGCCAGTGAAACGGAATGTGCTGCCGCGAGCCACGCCACGAACGTCAGCCCCGCCAGGCCCAGAACGACCGGAACAAACACTGCGCTCGCCCGGTCCGCAAGCCTCTCCATCGGCGCTCGCGAGCTTTGCGCCTGGTTCACCATGCGCGCAATCTGCGCCAGCACCGTCGCCTCACCCAAAGATTGCGCTTTGCACACCACCGCGCCATCGTAGTTCAGCGAACCGGCAAGCACCTGCCCTCCAAGCTCTCGTTCCAGCGGTGTCGATTCGCCCGTCAGCATCGATTCATCCACAGTCGTGCGCCCCTCCACGATCACTCCGTCAACCGGAAAGCGCTCGCCCGGCAAGACCAGAATGTTGTCGCCGTCGCGAACCTCCTCAAGCGGCACCACTGTCTCAACGCCATCCACAATGCGCCGTGCCGTCACTGGCTTCAGTCGCAAAAGCGAATCCAGCGCAGCCAGAGCGCGACGCTTTGCGCGCCCCTCCAGGCTTTTGCCCAACAGCAGAAATCCAAGAATCAACAGCACCGCGTCGAAGTACACTTCGCGGGCGCGAGCCGGCTCAATCGTAGCGAAAGCTGAATAAGCAAACGCAACCGCCGTGCCCAGGCTCACGAGCGTATTCATATTCGTTGTCCCGTGGCGCAGCTCCCGCAGGGCGCTTGCGTAGATCCCTCGCCCGGCCCATGCCATCACCACAGCGGTTGCCAGCAGCAGCGTCCAGCGCAACAATGTCGGCGGCAGCGCATAGAGCCAGGGAATGACGCGCATCAGCACGCGATCCGGCGCGCTCATCTCACTCCCCAACGGCATCGCAAGCAACATTGCCGCAGCCCCCGCAGCAAGCGTCACCCACGCCTTTCGCTCTGAGCTTGACTCAGCTGCGCTCCGCTCCGCCGATCCCCGATCCCCATCGCGCGGGAGCACTGCGTCGTATCCAGCCCCGCGAATGGCATCGACCAACTGCTGTGGCCGAGCCAATCCCGGGTCAAACACCACGCTCGCTCGATGCGCCATCAAATCCACGCGCGCCGACTCGACCCCTGCCGTCGACCTCAGAGCCTCTTCCACATGGTGCTGGCAACTGGCGCACGTCATCCCCAGCACGGGAAGTGTCAGCGATTCTGTCGCGTGCGGTTCCAAGGGCAATCCAGTCACAGCGAGTTTCATGCTGATTCATTCACGATGCTTGATCCTGCGAGTCTTGATCCATTTGCGAGGCTTATGATTCCAGGTGCGCCGTGTAGCCGGCTCTTGCCAATGAGGCGATTGCCATTCCGATTGCGTCCTCTGCGCTCGCAGGTTCTTCAACGGCGGTCAACCTGGCCGCTCCCACGCGGACCTCGCCCACCGTCACGCCTCTGACGGCCGCAAGCGCCTGGCTCACGCGGCGCACACAGGAGCCGCAGTGCATTCCGTCGATTTTCAGCGTGATTTCGGCCATTTTTCTCTCACTTTCGTATCCATTCGTGTCTATTTGATGATAGCGGCAAAATTGCGATTCGCGGGCGGCTCGCGTTACGAGACGGATCCGCGCAAACAGTGTCAAAGAAAGGTTCGCGGCATGGAAGTTGAGATTCAACGTGAGTTTCCTAAGGCGCCGTTGGTCGGTGTCGGCGCGGTCATCGTTCAGGAGGGCCGCGTGCTGCTTGTGCGCCGAGGCAGCGAGCCGCTCAAAGGCCATTGGACGCTCCCCGGCGGCGTGCTTGAGGTTGGCGAGTCGCTCGTCGATGGCGTTGTGCGCGAAATCAGGGAGGAAACCGGGCTCGAGGTCGAAGCCATCGAACTCATTGAGCTGCTCGACCGGATTCACAAGGACGGAGGCAGAGTGCGCTATCACTACGTGATCGCCGACTATCTTTGCCGCGTGACCGGGGGAGAACTGCGTGCCGCATCGGATGCCGACGCAGTGCGCTGGGTCGAACGTGCGGAGTGGAACAGCCATAGCGCTCTGATCGTCGACCCGGTAACGGTCCGGGTCCTCGAAAAGGGATGGCGAAGAGCGCGGGCGCTGCGAACGGAAGGGCGGTAACGCAATGCATTGGGCGAAGGCGGCCCTCTTGATCGTCGTTGCGGTTACGCTGGTCGCGACTGTCGGCTTCTTTCTGCGACCGATAAGCTACGTCAATGCAGCAATGTACCTGCAGGAGGATTTTTCCAGCATCGAAAGCCGCTACCTGCAGGTTGCAGGGCATCGCGTGCACTATCTTGCCCAGGGTCCTGCGAATGGGCCGGTGGTTGTGCTGATCCATGGCCTCGGTTCACGCGCTGAAGACTGGAGATACCTGGCTCCAGATCTCGCAAGTGCCGGTTTCCGCGTCTACCGGCCAGACCTGCTGGGGTACGGCCGCAGCGAACGTCCAGCGGATTTTTCCTATTCGGTGCACGACGAAGCTGCGGTTGTCCTCGGGTTTCTCGACGCGCTTGGCTTGAAGCAGGTTGATCTCGGCGGTTGGTCCATGGGTGGATGGATTGCGCAGCTCGTCGCCATTGAGCATCCCGAACGGGTCTCGAAGCTCTTGCTCTTTGATTCCGCCGGCCTGCCTCGAAAGCCGAGCTGGAACATTGATCTCTTTACTCCGGCCAATGCTGCTGAATTGGACCAGTTGGATGCCTTGCTTTTCCCCGAGCCGCCAAAAGTTCCCTGGTATGTGGCGCGTGATTTTCTTCGCCTTTCGCGCATTCATGGCTGGGTTATCAAACGGGCCATCGCCCAGATGCTCACCGCCCGGGACGTGACCGTAAACCTGTTGCCGCAGTTGAAGATGCCGGTACTTATCGCGTGGGGCGAACTCGACCGGATCACGCCGATCGATCAGGCTGAAACCATGCACCGCCTCATTCCTCAATCGCAGTTGGATGTCATCGCCGGCTGCGGCCACATGGCGCCATTGCAATGTGCTCCCGTGCTCGGGCCTCAGGTCGTCGACTTTCTGCACCAGTAACTGTGCAGTCTCAGTCTCCGCGCTCACAATCTTTTGTGAGTTGACTCACTCGCCTCTCCTCTGAGAAACTCACGCCAATGCACTACATGGGAAAGCTTGAGTACGCTCACGAGCGGAAGATTCG
The DNA here is from genome assembly GCA_964552975.1 of uncultured Occallatibacter sp. GTDB lineage: Bacteria > Acidobacteriota > Terriglobia > Terriglobales > Acidobacteriaceae > Telmatobacter. The sequence continues at coordinate 1,994 of CAZKJB010000280.1, read as the reverse complement.
GACCCGTAACAAGGTCTATTACCGATTTTTACATTGGCCGATATGGATTTGGGTGTTTTTCATAGCTCCTGGACCCCTTACCTTCAGCCTCTTTGAACACGGTTTTGGCGTCTGGAACGTGGCGTGGCTCAGCGTCGTGCTCATCGGTACGGGCGTCGCCGCTTTGAACGGGCAATTGCCCGGTGTCGAGCCCGCGCCTTACATTTTGCGCTTCGACGAAGACAAGCCGAACCCCCTTTACCGCCGCATCTGCTATACCTTCGCGTGGAACGCCGTGCTGAACTTTGCCATTCTCAATGCGGCTGGCCTGGCCATGGCCGCAGTCACCGGCGTGTGGCACCTGAAGCAGATTTACTACTATGCCTATTCCCCGCTCTGCGCCCTCATTCTGTTTCTCGGAATCCTCGGGAAGCTACCGCGCGTGGGTCCGTCCACCCAGGGTGAAGGCATTGAACGGCGTTACTTCTACGGCTCTGTATGGGCCGTTACCATAGGCCAGACCATCGAACTCGTGCTTTGGAAGGCGCTGCCCGCGACGCGCTCCGGCAGCCTCGCTAAGCTCATCGTGTTCATGATCACGCTCGGAATCGTAGGCTTCGCTGCTTCGCGCGGCATGCTGCCGCGAACCCGCCCCATCCTGCCCGGCGAACTGATGGTCTCGGACTAGAGCTCGATACTCTACCCCTTTGCGTGCCTCAAAAATGTGCGCCGGATTTGCAGATAATTACCTGCTTCCGGCGCACAATGTTTTTATGTCCTCCTCCAACCCAGCGAACCTGGCCCACCGACTCTTTTCGTTTCGATCCCTTGTCACCGTGGAACCTTGTCATCTGCCCTTCGTCCCCTTGTCCCCTTGTCCCCTCGTCCCCTCGTCCCCTTGTCACCTCGTTTCCTGCTCTGCTCCCTCGTCACCTTGGAACCACCTTGTCACCTTGTCACCGAAAGGACCCCTCCCCCTATCTCTCAAAAAGAGCAATTTTCCCGCTGTACCGCTGTACAGCCGTCAAGAAATTTATTTACAACAACTTACAGTCACGGCCCCGGCTCATGTACACCCGCTGTACTGCTGTACAACGCCTCTAACCAACACACAATGTGAGACTTCCATCCCAATTCGCAAAGGGCGTACAACGGCGTACCGCTCTATCATTTCCTGTAAGTTGCACAAATAAAACGACCGGCAAAAACCGGTCAGCACGACTTTCATCGCGTCTTGGCTCGGAAACCCGTCAAGAATTGCATTTTTCAAGGAGAAAACGACCGTTGTGGATCTCAACTCCTCATCAATCATCGCCCCCTCTGCGTGATCCAAATCACATTTGCTTGTCGCGCCAGAAGGGTATAAGAAGACTGCTATGTGCTTGGCGATTCCAGGAAAAGTCGAAGAAATAACCACCGATGGAATGATCCGCGTCGGGCGCGTCAACTTTGGCGGTGTCGTGAAAAACGTTTGCCTCGACTACGTACCTGAAGTCGAGGTCGGCGACTACACCATCGTTCATGTCGGGTTTGCGATCTCGAAAATCGACGAAGAGACCGCCGAGCAAACGTTGGCCGACTTCCGCGCCCTCGGCATGCTCGACGAAGAGCTGGCCGGCGAAGAAGAAGCATTTGCGCGCGCAGCGAAAACACCCCAATCGCGCTGTCCCGATGGCAGTTGTTCAGAACCTCAAAATGGATCTGAGAAATGAAGTTTCTCACCGAATTTCGCAATGGCGAGATAGCCCAGCGCATGGCGCGGGAGATTCATCAGATCGCCACGCAGCCATGGAAGATCATGGAGGTCTGCGGCGGCCAGACCCATTCCATCATCCGCAACGGAATTGACCAGATGCTTCCCGCGGGAATCGAAATGATTCACGGGCCGGGCTGTCCCGTGTGCGTCACCCCGCTTGAACTCATCGATAAAGCTCTCGCCATTGCCGCGCAACCAGGCGTCATTTTCTGCAGCTTCGGCGACATGCTGCGCGTTCCCGGTACCGATCGCGACCTCT
>CAZKJB010000279.1:0-5557 GCA_964552975.1 uncultured Occallatibacter sp. | reverse complement strand
TTGGGTTATGAGCCCAACGAGCTACCGGGCTGCTCCACCCCGCACTCTTATCTTACCAAGCCAGTGAGCGAGGGTCAACGAAGCACAGCAATACACAGGTAAGGACCGATCTAAGAGGAAGCTGTGAAGGCAGGCGGGAGCAGCACGGCGCTGTAAGAAAAGCTACTGAGGGTTATCTAAATATCGATCGAAGGCTAAGCGCGGTACGCTAGCTCGCTTCGCCAGCATCCGGGCCGGTCTTGCCATCGTCGCCTTCGACCGAGATGCGCAACGACCGGAGGAAGTGCAGATCGTTCTGAGTAAAGGATCCCGGTTCGTCATTGGATTCAGCATCTGCTTCGCCTGCATCGCCTTTTTTTGCGGCCGTAACCACTTCGTTCAGGCCGATGGTTGCCTCAAGCATCAGGAGCACGTCGAATCCGTACTTGCGGATATCCTGCACAACCCCGGCGATTTGCTCGCTCTCAATGACCGACTCATGGATGGCCTCGCCCAGTTGCTGAATGAGCTCGCGCAAACGGGATGTCATGGTTCTTCCTACCTCCAAGAGCGGCGGCCCGGGCGGGAAAAATGCGCGGGTTGCGGCGTAGAATCTCTTTACCTTACTTCTAATCCCATTTGAGAGCAACCTCGGAGCCCTCGCCGGCGGCACCGGGCGCCACGAGCCACTGCTACCATCATAAACGGAATGAGACCGCAGACCATCGGCCGCGTCCTGGGCATCGGAGTGCGTGTCGCCGGACGCTTTGTCGGGCAACAACTGGCCGGCCCCGCTCCATCGGGAGGCAGCGCGTCGCGGGCTCAGGCCGCGCAGCCCAGCGCCCCGGTCGCAGATACTCGCGCCACGGCTCAAAGGGCCGGACGTGCAGCGACTCAAACCGGGCGCTCCGTGAGTAAGGGTGTCGGCGGCTTCTTGCGGCCCTTCCGCCGCGTGGGAGGCATTCTGTGGCTTGAAGTCACCGGAGTCTTCTTTCTTTTGCCCGTCATTGTGTTCGGGCCCAATTTATGGCGCTACAGGGCCAGCTGGCTGCTCGGACCCGATCACCGAACTTTCATCGTCTCCGCAATCATTGTGATGGTCTTTCTTTATCTTGGGGTCAGTTCGTTCTGGCGAGCGCAGCGTCGCTGAAATTCTCTTTCTGACCGGCTTCGTCCGAGCTAGTTCTTCCCGGGTTCTCTGGGACCGGCATGGGCAAGCGCCCAAATTGCGGCTCCGAGTGCGCTCAATCCGAGCAGGAACAAGGTTACCGCGTCCCTGCCCCCGCCGTAGACGAGCCGAATCCCTCCCAACCGCGCCATCGCCAGCGCATTCAACCCCGCCGTCAGCATCAGTGTCCTCCACCGGCAGGGGATACGACCTGGCCGTATGAAGAAAGACACGGAACCGGGCGCGAAGTTGTCCTGGTTGTTTTAATTTGCGTGGCGGCTTTTTCGCCGCCATAGGCAGGGGCGATGCCTTGTCCCATGGGGGCCGGCCTGTTTGGTCATTCGCTAAGAATGATTGGCCGGAGCCGTTTTGAACGACCGGAATGCCACTGTTCCAAGTAGCGCGATGACCAGAATCAGTGCGACCCAAAGCAGTGCTGGATGCTTTTCAGTAAAGGGGCGGTCATCGGGGCGCGGCTGATACGAGGGATTTGCGGCTTCAGGTCCGAACTGTGCGGCCGCAGGATTTTTCTCAAGAACGAAGAGTGTTGCGTAGTCATACAGCGGGGCTGCCAATGCGGTATCGCCATAGTAGAGCGTGTAGGTATTTCCGGCAGTTGCATCGAAGCAAAGATTGCGCTCGAGCATGTCGAGCCGAATCGATGTTAGCTGTATCGGCACATCGTCGCCATTTTCGATTGTGACGGTCCAAACAGCCGGACTGTCGAAGTCGACTTGTGGCGCGTTGATTGTCAGGCGCTCCTCGTCGATTCGGTGACCGTCCTCGACGGCGTGCACACGGAGAGTATTTCCCGATGCCATTACCGGTTGCGGCGGCACAGTTCCGTCATTGGTGGCGGGCCGGGCAATGGGCGCGACATTAATCAGCACGTCCCGGCTGAAGCTCGCCGGATTCGCGCCGGGCGCGAAGCTGATGCGATCGACCGGAGTGTGCGCCGGCACCGTGAATTCAAAAATCGAGTTGCGATCCTTCAGCGTGCTTATTGCGGTCTTATCAACCGCGAGGAATTTCGGTTGACTCTTCAGCAGGCGCTTAACAGAAAGCCCCGAGACGCTGTCAGGAGCGATGGGGCCGGCGATCTGGAAGTGCAGATAACGGAAATCGGATTCCGGCAGGTGGAGAACAGTACTGCGGCCCAACCTTTGCCGCGTCAGATCGAAGATAGTGAATGAGCCAAGCTTCGTGCTGTGAACATCGGTCTGTGACTGGCTGCCAGAAACGGTGACCGTTGCCAGAAAGTTCTCGCCGGCCACATCGAGTTCGAGGTCGCTGTAACTGCCAGCCGGCATCCTGGCATCGAAGACGGTTTCATTTGCTTTCTTGCCCAGATTGAGCAGCGAAATCTGCTGATCGGTGTTGACGACGGGAACGTCAGAGCGAAGAACATAGGGCGTCTCCGTACCGGGCGACGGCGGTGCGCCCTGATAAAGACGAAGATCTGCAAGCTGCGCCGAAGCGTGGGCAAAGATGCCCGGGTCCACAACCGCGCAGGTTTGCCCGCCCGATTGTGCCGGCTGCACGATAGGCCGCTCGAAATGAAAGTAGCGAATCTCCGGCGCTGGAGCCGCCAAAAGAAGCAGCGATAAGCCGGCCAGGAATCTCATCAATTCTGATCCTTCTGGCCGCGCAGACTGAGCCAGTCGCGCTGGTACGCAAAACTCACACAGAGTAGCAGGACGCCCAGGCCGATGAAGCTGAAGATCCGCAGTCCCTGGCTGAGTTGGCTCATATCGAATAGGAAGACCTTAGCGATGGTAGCGGCAACGAGGATGAGCGCTTGCCAGCGCAGGAAGGCGGAGCGCTTGAGGAAGCCAATGGACAACAGCGCGCCGCCATAAAGCATGAAGAGTGCCGAATAAGAGAACTGTGCGCACATTCGATAATTCTGCGCCAAAGCATAGTCGTAATAATCGCCGCGCCAGCGCTGGAACCACCAGTAGCTGTGAATCTCCCATCTGAAGGCCAGAAGGATGAGCACATTTACCGCCAGCACGGAGATGGCAGCGAGGTTGGGCCAGTCGATCGTCGTACTCGGTTGCTGCTCATCATGCGAGTGCTTCGCCAGCCATGCCATGAAGGCGCAAGCGGCAATGGCTACGCAGTAGGTTCCGAACCGCTCGTTCAAGATGAGCCGATTCGCCGCAGGCGGATTCACGATGAGTAGCGCGCCCAATCCGAGCAGGGTGCAAATGAGGGCGAAGATTCTCAACAGCATCGAATGCGCGCGGCGGGAGACCCAGAGCAGCACTGCACCCTCGACCAACCATCCGATCGTCATCCATCGGCCATGTGTTTTGAGCGGGATGGCGATGGTGAGGAAGACGATAGCCGTGGCCAGATGAAGAGCTGAGAGCTCCGCGGGGCCCGCACGGAGAAAGCCGCGCTCGGGAAGCCGCATTAGCAACAAATAGAATGCAGCAAAGGTGACGGCGAGCCAAGGGCCGGCCCAGTCGGCGGTCACCGGATCGAGCAACAAATAGAACGCCGAAAAGCCCAAGGCTGCATTGGCGATCGGGAGCAAGTACGAGGCCAGAGAATCCCAGCCTTGAAAAAATTCGCCCGCATTCAATCTGGTCTTGATGAGTCGCGGCGCAAGCGAGAAGGGGAGGAAGAAACAACAGAGGAAGAGGGCGGTGCGTGAAGCCTGGCCTTGCGAGTAGAAGGAGGACCACCATCCGAAGATAAAGAGCACCGTTCCAAAGAACGACACAAAGAGCAATCGCGACCAGGGACGCAGCGCCACCAGCACGAGCACCGCGATATCGAGGATGAGCAGGTAGCTAAACAGCGTGATTTCATGATTGCCGCCGGTCGACACCAGAAGCGGCGTGCTGAGGCCGCCGGCGATGGCATAAAGGGCAAGCAGTTCGGAGTCCTGGATCCACGCCATGTAGCCATTGAAGGCGGTGATTGCGATCATGGCCGCAAAGGCAGCGGCAGCGGGCATGAGCGCATAGAGCTGGAAAGCGGCCCACAGCGAAAGATAGAGCGTGCCGCTCCCAATCGCCTTCAGCGAAAAGGAGAAGATCGCGAATCCACGCTTGTGAAAGCGCTCAGACCAGACGATGAGCGCGGCGCCTGCGAGCAATCCGATGAGCACGCGGCCAAGCGGACCGATCCAGTGATTGTCGAACGCGAATTTAAGGAACCACGCCACTCCGATGAGAACCGCCAATATGCCGATGCGATTGAACCACTGCGAGCCGATTCGGCTTTCAAGGGAACGCGTATCGGTGGTTGTGGCCGGATCGAGCGATTGGAATTGAGGGGTCGCGACGGCGAGCCGAGGCACTATCGGAGGAGGCGGTGGAGAGGGCGGCAAAACCCGCTCTGGCGGCGGAGCTTCAACTTCCGCAGGCCGAAAAGCTGGCGCAGCCGGCACTGGCATTGAGTGAGAAGCCTCGGTTGGCTCCCGTGCGGGCGGCCCGGCAGGGAATTTCGACGCTTCAACGAGATTCCGCAACCTCGCTTCCAAATCGCGGAGTCGGTCCGATAGACCGGACATTTCGGCACGCAGCTCGCGTGCCCGGGAGGTAGCAATCACGATCGCCACAATGGGCATTACGACGACCGCGGCCAACACCAGGACAACTAGAGACACAATCGAATCCATAGGAGTAAGTTGCCGGAATTATAGCCCCAACAAACGGTGCCCCTGGTCAAAGGTGTAATGAATCAATTAATTTCCCGGGTGGGCTCGTGGCGGCGACGGCGCGCGGGTCAGATGCCAAATGCCAAGCGCTAGAGCAATTGCACCTAGACCATAGGCTAGAACCGCGGTCTCTCCGCGATGAATCTGCCAGCCCTTCCAGATGGCAACGGCGGCCGCCAGCAACATCATGATGCCCCGAAAATGGTTCACTCACGCTCCATTCCTGTGGCCTTCACAGTCGTTTCATCGGCCCCATTCATCCTAATCGGTGAATGTGCAGGATTGACCCCGCCGCCCCCGGTCCCTATGGTGGGAAGGTAGGTAGGTTTTTCGAAAGGAATTTGTATGTCGAGCCCGGTTTCTCCCGCCGCCGCACCGATTGCCCAGCTGAAGAAAACAGCCCTGAACGCCACGCATCGCGCCCTGAATGCCAAGATGGTTGATTTCGGCGGCTGGGATATGCCGGTCGAATACCCGTGCCCTGGTGGCGGATTGATTGCTGAGCACATGGCTGTGCGGACCGGTGTGGGCCTGTTTGATGTGTCGCACATGGGCGAGATCCAGTTTCGTGGCCCCGGTGCGCTGGCCGCCGTGCAGCATATCACCATGAACGACGCGGCGCGGCTTCAGGATGGGCAGGCGCACTACTCCGCGCTGCTCACGCCGCAGGGGACATTCGTTGATGACATCCTGGTTCATCGCCTGGGCGCAAACGACTATCTGCTGGTTGTGAATGC
>CAZKJB010000278.1:0-5570 GCA_964552975.1 uncultured Occallatibacter sp. | reverse complement strand
TCGTCCACGTCTCAAACCTGAGCTGGACCAAGCGCGTGAAGCATCCTTCTGAAGTGGTGAAGAAGGGCGAAAAGGTGAAGGCAGTTGTTCTCGGTGTCGAGCCGCAGAACCGCCGCCTCTCGCTGGGCATCAAGCAGTTGCAGCCCGATGTCTGGGAAAGCTTCTTTGCCTCCCATCGCGTCGGCGACGTGGTGCACGGCAAGATTCTGCGCACCGCGCAGTTTGGCGCATTTGTCGAAATCGCAGAGGGAGTCGAGGGGCTGTGCCACATCTCAGAAGCTGGGGATGGGGCCGATGGCAGCGCCAAGCTCGAGCAGGGTCTCGAACACGACTTCAAGATCATCAAGATCAACGTGGAAGAGAAGAAGGTGGGCCTCAGCCTGCGCGCAATCTCAGGCCAGGAAGCCAGCCGCGCTACCGTGGAAAGCTACAAGGCGGATACGCACAAGCATCCCGTCTCAAGCTCCACAACCACGCTTGGCGACCTGGTGAACTGGCGCAAGGGAGAGCGGTAAGACGATCGTGGTTCGTGAATCGTGTTCGTGAATCGTGAATAGAAAGCAGAACGGCCACCCTTCGGGGTGGCCGTTTTGCGTTTGAACGAAAAGTAAGAGGGCGGATGAGCGTGGCAGGGGCACATTCGGTCGGCGGCAATCGGTCCACCTGGAAGGGCGCGAAAACCGACCGCTGCGCGAGAAGAAGAAACTGGGCCTGCAGGTCGTCCGTTTTAGCAAAAGCTCCATCAGTAGGTCGTCGATTTTGCGAAAAACTTCGCTTTCACTTTTCATTTCGGGCAAAAGGTGCACCTGCAGGTCGACTGATTTTGTCTCAGTTGGGAAAAGGTCTGCTTGCAGGTTGAGTGTTTTCGTCGCGGCTGGAAAAGAGTCGGCTTGCAGATGGAGTGTTTGCCGGGTGGGCGGAGGAAGTGTTGGTCTCGAGTGGAAGGGGAGCCCCGACAGCTTCCGATTCGCAGTAGCGGCAAACGCGTTTGCGGAACATGCGCGTGTTTGGCGGAATTCTCCGGCCGCACGATCTGCTAGTTTTCAGGGCAACCGGCTGTAGGTTCCCTTGGCGCGCGATGACTCGTTTCCAAGGCGGTAAGCGCGGATGCGCCGGCCGGCAGTTCGGGAATGCGACGCCAGGAAATTGAAGTGTTATTACTGGCCTGCCGGGGCTGCCTTCTTGTGCTCCACGAAAACGTGTGCTTGATGACAGCTCACACACGTCCTGTCTTTCATGAATGGATCAGACTTGAGTTGTGCCACCTGATCGCCGTGACAGGCCTCGCACGTGCTTAACGCCGGCCTGCTCGCGAAGTCCTTTGCTGTTGTCTCGCCGTGGCACACGGTGCATTCGACACCGTTGGCGCTATGCGGGCTGGCTTTCCATTGGTCATACACCGCCTTATGGCAGGTGGCACACGTATCCCCGGCTGGAATCAGCCGATGCATTATATGCGTGGCTTGTTCCTGCTGGGCAACGGAAGGTTGCACGGCAACAGCCAAAAAGAGAAAAAGGAGCAGGGCGGAGCCGAACATACACGCGCGGAAACTATTCACGAAACAATCCTCCTGAGTAGAGACTCTGAGTGTCAGACCTAAGATGCGCGCCGATCAGTGATACACATCACATCTCACTGGAATGCGATGTTTGCACTGGCCGCGAGGCCTGCCAAATGAATGGTCAAAAGCCTCACTTTATACCGCTGTCTGCGTGCAACCTCACGCGCAATGATGCGCCTTCTCGCCCGTCTTAACATGTGGGCGAACGCCCAACGGCCAATCGAGCAAGTATGGTGCGGCTCATGGCGAGTCACGCGCAAGCCGAAACTCGTCCGTCCATTCGTCAGATCAGTACCCGCAAACGCCGCAGTATCCAGGAATGAAGTTGTGGCTGGCTTGCGGGTCAACTCGGAACCGACCGGATCGTTACGCATGCCTCGCTGATGAGACCGCGTTAGGGGCTTCGCTCGCTTTAGCAGGAGCTAAGCAGGTTGCGGAAAAGGTCGCAAAAGAAAACAGAAGCATCCCGCAGGGGCTAAAGCCCAACTCAATCTAGGGAGCTTTTCGGCACGACTAAAGTCGAGCCCTGACACAAGGAATGGCGCGCATACGGCGAGCTAAGTCGCACCCTTTCAAGGTTTCGGGTTTTTCCGCAACCTGCAGGGCCCGGCTTCTCCGGGGCTGAAAGCCCCACATCGAACTCTCTGCTTCACTCAGGAGCCCAAAGGCCTCTGCTCCCTGGGCTAAGGCCCCGATCACTTACCCGAAACTGCTGAGCCGCGCGTGTGATAGGATTCGACGGTCAAACAGCCTGAGAAGGAGTTTCGCCCTTTGGGGCTTGCATATGGAGATCTCACGAAGAGGGTTTGTGCGCGATGCGTTGGGGACCGCGGCGGCGATTGCGGGATTTGCCGGAGCAGGCGTGGCGCGGGCCGATGAGCCTGCGGAGCCAGACAATTACTATCTGCAACTGGTGAAAGCAAACGATGCCTATCTGCCGTCGCTTCTGGAGCCGGGGAAAGGATCGCGCGGCCGCTTTGGCGGCGCTCGCGGGGTTGGAGAGGCAGTGGACGCGCTGGCGGCGGCGTACTGCGCGCCGGAATCAAAGTATTCCAAGGCGGCGGATCTGCTACCGGTGATGGAAGCCGAAGCGGACAAACTGCTGGCTGCTCTGCACGAGGACGGAACGATCGATTCCGGGAATTTGAACTCGCCGCCAGACACGGCATTTGTAGTTCAAACAGTGTGCATGGCGCTGGCCGTTCTAAGGCGCGCGAATCTGCCACAGCTCGAAGCGATCAACAACAAACTGGCAAAGTTTGTGCTCGCGGCCGGAGAGGCTTTGTCGACGGGCGGCGTCCATACGCCGAACCATCGCTGGGTGGTGTCGTCGGCGTTGGCGCAACTGAACGCGCTGTTCCCTACGGCGAAATATGTGGCAAGAATCGACGACTGGCTGGGCGAGGGCGTGTATTGCGATGCGGATGGGCAGTTTGAGGAACGGAGCACGGGAATCTACTCGCGCGTGGTGGACAACGCGCTGATTACGATGGCGCGCCTGCTGGGCCGCCCGCAGATGCTGGAGCCGGTGCGCAGAAATCTTGCGATGACGATGTACTACATGCATCCCAATGGCGAACTGGAGACGGTGGGGTCGCGGCGGCAGGACCAAGGGATAGACGCGTGGATTTCGAACTACTATCTGCAATATCGCTACATGGCGATTAAAGACGGGAATCGCCAGTTTGCCGCGGTGGCGAGATTTGCCGAGCAGATTGGCCTCGATCAGGCGGAGGACAAGATTCCGCTGATTCAGTTTCTCGAAGAGCCGCTGTACCGCCAGAAGCTGCCCGAGCCGGAGGCGATGCCCGCGGACTACTCGCGGTTTTTCAGCAACAGCGCGCTAGCCCGCATACGAAGGGGAGACACAAGCGCGACCGTGTATGGCGGAAGCGACTGGCCCCTGGGCGTGGCTTCAGGACTGGCCAGCAATCCGACATTCTTTAATTTTCGCAAAGGGAAAGCGGTGCTGGAATCGGTGCGGATGATGCCTGTGTTTTTCAGCGAAGGGTCATTCCGCAGCAGCGGCATGAAGGTTGAAGGAGGACGGTACTTGCTGGAGGAGGAGACGCGCGTTCCGTACTATCAGCCGCTGCCGAAACAGTTGCGCAATGCGCAGGGAGACTATCCGCTGACCCCCGCGGGGGATCGCTTTTGGAGCAAGATGAATTTTCCTCAGCGGCCGATGAGCAATGTCCAAACACTGGAGCAGAAAGTTAAGGTGACCGAGAATGCCGGCGCTTATGAACTGGCGTTTGACGTGGGTGGGCACGATAAGGTTCCCGTGACGATTGAGCTCGCGTTCAGGCGAGACGGAGAACTGGAAGGGACGGAGCCTGGGCGAACGAGGCCGAATTTCTATTTCCTGCGCGAGGGGATGGGGCGATTCCGCATGGGAGACGACGTGATTACGTTTGGACCCGGACAAGCAGATCACGAGATGATCAGGGTCGAGGGGGCGGCTTACGATTTGCGCCAGGGGCCGTCGCAGCCGGACCGCTTCCGGGTGTATATCACGGGCTTTACACCGTTCAAGAAGACGCTGACGATTGGCTGAAGCGGAGATAGCCGAGAGCTGTTTGGGCGCGGGGACCGAGCGGAACCTGCCGCCGTATTTTTGAGCATCTATGGGTATTGCATCTGAATCGATTATGGTTAGGTGGAGAGAGGTTTGGGTCGGATGCCCCGAAGCTTCCAGAGACCAGCACCGTCAAAATCCAAAAGGGGAAGCTGAGGCGTACTGAGGGTGATGGCGGGCGAGGGCTGGAAGGCGCGGATTGGGCATCTGGAAGCGGTCCGCGCGGCGATCAGCAGATGCAGGGATCAGGCAAAACTGGGACAAAGGGAAACAAGGACCGGAGGAGGAGAAGTATCATGCTTCGCAGAAGTTTATGGATTGTATTGATTGCCGGTATTTTGACGGCAGCGAGCATTGTCGGCCGTGCGGCCACTCTCGAGCCTGGAGCGACTGCTCCGAATTTCACTCTGCCGTCGCAGGAAGATACGCCCGTTTCGCTCTCCGACTACAAGGGAAAGTGGGTGGTGCTCTACTTCTATCCCAAGGACATGTCGCCGGGATGCACCGTGGAGGCTCATAACTTCCAGCGCGACCAAGCCAAGTATGACTCGGTAAATGCCGTGATTCTGGGCGTGAGCCTTGACTCGGTCGAGCACCACAAGACGTTTTGCACCAAGGACAATCTGAGTTTCAAGCTGCTGGCCGACCCCGATCACAAAGTGATCGATGCATACGGAGTTCCCACGATGTTCACGCCCATCGGCAAGCTCGCGCAGCGTGATACTTTTCTGATCTCCCCGCAGGGCAAGATCGTGAAGTTCTGGACCGTCAAGGACATCAAAGCCCATAGCGACGAGGTTCTGGCTGCCATCGCCACAGAAAAGAAGTAGATTCGGGTCTTCCGATTGGGCGTGGGCGGGAATGCGATGGCCGTGTCACAAGTCGAGATTGGTGTTGCAAACAGCCAGGTTGGCATCTTAAACATCCAAGTCGGAGAGAGAATCCGATTTGCCCAAGTGCCCCTGGTCTGAGAGACTAAGGTGGAATGGAGCGTTCCGATTGGCTATTTCCCGGTCAAGACAAGCGGTCATTAGCCAACCCGTCGATGTTCGCAAGCCGCGAGGCATTGTTGCCGGCCGTGCGGCTCTCAAGAAGCGGATCGACAACACGTTTCTGATCGGCATTCCCTTCGCCGGTTCCGTCGCGAGCATCTTCTGGTTCCGGTCTCACCCGATCCACCTGATCGAGGTGGTCACATTCATCATCGGCTACTTCGTCGTTGGCATGGGTACGGGCGTCGGGTTCCACCGCTATTTTTCGCACAAGAGCTTTGAGACGGAGCCCTGGGTCGCTTACCTGCTCGGCGCCGCCGGCTCGATGTCGTTTCAGAGTTCAGTGCTCACGTGGGTCACCGACCATCGCCGCCATCACTCCCACACCGACAACTGCGGTGACAACCACAGCCCGTTCGTCGACGGCCACTGCGACCA
>CAZKJB010000277.1:0-5595 GCA_964552975.1 uncultured Occallatibacter sp. | reverse complement strand
CCCAGCTCTTCTTCGATGCGCAGCAACTGGTTGTACTTCGCGATGCGGTCGGTGCGGCTGACGGAGCCGGTCTTGATCTGTCCCACGCCGGTAGCAACTGCAAGGTCGGCGATGAAAGTATCTTCGCTCTCGCCCGAACGGTGTGACATCACCGATGTGTAACCGTAGCGCCGGCCCAGCTCGATCGCTTCAAGAGTCTCGGTCAGCGTTCCAATTTGATTCACTTTGATAAGAATGGAATTCGCAACACCCTCCTCAATGCCGCGCTGCAGCCGCTTTACATTAGTCACGAACAGATCATCGCCGACCAGTTGAATCCGGCTGCCCAGCTTGTCGGTCAGGATGCGCCAACCTTCCCAGTCGTCCTCGGCCAGGCCGTCTTCCAGCGAGACGATGGGGTACTGCCGCGTCCAGTTGTCGTAGAAACTCACCATCTCCGCGCTCGTCAGCTCGCGCTTGTCGCTCTTCTTGAAGACGTATTTATTCTTTTCCTTGTCGTAGAACTCGCTCGACGCTGGATCGAGCGCAATCGCAATCTGCTCGCCGGGCTTGTAACCGGCCTGCTCAATCGCTTCCAGAATCAGTTCGATTGCCTCACTGTTTGATTTAAGCGACGGAGCGAATCCGCCTTCATCGCCAACAGCCGTGTTATAGCCCTTCTTCTTTAGCACGCTCTTCAGCGTGTGGAAGGTCTCAGCGGCCCAACGCAGCGCTTCGCTAAATCGCTCCGCGCCGACCGGCATGATCATGAATTCCTGGAAGTCAACGTTAGAGTCGGCATGTGCGCCGCCGTTCAGCACATTGAGCATCGGAGTGGGAAGCACGCTTGCGTTCACTCCGCCGAGATAGCGATACAGCGGAATCTCCAGCGTCTGTGCCACAGCCCGCGCCGTGGCCATCGACACTGCCAAAATGGCGTTCGCGCCCAGCTTGCCCTTGTTCGGCGATCCGTCCAGCGCGATCATCGTCTGGTCAATCAGTCGCTGGTTCGCCGCGTCCATGCCCTCAAGCTCCGGCGCAATCACAGTCTCAACATTGGCCACTGCCTGCAGCACACCCTTGCCCATATAGTGGGTCTTATCGCCGTCGCGAAGTTCCACGGCCTCATGTTCGCCCGTCGATGCGCCGGAAGGCACAATGGCGCGGCCCATTGCGCCGCTCTCAAGGATCACGTCCGCCTCTACAGTCGGATTGCCGCGCGAATCCAATACTTCGCGAGCTCTTATTGCAACAATCTCAGTCATATCGCTCCTCGCAATGCGGTGCTGCAGCCGGTCATTCAGTTGCGGACGGCGATCCACGGCAAGAGTCTCTCCGGCGGCGCTTTGAATGGTGTTCAAAAGCTCCTGCGCGCGCACAAATACCTCTCCGTCCAGCGAAAAAGTGCTTGGAAATATTGCTGCTTTCAGTTCGGATTCTAGCAAACGGGGCATCCGCGCCCAGTGGCAGCGGTCACAGGCCGACGGGCGGCCGCCCTGCGCCTTCTTGTTTACGCTTCTGATTCGTACCCCTGAAGGAACCCTCTTTTGCACACCTATTCGCCATTGCGCCGCGCCGCGCTACTCTTAATTTGGGTGGGTTGGCGTCTAATCCTTGACGGCACCGGCTCCGGCAGGAACTTTCCGGGCAATGCCGTGTTTCTACCATGCAAGGAAAGCTTCGCACGCAAAAGGAGACCGCGATGATGCGAACAATCTCTATTTACGCCGTGTTCGCGGCAGCTGTGGCAGTGCTGGGGGCGCAGGAGGCAAGTCGACCGGGCCCGTATCAGGGAACTTCAAATCCGCCCCCCGACGAGACGATTACCACGGCCGCTCCGCAGGATCCGCCCGCGCTCAAACCTTCACCAAGCACGCCAATGTATTCGCAGCCTAGTCCTTCAGTGCAGCCGCAGCCGCTAGCGGAACCCATTCCGCAGCCTGCCCCCGCCGATTCATCGCGAAACTATGCGGCATCCCGCATGACCGACAGCAGCGACGACGGAATCGTACAGATCGCGCCCGATTCGCCCCGCCAGCCCGCTCTTGCTCAGCGTGCTTTGATGAGCGATCCCGATGGCGACATCGTGCATCCCGGTCCGCGGCCCGCCGGCCAACTCGGCGAAGGTGCAATCATTCGGGTGCATTTGCTTGACCGGCTCTCCACTGCCGATAGCCGCAGTGGCGACAAATTCCGCTCGCGCGTCGCGTCCGATGTGATCCAGGATGGGCAGGTGCTGATTCCTGCGGGCGCCGAGATTGACGGAACTGTGGTTTCGGTTTCATCAGGTCGCGCAGGCGGGCACGGCTCCATGCACCTGCGGCCTGAGGCGGTGATCCTTGCCGACGGCTCGCGTTTTCACATCTTTGCGCAGTTGTCGGGGGCTCCCGGCTCTTCCAATCGTGTCAATGATGAAGGCGGTGTCTTGCCCGGCTCACAACTCAAGAAAGACGGCATCGAATACGGAGGCGCGGTTGGCGCAGGGGTCATTACGGGCGCCATCCTCGGTGGACCCGGCGGCGCTTTGGCGGGCACAATCATCGGCGCCGGCGTCATCACTGCACACTTGCTGGTCAGTCATCCACAGGTAACACTCGACAGCGGGACAGTCCTGCTGTTTACACTGGATGAGCCGCTCAATCTGGTTCCGGCGGCCACCTCTGGAAATTAAGTTCTGCTAACTCATCTGGCGGGCCGGCGCGATCCGGCCTTCCCAGGTCCCCAGGAGGCGAGCAATGAACTGCAGTCAATTACTCGAGAAACGTATTACGACGAATTGGGAAAAAGCGGCCCCGAGCCATCGGGAGTTCGGCGAAAATTCGGGGCCTCGTGCCTCCGATTCTTATCGCTGGGTTGCGGTGAGGTCTTCATCCATCGGGCAAACGTTGGCGCCACGGATCGTGCCTGTGTTCAAGCCCTTCGCGCACTAACCAGCGCGAAGTCTGAGCGGAACAAAGAGGAGAATGCCCGAGGTTTGCCTTTTCTTGCGGCCTCCTGCTCTTGTCTTTCTCGCCGGCATTCCTACATTCTCGCGATCTCTGTGTCCGTAACTTCGAGTTACCTCGGTGCGACACCTCTCGTGCGCCAGCGCCTTACCGCATTTACACTGAGCACCGAGTAGATAAGACACTCTCCTATGGATAAGTTCGTCATTTGCGGCGGCAATCCGCTGGTCGGCACCGTTAGGGTCTCCGGCGCCAAGAACTCAGCACTGCCCTGCATGGCTGCGGCCATTCTTACTGAGGATGCTGTCACGCTCGAGAACATCCCCCAGGTTCGCGACATTGAAACAGAGAGGAAGCTGCTGTCTTCAATGGGAGCTGAGGTTGAATTGCGCGAGGGCGAGTGGCAGGATCGCACGACCATCAGTTGCCGCACCCTTTCCGATCCCGTGGCGCGTTATGAAATCGTCAAGACAATGCGCGCAAGCTCGCTCGTTCTCGGCCCACTCGTTGCGCGCACTGGAATGGCGCGTGTCGCCATGCCCGGCGGCTGCGCAATCGGTGGCCGACCCATCGACCTGCATATCAAAGGCCTCGAAAAAATGGGCGCTGTCATCACGCAGGAGCACGGATATCTTGAAGCTCGCGCCGAGCGCCTGCGCGGAGCCCATCTGGTCTTTGACAAGATCACGGTGACCGGCACAGAAGATCTGCTAATGGCCGCTGTACTGGCCGATGGCGAGACCCTCATGGAGAACTGTGCCCGCGAACCCGAGGTTGTTGACCTTGCCGCACTGCTCATCGCGATGGGGGCCAAGATCGAAGGTGCCGGTACCACGTCCATCCGTGTACTCGGCGTCTCGAGCCTCCATGGAGCACGTTACCGCATCAATCCCGATCGCATTGAAGCGGGAACCTTCCTGGTAGCCGGCGCCATCACCGGCGGCGATTTGATTGTCGCCAATTGTAATGCGGATCATCTGGGCGCCGTCATGGCCAAGCTGAGCGAAGTGGGCGCGCGCGTCGATGTGCTCGGTCCAGACGCGGTTCGCGTCCGCGCAGCCGGGCAGTTGCTCGCTGCCGATATCTCCACTGAGGAGTATCCCGGGTTTCCGACTGATATGCAGGCGCAATACATGGCGCTTGCCACGCAGGCTCAGGGCGTGAGCGTAATACGGGAAAACATTTTTGAGAACCGCTTCATGCACGTGCAGGAGTTGGTTCGCATGGGCGCCAACATCAAAGTGGACGGCAATACGGCAGCCGTACGCGGCCCCGCGAAACTGTCGGCTGCCGCCGTAATGTGTTCCGATCTGCGCGCCTCTGCCTCGCTTGTCTTGGCCGCGCTGGTGGCAGATGGAGAGTCCATCCTCGATCGGGTTTACCACATGGACCGCGGCTACGAGCACATCGAGGAAAAGCTCTGTGGCGTCGGGGCGCAGATTCAGCGCCTTGGCAGTCTATTCGCCCCGAAAGCAGAAAAAATCGCCGTCGGCTGACCACCCTCAGCGGGAAATCCACATCGAACTTCGAAGAGTCATCCGGAAGTGTGCGCCTTTTCAACAAAACGCAACGGCTCGCGCGGTGCCGGGTTGTTAGAAATAACAGTCAGGAACGCGCGAGCGATTCCGGCATATCCAATCCCCTGGAGGATAATTTCCTGTGAAAAAAATTGTTTCGGCAGTGTTGCTCGCTGTTTGTTTAGCGCCCGCGATTGCAATGGCGCAAATCGTCGTTCGTGTTGCGCCGCCCGCTCCCATTGTCGAGGTGCACGATCGTCCGCCGCATGCCGGCTGGGTGTGGATTGACGGCTATCACCGATGGGACGGCCATCGCTACGTCTGGGTTAAGGGCTACTGGCGTCGTCCGCCTCATCCTGGCGCTGCCTGGGTTGCGCATCACTGGGAACACCGCGGCGACGGTTGGGTGATGGTTAACGGGCACTGGCAGTAATCAGTCACCGGCAAATAAAGCGGGGCCGCAAGGCTCCGCTTTTGCATGAAGAAGGTTTCTTCCAACCGCAGACCGTCCAGTCCCCGATGTCTCGATCCTGAAACCTTCGACGTGGCGCGATTCTTGTCTCCCGCTCCGCTCAGCTGATCTCGATTACATCCGATGCTGCCGCGGCCGCCTCTTCGGCGCGCTCCATCACTTTTTCTGCGATGGCAAAGAACGGCGCCGCCTGCGGGCTCTTCGCGCCGGCCAGCGCAACCGGCAATCCGCGGTCTCCGCCCTCACGAATTGCCGGGATTAGCTCCACCGATCCCAGGAATGGAACGCTAAACTGCTTCGCGGTTCGTTCAGCCCCGCCTCGCGAAAAGATGTCGATTTCGTTGTGGCAATGCGGGCAGGTGAAGTGGCTCATGTTCTCCACAATTCCCAGCACCTCAACATTCACCTGCGCAAACATCTCCAGCGCCTTGCGCGCGTCCTCCAGGCTCACATCGCTGGGAGTCGAAACCACCACCGCGCCCGTGACCGGCACGGTTTGCACCAGGGAAATCACCACATCACCGGTTCCCGGCGGCAGGTCAACGATCAGGTAGTCCAGTTCACCCCAGTTCACCTGCTGCAAAAACTGCCTGATAATCTGGTGCAGCATCGGCCCACGCATCACCATCGGCTTGTCGCCCGGCGAGATGTATCCGATCGAGATCGTCTTGATGCCGTGCGT
>CAZKJB010000276.1:0-5617 GCA_964552975.1 uncultured Occallatibacter sp. | reverse complement strand
GCCAAAGCAAAGGCGCGGCCCGCTGAGCGGAAACCGCGCTTGAATAAATATACACGGGAATTGGATAAGTATGCAAGTGGAAAAACTGCGGGGATGATCACCTTGGTACAGTGAAAACTGCCGCGTGATCATTCAGTATGGCGTAGAAGTCCAAGAAATAGATGAACTTTACACAAGGCACGGCCCAGTGGAAGGATTGAGGGATGGGGTGGGTCAAAGAATTCTTCAATTTTATTGGCGATATGTATCGCAATTGGGTGGGCAAAATGACAGCCACCCTTTCAGTCGTTTTGGGGATTGCCCCGATCGTTTTTCCCTCATTTTTTGTGGGAGACAAAGGCCTTTTGAGGACCCAATGGTGTTGGTGGCTCGCATCTGCGCTTTCGTTCGTAGTTGCGGCGCGAATGGCTTGGGGAGAACAGCGAATGCAACGGCTAAAAGCCGAGTCTCAGCTGGCGGATATTTGTGCTCAACCGCCAGAAATAAAACTAGCAATAGAAGATGTGGTTATGCACAGGACGGGAGATAACGAATGGAGATGGAAGAATGGTGAATTTCTGGTTCAGGTATCCGCAGAACTTCTCAATCTTCCATCGGCAACGGTCGAATATTCGGCACAACTCGTTTTCCGCGGCGAGGTCATCGAATTGAGTACGATACGGGATGTAGATAAGTGGGAGATCGTTGAGCGGAAATATTACCAACAGCCTTACCCGAGCATGTCACGCCCCAGGGAGTACTTCGTTACCAATCCAGCAGCGATTACAGATAATCTTTTCCGCTCGATACGAAACGAAGGTTGGCTGCACTTCCAAATTGAGGGTATGGGAGAAACCGAAATCGCAAAAAGGAACCTGAGACTATACGCGCAATCCAAGAATGGTGGCTGTTATTGCGATGAGGAACTTGCAAAGCACCATGTGGTTCGTTCTGATCTCGTGGCAATGAGGAAATACATTTCTACGCAGCCGTAAGCGTCTTGTATTCCAAAACCGGCGCCTCAATCAGCTTGAGCACTGTGTCGCGGAAGAGAAAAAGGTTATGGCGATTGTTGAAGCTAAACTTCATTTTATCGAGGTACGCCGGAAGGTGCGCTGCTGAGAATTCCTGCCGCAACCTGCCAAATCCTTCGCGGCTCTTACTTCAAATCCCGCCAGTTCGGGCCGAAGGCCAGATCGGCAGTCAGCGGGATCTTCAGTTTCACGACGCCTTCCATCTCGCCCCGCACCAGCGCTTCAATCTCTGCGGTTTCTTCCTGCGGAACCTCAAAGAGAAGTTCGTCGTGGACCTGCAGAACCATCCGCGTCTTTAGTTTCCGTTGGGCGAACTTGCGGTCGATGGCAATCATTGCGAGCTTGATCAGGTCTGCGGCGGTGCCCTGAAGGGGCGTGTTGATCGCCGTCCGCTCCGCGAATCCGCGCTGGTTGGGATTGCGGCTCTCAATGTCGGGAATTGGCCGCATGCGCCCGAACATCGTTTGCACGCGACCCTCGCGACGAGTTTTTTCCAGCGTTTCCTCGATGAATTTCCTGACGCCCAGGTAGCGCGCAAAATACCGCTCGATGTAAGCCTTGGCCTCGGCCTGCGGAATACTCAACTGCGCGGCCAGACCGAACGCCGAAATGCCGTAGACGATCCCGAAGTTCACCGCTTTTGCCCGGCCACGCGTCTCCTTATCCATGGTCTCGATGGGGACGCCGAAGACCTCGCTCGCGGTGAGCGTGTGAATATCGATGCCTTCTGTGTAAGCACGCATCAGCAGCGGATCGCCGCTGAAGTGGGCCAGCAGGCGCAACTCGATTTGCGAGTAGTCAGCCGAGAGGAGTCGTGTTCCCGGGCCGGCCGTGAACGCTGCTCGAATTTCCCGCCCAAGCTCCGAGCGGATGGGAATGTTCTGCAGGTTCGGATTAACCGAGGACAGGCGGCCGGTGGCTGTGGCCGCAGCCTGGAAGGTTGTGTGCACGCGCGAGTCAGCATCGGCGAGCAGCGGCAATGCGTCAACATAGTTCGACTTCAGCTTGGTCAAATGCCGGTATTCGAGCACGAGGCGCGGCACTTCATGTTTCTCCGCCAGAAATTCGAGAACGTCCTGAGCGGTAGAAACATTCTTGCTCTTGCCGCGGCTTGGCGGAGCAGGTAGCCCAAGATGCGTATACAGAACCACGCCAAGCTGCTTGGGCGAGTTGATGTTGAAGCGCTGCCCGGCCAGCTCAAAGATCCGTTCGCCGAGACGATCGATCTCCGCACTGAAACGCTTGGCAAGTGAGGCGAGCACGCTTGTATCGATGTGCACACCGGCCTTCTCCATGCGGTAAAGCACGGGCGCAAGCGGCAGGTCGATTTCGGTGTAAACGCGAGCTCCGCCGATCTTGTCGACTTCATCGCGCAAGGCGGGCACGAGCGCATGAATTGCGGCGGCTGCTGCGGGGAGCGCGGAAGGCGCCATCTGACTGTTGCGCGCGGCCACGTCGGCCAGCGACTGCGTGGCATGCGTGGGATTCAGCGCATAGGAAAGCAGCATGGTGTCGTCGATTGCGCCGTCGAGCGCGACACCCATTCCATTCAGAACGTGCAGCGCCAGCTTCCAATCGTGGACGCGCTTCGGCACTGATGCATCGGCGAGCAATTCGCGCAGCTCGGGCGTGAGGGGCAGGCGCAACGCGCGAGCGGATTCGGCGCAAACTCCTACGCCAAAATTGGTCTTCTTTTCCGCTTCTTCGACGATATCCAAAAGAGACTGTTCCGGCGGCGCGTCGTCTTCCGATTGCTTCTCAACGGGCTCTGCCGCGTCGAGGGCGAAGGCGAATCCATCCTTGCGTGCGGCTTTGTAGAAGGCTGACGCCTGATCGTCCGTGGGGTCGCCGATCAGCTCAACGGAAACTCCACCGGCCGCGGGCTCCAGATCGCGAAGCATCGAGGTGAACTCGAGTTCGGTAAACAAACCGCGGGCGGCCTCGAGATCGGGCGGCTGGGTTTCCATGGCGCTCAAATCCAACTCCAGCGGCACATGGCAATCGATGGTGACGAGTTCCTTCGATAACAAAACCGTTTCGCGGTTCTGCTCAAGCGACTCTCGATAGGATTTGCGCTTGACTTCGGCGGCACGATCAAGCACGGCCTCAACGGTGCCAAACTCCCGGATGAGCTCGACACTACCCTTGTCGCCGATGCCGGGCGCGCCGGGAATGTTGTCGACCGTGTCGCCGCGCAGGGCCATCACATCGACGACCTTGTCGGGCGGGACGCCGAGTGTCTCCGATACCTTGTCGGGATCGAGAATCAGATTGTCTTTTTGCGGATTCAGGATCTTCACTTGGGGCGTGACCAACTGCATCATGTCCTTGTCGCCGGAGACGATGAAGACTTCGTGTTGCTGCTCGGCCGCTTCGCGGGCGAGGGTGCCAATCACGTCGTCGGCCTCAAAGCCCTCGGCCTGGAGGATGGGGATGCGCAGCGCCTCGAGAGCACGACGGATGTAGGGGATCTGGCGGCGCAGATCCTCGGGCATGGCTTCGCGCTTGGCCTTGTAGCCTTCGTAGCTCACGTCTTCAAAACTCTGCGTCTTCCCATTCCAGCGGCGAAGGGTGCCGATGGAGCGCGCCCGCTCGTCGCGGAAGACCTCTCCGCTTACGTCGAAGACCGCGGCAAAGTACTTCGGGGCGAAGTCCTGACGCAGCTTTTTGATCATGTTGACGAAGACATAAGTCGCCGCCGTCGGCAATCCGGACCGCGTGGACATGGGCCGGCTGCGCTGCATGGCGTGATAGGCGCGAAAGATAAACGACATCGCGTCAAGCAGAAAGACGGGCGGCTTGGATTGGTCGGGCACGGATCAGAGTTTATCAGTTTGAGACGAGCGCCCATGAGGACATTGTGAGTGGATTTCAGGCTTGCTTCTTTGCACCAACCACATGCTGCGAAAGCGAAAGAAGATTCCCTTCGGGATCCTTAAACCAGGCAACTTTGTCGCCGGTTGGAAATGTAAATACGCCTTGTTCATCTGCCTTCATGTGCGGATACCGTTCGAATTCGACGCCCTTCTCAACCAACTCTGAAACCGTTGATGAAATGTCGCCCACTTCCCAACCGAGCACGGTGCCTGGAGCCGGCGTGAATTTCTCAGCTTTCGCTACGCGAAGCATCGCCCCTTGCGCATCGAACGCAAGAGCATACGAATCGTCCGTCAAGAGACGGAATCCCAAAACTTCTGTGAAGAACTTGCGGGCTGCTTCGGGATTCGTCGTCATCAGGAAACCTACCATCGTGGTCAGCTTTGGCATGAGCACGTCTCCTTTGTGGTTTGGTCGATGTTGTGGGTTCGTTGGCGTCGGAGTTCAACGGAAGTATTTCGATTCGGTTGCCGGTGTGTCAATGCAAAATCGTGTTGCCACGCTACTGCAGACGACTAAGCGATGAACATGCAATCGCCATAGCTGAAGAACCGGTACTTTCGATCGACTGCGTGCTGATAGGCGGACAGCACGCGTTCACGGCCGGCAAATGCGCTGATCAGCATGAGAAGACTTGATTGCGGCAGATGAAAATTGGTGAGTAGCGCGCGGACGAGACGGAAGTCGAACCCGGGTGAGATGAAGATGTCGGTCGAGCCTGAATGGGGTTGGAGCGGAGCGGTTCCGGCGGCAAGCGCCGCGGCTTCGAGCGTTCGCACAACGGTGGTGCCTACGGCAACGATGCGGCGGCCTTCGGCCACCGCGCGGTTGATCGCAGTGGCCGGTTCTGCGTTGATTGTGTAGCGTTCGCGATGAAGCCGCACCTCATCAACGCGCTCAACGCGCAGCGGCGCAAACGTGCCCAGACCGACGTGCAACGTAATGTGCGTGATTTCAACACCGCGAGCGGCAAGATCCTTGAGCATCTGAGGCGTAAAGTGCAGCCCGGCTGTGGGAGCGGCGACGGAACCGCGTTCGCTGGCGAAGACGGTCTGATACCGCTCGCGATCCGCAGTGTCGTCTTCGCGACGGATATATGGAGGCAGAGGCATGTGGCCGATCTGATCTAGTACGGCGAAAAAATCTTGAACCGGGTTGAATTTGAGCAGGCGATCGCCGTATGGACCGCGCTCGAGCACCTCAGCTTCGAGCGCAACAGCGCCTGAGGCCATGGGAAAGACCAGCCGCTCGCCGATGGCAACCTTTCGGCCCGGCCGGACGAGTGCGCGCCATTTGTTTTCGCCGGCCGGTTCAGTCAGCATGACTTCAATGCGGCCCGTTGGCGTCTCGCGCTCGCGGATCAAAGTGCGATGGGCATAGAGGCGCGCAGGGATGACGCGGCTGTCGTTGAGCACGAGAAGGTCGCCCGCGCGCAGAAGCGCGCCGAAATTTGAAAAGGAATCGTCCTCGAGAGCGTCGGTTGCGCGATTCATCACCAACATGCGGCTCAGGCCGCGCTCTGCAGGCGGCAGCTGGGCGATCAGCTCAGCAGGCAGAGAGTAGTCGAATTCCTCTATGCGCAGATTCGGATGCTGCCCGCTCATTCGGCATCCTTCGCGAAGTGATGGAGCGCCTGTAGGCGCGCGCGCTCGATTGCGGCATTCAATTCTTCCCGGCTCCGCTCAAAATCTCCCGGAGCGAGCTCGGTGGGAACCTGTGTCCAGCGC
>CAZKJB010000275.1:0-5629 GCA_964552975.1 uncultured Occallatibacter sp. | reverse complement strand
CACCCTCGTCATCTCGACCAAGGCGCATCGCGCCGCGTGGAGAGACCCCCGCATTTCGTCTTTGCTTTTGTCTTCCCCAATCTGTCAAACGCGCGCCCCCCCACCCTCGTCATCTCGACCAAGGCGCATCGCGCCGCGTGGAGAGACCCCCGCATTCCGTCTTTGCTTTTGCCTTCCCCAATCTGTCAAACGCGCGCCCCACCCAGGCTCCACCCGGGCAGTTGAAGATCGTCATTCTGAGCGCAGCTCAGAATCTCCGTATTTGCCTGTGCTTGCTCTTGCTTCTGGAGTAGCAGCGGGCTTCAGTGGATGCTGAAAAACTCCGTTTTGCTGAAGGGCACGGATTCATCCGTGCCGTAAAAGCCGCAGAATTATCGCGGCTTGAGCCGCTGAGGTCACTGTTTGCGGCCTCGGCCTACTCTGGGCCGCCTTTTTCAGCACCCTCTTCAGCCCGCGGTAACACGGCCAACCAAATCAATGAGGCTTTAGCCTCGGGCCTTCGCCTGACTACCAGATTGTTCGCGTTCCTGCAGAGGGCGCCGGCGCCAACCCCTCACGGAACCGCCGCAGCGAAGGACACAGTCGAACACCTGTCTCCAAAAACAGAAACAGGGGCCCACCGGCCCCTGTTCCCCATTCCCTGCTACGCGTTCCCTGCCCTACCCCATCTTCGAACGGATCACCATCCAGCTCGTCCCGAACTTGTCCCTGAGCTGCCCGAACCGGTGCGCGAAGAACGTCTCGCCCATCTTCATATACACCTCGCCGCCCTCCGCCAGCAGGTGGTAGACCCGCTCCGCCTCCTCATTGCTGTCCACCGCCAGCGACAGGTACACGCTCCGCATCGGCTTGAATATCTCCGGAGGCACATCGCTCGCCATCACCACCGTATCCCCTAACTCCAGTTGCGCATGCAGCAGAGCGTCCTCATACCCCGGCGGCGTATGCTTCTCCGCGTCCGGCATCTGGCTCCAGCGGAAGGTGCTCACAATCTTCCCGCCCAGGTGCTTCTCATAAAACTTGAAAGCCTCTTCACAGTTCCCGCCAAAATTCAGATACGCGTTCAGCTTCATCGTCTTCTCTCCTCCATCCTTGATGTTGTAGCACTCGAACCCTCAACCGTGTTTGCTCCCCCGTGGCCACCTCGCCCGGTCCCCTTTTTGTTTTTTCGAAGTCACGGCGAGTTCCTCAATGGCAAGTCAAACCTCGGGTCGGCTTAGAGGGGGCTGACTTGCTTTCATCAAGGCACGCCCCCGTAGCAGCGGGAACTGCTGGCTGCACTGTTATGCCGTCACCTACTGCAAAGTTATGCTGTCCCTTGCGAGGAAGCGTCGCAACGTGATTCGTCCACCCGTTTCAGACGAATCCCGCCAGCCAACGAAGGGCGAAAAATCCTGGTTTCTCAAAATGCCGATTCACGAGCACAACCTCGACTTTACCGGCAGTTCGGTTTGTCCCGTGTGCTTCCGGTCTTCAGCGATTGGGCTGCTCGATCAAAAAGAACCCAACTTTGTATCCAGCCCACTGAAGCGCAGCCGTAATGTTGTGCAGGACCTTATTTCGGGTCTGATCATCGAGAGGCACTCCCGAAGGGTCATTCCACATCATCTTGGGGCCGATGAAAACGTCCATCTGCCCTGCGGCCCCCTCGCCACCCAATTCAAGACAGCGTCCGCTCTCACGATAGATATACGTGTCGATCCTCCAAGAACTGCCAGAATATGACAGCGACCAACCTTCGTCACAGGTGATCACGTTCTTGAACCATCGCTTGCGGAGGGCCGGAAGAGGGTAGATCTCAGTTTGGATAACAGCAATTCTTGCCTTGGTTGCATCGTAGGGCTGGCCCGGGTTCGTGATTGACATAGAGAATGACCTTCGCTCTAAGAATGACCTTCGCTCTAACAGGACTTGAAAATCAGAATATTCGCTAGTGGGCCCCTCAACTACCGAA
Organism: uncultured Occallatibacter sp.; assembly: GCA_964552975.1. GTDB lineage: Bacteria > Acidobacteriota > Terriglobia > Terriglobales > Acidobacteriaceae > Telmatobacter. The sequence continues at coordinate 3,675 of CAZKJB010000275.1, read as the reverse complement.
AAGCCCGATTCAGGGGCAGGTCACAAGGAACGCTTCAAATCCGCATAGAATGGTGCAGCACGCCTGACGTAGTTCTTGGACAGTGGGAGTTTCAAGTGCAAGCGCCCCTAACAATGATTCCCTTAATTGCCGGTATCTTCATTCTCGGGGCCAGCGGCCAGCCGGCCACTAAAAGGGAAGCTATTCTGATGTTGCTCGTCGCCGGGACTATAGTTCTGGCGGCCGCCTGTTGGGGAGCCGTTGAGGAGTGGATTGACTATACTCGTGGGCGCAAATGGCCGACGGTCTCCGCGGTCGTTGATGTTGTAAGTGTCACCATGGTTGAAAGCAAGGGTATATCCTCTACCGCCAATCATTCGTGGCCTTATTATCGCGCTACGCTAACCTATTCTTATCGCAATCCCGAAGCGCAGACGGGCGAGTATAAACGCAACTTTGCCAACGAGGATGACGCGAAGGCCTGGGCCAATTCCTACAAAGGCGAAACCCTCAAGGTTCACGTGGACCCGCGCGATCCGACCCGTTCCCTACTGCGGGAAAAAGACCTTTAAAGGGTCAATAGGGTTAACCTAACCTTCATGCTCTCGTGTGTTAACACGCCTCTCAAAGGCGGCGACGAGACAGCTTGAAACTTGCGCCCCTTCGCCTCCGTTCCTGCAAAAATAAGGGGTTTAATCTAACTGAGGCCCCCGTCCAAGAGGCAAAAAGCCTCACTTCGACTAAACCCCGATTCAGCGGCGGTTCGATTGCAACCAACGGTTATCCTGTCTCTGCGGCCTTCAGGGCTTTGTTGGAAAGAGAGACATATGTCCATACCTCAACTTGAAGCGGCGCTCCGCGAAGCAAGGGAATGCCTATCAAGAGCCGTGACAGACCCCGAAACCCTTAGGATCAGGACACTGAATCTGGAAGAGATTAGGGTGGCTAGCGATACGGTCCTTCAGGCTGAACGGAATCTGGCAGCGGCCAAGGGCGAGCCATACGCCGTTCCGATCGAGTTTCCAGTTACCTGGGATACAGGCGCCCCCTTGCCGTACCTTCTGCAAAATGATTACCGGACGTTCCTGACGTTTTTCGTGCATGATGTTGATCCAGACTGGGACGGGTCATACGTTGCAGTAAGACACCCCAGTAGTGACCTCAGCGAGAAGCTCGCGGTTGTCGAGTTTGACCGCTGTGCATGCACGAAAATGGGCACTCCGAACGACGAGGTTCTTCACGGTCATCCGCTAAATGGAAAGGGGTTGAGGGGATACATAGCCATGTCAGTCGAGAACTCGGCATGGGTCAAGGAACTTCAGAAGATCAACTCCGTTCACTCGGGTTATAGAGCAGGCGCATGGCGTGGTCAGAAACATTACATTCTTCCATTTCATGACTGCACCTTCGAATGTGTGGCCGAGGGGTTCAAAATCGAAGTCTTCCAAATGCCCCTGCCTGAATTGCTTGCCGAAATCTGCAAGCGTTTAGTTCAATAGTTGGCGACTACGCCATATTGCGGTAACCATCACCGCATAATCTCAGGCTCACTAGAGGATGTAAGCGCAATTTCTTGGCGCAAAAGCGAACCTGTCGAAATACGGGGTTTTGAGAAACTACGTTTTTCCCAAACACGCTTTCGGCATAGATGATATTTGACGACCCAACCTGGCGGCGTACGGGGTGACGGTATAAAAACAGTGAAATGGTGCGGGATTGGAGTGCAGCCAGCAGGAAGAACCATCTTCATAGTGAAACCGACTCGCCAGCAACCCAAGCCCTGAGCGGTCCGGCCAACCTGGTACCCGCAACCTAGAACCTAGAACCTCCCACTTCCCCCCTTGACACATACCATTTAGTATGCAACCATACCGCTTAGTTGGTATGGAGGCAGTCTAACTGTGAATACCCCGCAGGAGATCCTGGCCACGCGACCAACTCCGCATGAATCGCGGCTCAACCTGCTCAACGCAGCCGTCCATATCATCCGCGCCAAAGGCTACACCGCCACCACCGTCGACGATATCTGCCGCGCAGCCGGCGTAACCAAAGGCAGCTTCTTCCACCACTTCAAAACCAAGGATTCGCTCGCCCTCGCCGCCATCCAGCACTGGGAGCGGAGCACCGGAAGCTTCTTCGCCTCCGCACCCTATCACCAGCCGCAGGACCCTGTCGATCGCCTGCTCGGCTACCTCGACTTCCGCGCCGCCATCCTCACCGGTGAGTTGCCCGACTACACCTGCCTCCTCGGCACCCTGGTCCAGGAGACCTACTCGACTCATCCAGACCTCCGCGCCGCCTGCGAGCACGCCCTCGCCGCCCACATCGAAGTCCTCACCCGCGATGTCCAGGCCGCCAAAGACCTCTATACTCCCGACGCCCCTTGGTCCCCGGAAAGCGTCGGTTATTTCATCCAGTCCGTCCTCCAGGGCGCCTTCATCTTCGCCAAGGCGAAGCAGGGCCCCGAGGTCGCCCGCGAATCCATCGAACACCTGCGCCGTTATATCACCCAGCTTTTCCGCCCCGATCGGAATTCCGAGGAGGACTCTCCGCACGACCACACCCACTTCACCGACTAATAGTCTTTCGCAAACAATAATTCTTATCAACAAAGGAGACCGCATGAGCACCCTCGAAAATAATTCCCGCATCACGCCGTTTCTCTGGTTCGAGCGAAACGCGGAAGAGGCAGTCGATTTCTACTTGAGCATTTTCAAAAATTCCCGCCGTATCAGCGAATTTCGCAACCCCGCCATCGCCGATCCGCGCATGGTTGCGAAAGGGGAAATTTTGACCCTCGCATTTGAACTGGACGGGCAAAAATTCACCGCGCTGAATGGCGGCCCGCAATTCAAATTTACCGAAGCCATTTCTTTTGTGGTGCGCTGCGATTCGCAGGACGAAGTGGATTTTTACTGGTCGAAATTGACTGCCGGCGGAACCGAAGTGGCGTGCGGCTGGCTGAAGGACAAATTTGGATTGTCGTGGCAGATTGTGCCGGCGCGTCTGCCGGAGCTGATTCGGCATCCGAAGGCGATGCAGGCGATGATGGGGATGAAGAAACTGGATATCGCGGAATTAGAACGGGCGGCGCAATCGTAAATTGTTCCTCGTGGAACATTCCTGCATTGGAACGGCTTGGCGGCAGTTCCATGTGAAACATTTTACGGGGGTTATTGGCACGCGACGTGCGGGATGGAAGCACGCGTGCGGCCAAAATGGGGCGGTATGCCGGCTGCCCACCCCTGTCGCCAAAGGCGGCGACAAGGGTGGGGCAGCCGGATGGGAGGTGCATTTTCGGGAAGGGGGGAGCGCCCTGCGCGGGCGGCGGCCACTTCGTGGCGGGTATTGGGCTTCGCTTGGCGCTCCCGACGGTCGCGAGGGAGATTGGCGGCATCCCGACCCCGTGGCCAAGAGTGGCGACAAGGGTGGGGAGCAGGGACAGGGCAAAGGCGAACGACGGAGATTCTGAGCTGCGCTCAGAATGACGGGGGGAAAGACAAATGCGGGGGTCTCTCCGCTCGCCGTGCGGCAAGGCCGCACGGCTTCGGTCGAGATGACGGGTTTGTCGGGCGGGCTGGTTGAGATGACGGGGTGGGGGTGTGAGGCACCCGGAGGCGAAGGACAAATACAGGGGTCCTTCACTGCGTTCAGGATGACGGCGTCAAGAGTGGATGACGGGGGTGGGGGGTGGGG
>CAZKJB010000274.1:0-5686 GCA_964552975.1 uncultured Occallatibacter sp. | reverse complement strand
GCTTGTCTTCGGCGTGGTGATTCTGGCCCTCGCCATCGAAATGATCGTCAACGGCGTCATCGGGAGAATCTAGAGCAAATGGACGATCGGCGTCTCGAGGGCATCATCGGGGAGCTTCTGCGCGCGGGCGTTCTGCTGTCCGCTGCCATGGTCACGGCAGGTGGAGTTTTGTATCTTGTTCAGCATCATGCAGACCGTGTCAGCTATCGCGTGTTCATATCCGGCGGCCCGGCCGTCCAGACGCTTCCCGGTATTGTCCTGTCAGCCGCGCGTCTCGATAGCGCAGGCTTGATTCAGCTAGGGCTTCTGCTCCTCATCGCCACACCGGTTGCGCGCGTAGCCATCGCTGTAGTCGGTTTCGCACTTGAGCGGGACCGCCTATACGCAGTTGTCAGCTTGATTGTCCTGCTGATTCTTGCTGCCAGCCTGATTCACGCATCCTGAATCTCGAAGGGCCATGCGGGGTTTTAGCCACTAAGGTATCCAGTTTTCTGAAAACTGGCTGCTTGTTGACCCGAAGCTACCCCTACGCTACCGCGCCGGGAGTTGATTGCTGCTGTTGTTGCTGCGCTTCGGCTTCCAGCTTGTTCCCCATCTCTGCCGCAGCCTTCGCCAGCACCCGGTGGTGAATCGTGAACAACGCAAGCTCGAGCCGATCGCCCACTCCGGTCTTGTCGTAAATTGAGCGCAGGTAATTCTTGATCACCTGTTCGGTGGTCTTCAGGCGTTGCGCAATCTCGCGGTTCTTGCATCCCTGCACAATCAGCGCCACAATGCGCATCTCTTTCGGAGTCAGCCGGTCGCGCACACGCGCTCCCACCAGATCCTCTTCCGGTGTTTCCGCCTGCACGGCCTGGGAAGGGAACCAGGTGTCGCCTGCAGCCACGCGGCGCACGCACTCTACAAGTGCCGGTCCAGTTACGCTGCGAAACACGACCCCGCGAAATCCCTGCTGCAGGTAGGTCGATGCATTCTCGTCGTTCTCCGCCACCACAATGCCGCGGCTGCCTGTGGTCTCAAGCAACATGCCGAGCCGTGTAAAGTCTGGGCGCAGTGACGACGCAAACAAAACGATCGAGCTCGGGAACGTCGTGATCGCGTGATACATGCGCTCAAGGTCGGTGCATTGTGCAATGATGCGCAGATCTTCATCCATCGCCAGCACCTTGGCAGTGCCTGCTCTGAAGATCGCTTGCGAATCGGCCAGGATGATTTTGTTCATGTTGCCCGATTTACCTGCCCGTAACCCTGTTGGGGGAGTTTCTGCGTTTCGACCCTGACCTTATCCAAACCGGAAGCGCTCGATTTGTTTCGCCCTCTGTCTCGATCGTATCTTGATCCTGCTCTGCCTCTATCGTCCCTATCGGCAAACCCGAAGGGAGTCTTGGCAATGTCTTCAATCGCTACAATGCAAGCTCAGCGGTTCGATTCTTGAATCGCTCCGCGTTGTCACTGATCGGTTCTGGCCTAGACGCGTCTATCTCCGAGATTACAGCCTATCGGCCAAAATACAGCATAAAATCCTCGGGGCAGGGCTAGGGATACCATTAACTAGAATGGAACCTGTATCTTGTGGCAAATGTCCTAAACTCTTCCTATGGCTCGGCCTATTCTACTGGCGATCGACGACGACGTGAGCGTGCTTGAGGCCGTGGTGCAGGACCTGCGCCGCCAGTACGGCAACACCTATCGCGTCATGCGCGCCGCCAGCGGCCAAGCCGCTTTGGACACGCTGGCTCAATTGAAGACCCGCGAGGAGCCGGTGGCGCTGCTGGTCAGCGACCAGCGTATGCCTGGAATGACCGGCGTGGAGTTACTCGAGCGCTCTCGCACCATCTATCCCGACGCGCGCCGCGTGCTTCTTACGGCCTATGCCGATACCGGCGCCGCCATCCGCGCCATCAATGCCGCACGCATCCACTACTATCTCAGCAAGCCCTGGGACCCGCCCGAAGAAAAGCTCTACCCGGTCATTAGCGATCTCCTCGAGGATTGGCAGGCGCGCTACCGCCCCGCTTTCGAAGGATTGCGCGTCATCGGCCACCGCTGGTCGCTCAACGACCACAGCGTTCGCAACTTCCTCTCGCGCAATCATGTGCCCTACCGCTGGCTCGATATCGCTGCGGGCCCTGAGGCGCTCAAGCTGCTCAACGAGCGGCAGCTTGATCCGGAGCAATTACCGGTTGTCCTGCTCGCCGACGGCACCGCGCTCGTCGATCCGCCTCTTGAAGCGTTGGCTGGCCGCGTCGGCCTTAGAGTCCAGGCCGCCCAGGATTTCTACGATATCGTCGTCGTGGGCGCCGGCCCCGCGGGTCTGGCCGCCGCGGTCTATGGCGCCAGCGAAGGCCTCCGCACCCTCGTCATCGAGCCGGATGCCCCTGGTGGCCAGGCCGGCTCCAGCTCGAAGATCGAAAACTATCTCGGCTTTCCCGCCGGCGTAACGGGCTCCGATTTGGGTCGGCGCGCGCTTACCCAGGCCACGCGTTTCGGCGCAGAATTCGTCACCCAGCGGGCTACCGGCATGCGCATCGACGGCCAGTACCGCTTCATCCAGCTCGCCGACGGGCGCGAAGTATCCAGCCACTGCGTCGTCCTTGCGCCCGGCGTCCAGTACCGCAAGCTCGACATCCCAGGCGCTGAGCGGTTGGGTGGCCGTGGCATTTACTACGGAGCAGCGCTGGTCGAGGCGCGGGCCTGCAAGGACGAGGAAGTCTTTGTCGTGGGTGGGGCCAACTCCGCCGGCCAGGCAGCCCTGCACTTCGCCCGGTATGCCGCAAAGGTAACCATGCTGGTCCGGGGTGAGGGACTTTCTGCAACCATGTCGAAATATTTGATCGATGAGATTTCTAGAACATCGAATGTTGTGGTAGAGCCGCGGACCCATGTAATTGAGGCTCTGGGGGACGAGCGATTGAAAGCATTGCGGTTGCGCGGCCCCTCTGGAGACGTTGAAGTGCCTGCATCTTCGCTCTTCGTTTTTATCGGCGCCGCCCCATCCACGACTTGGTTGCCGCCGTGTGTTCTGCGCGACGAGAAAGACTTTCTGCTCGCCGGGCCGGACTTGCGCAGCGATGGCAAACTGCCCGAATCCTGGCATGAATCGCGCGAGCCATTTCTTCTCGAGAGCAGCGTTCCGGGAGTCTTTGTGGCTGGCGACGTGCGCCATGGATCAGTTAAACGCGTGGCCTCCGCCGTCGGCGAAGGTTCCATCGCGGTGCAGTTCATTCACCAGTATCTGGCGGGGTTCTAAAGCGGGAAAGATGACGAGCGGAAACCAGAGCGACGAAGGCCTTCGGATCGAAACGATACATCTGCGCGATCTCGCGTCAGCTCTTCCCAAAACCCACATCTTTGCCGAAACGCCCTTCGATGCCATCGGCGGCGTCGACCAATTGGAACGGGTGTCGGCCAAGGCTGGTACCGTTCTAATTGAAGCGGGAGCTCCCTGGCGCTATTACTGGCTTGTGCTTGAGGGCGAGACGCAGGCCGAGCGGCCGGAATCCGACGGAACATGGACCTTGGTGGGCAATGCACACCCCGGAGAAGCCTTCGGCGAGGTGCCGCTACTCACAGGCAGAGCTACCTCGATGTTTCGCGTGTTCGCGGCGCAGGATTCGGTGCTCGCCCGTTTCAGCGCGCAGGACTTTTGGTCGCTCATGGCTTGCTGCCCGGGTGTGCGCAAAGTCGTTCTCGCCGACAGCGCGGTACGCCTCCAGGCCTACCAGGTCGAGGCGTTACACCGCGAAAAGCTTGTCTCCCTCGGCACCCTGGCCGCTGGGCTGATGCACGAACTGCACAATCCCGGCTCGGCAGCCAAGCGTGCCGCATCGCAACTGCGCGAGAACCTGCTGCGGCTTCAGCAACTCAGCCTGCGCAGCAGCGAGAAACCAAAAACTCGCCCTCAGCTCGATTGCATGAAGAGTCTTCTCGAGCACGCGCTGCACGGTTGCAACCAACCCGCCATGAGCAGCCTCGAACAGGCCGACGCCGAAGAGGTTATGGGCGAGTGGCTGTCTTCCGTCGGAGTTGAGAATGCGTACAACATCGGGGCTGTTTTGGTGTCGATGGGTTTCGATCGCGAAGAGCTTGCCTGCGCGCAGGATCACTTCGATCCGGAATCGTTTTCTGATGCGCTTAACTGGTTCGGCGCGCTGGTCTCCAGCGTGTCCCTCGTCTGCGCCATCGAGGAGAGCATCGCCCGCATCTCCGAGCTGGTCATGGCGGTAAAAAAATTCGCCTACGACGAGCGAACTCCCGACAGGGATCTGGACGTCCACGACAGCCTGCAGAGCACGCTTACCATCCTCGGACACAAAATCCGCCTCAAACAGGTTCAAGTCGAAAAGCGATTCGAGGCCTCCGCGTCTACCATCCGTACCCGCGGCTCCGCGTTGAGCCAGGTCTGGACCAACCTCATCGATAACGCGGTCGATGCCTCACCCGAAAACTCTAAAATCGAAATCGCAACCTGGTCCGAGCCGGAGCACATTGCCATCTCCATCGGCGATCACGGCGCGGGGATTCCGCCTGAAGTTCTTCCCCACATCTTTGAGGCCTTCTACACCACCAAGCCGCAGGGCTCAGGCACCGGGCTCGGCCTCGAGATCGTCAACCGCATCGTGACTCAGAAGTTTGGCGGAACGATCGAAGTCCAGTCAAAGCCTGGCGACACCCGCTTCATCGTCCGTCTCCCGCGGAATGCTTCTGTAGGGCCCAAACTTTCCCCAAACTGAAGATCGCTTGAAAGGTACGGCTCTCGTCGTGCTGCGAATCCCCTCAGGATCGTGGTATGACCACCGCGCCGCTCCTGTCGTATGATGGGGAGCGCAAGTAATCCATTTGTCGCGAGGCAACTCTGTGATTCAACTGAACTGCTCATTTACGCGCCGGTTCGCAATACCAGCTTTAGCCTTTGCCTTCATCGCTTTTTCAGGCGGCGTTCTTCATGCTGCCCGGACCTGTGATCCGCACGCCTTCGGCGCCAAGGGCGACGGCACCACCAAAGACACAGTTGCGATTCAGGGTGCTATTGACGCCTGCGCCGCGCAAGGAGGCGGCACAGTCCCCTTGACTTCAGGCACTTATCTCAGCGCGCCCATCGTGCTCAAGAGCAACATCACGCTGCACCTCGATAAAGGTGCAACCCTGCTTGGCTCGCCCGATCATGGCGACTATCCCAACAAAACCGAGTTCCGCCTTCCCGCGGTCCAATCTTTGATCAGCGCCCTTAACGCCGAGAACATCACCATCAGTGGCGACGGCGTCATCGACGGCCAGGGGGAAAGCTGGTGGGCCATGGCGCGCACGGTTAGTGGCGCAGGCATCATGGGCAACCATCCCCGCCCGCGGCTGATTGTCTTCGACCATTGCAGGCACGTGCGCATTGAAGGAATTACTGCCCAGAATTCGCCCTTCTGGCAAATCGTCCCGTATTACTCCGACGACGTCACCATTCACAACATCAGGGTTCTCGCGCCGCAACACTCGCCGAACACCGATGCCGTCGATCCTTTCTCGTCATCGAATGTGCACATCGATCATCTTTACGCCGATACCGGCGATGACAACATCGCTATCAAATCCGGTGCGATCAACTCTCCGGGAGGCGACGACCCAAGCCGCGATATCACTATCACCGATTGCACCTTCATGCACGGCCACGGCCTCTCCATCGGCAGCGAGATCG
>CAZKJB010000273.1:0-5773 GCA_964552975.1 uncultured Occallatibacter sp. | reverse complement strand
CTTTTCCCATCAGAGATCCTCCGGGACACTCCTTCATCACAATCACCTCAAAAACATATCGAAACAACAGTCAGGAATGGCAGTGCCGCCAGCGCTGGATTCACCTTGTTGCCGTTTCAATCCGCGATGCGGCATCGCTCCAAATCTCCAACCTACCACAGCAAAATCACCGCCCTGTGAATCGCTCAGACCCGGCTTCACGCGGCTGTCATCGCTCCTTCGGTTAGAAAAAAAACTGCGCCTCGGTCTTGACAAACCATAACCATTCGGTTATGGTTTTTCTGTGCGAAACTCTGCTGATCATGTCTTCAAGGCTTTGGCCGATCCCACGCGCCGAGCGATCTTTGAGCGGCTGACCCGCGATGGCGACCAGACCGTCCATGCTTTGACCGTCCGGGCGGGTGTGTCACAGCCGATGGTTTCCAAGCACCTCTGTGCTCTCAGGCGCGCTAAATTGGTTTCCCATCGCCGCAAAGGTCGCGAGTCCCACTACCACGCCCGGCCTGAGGCGCTCGCGCCCTTGGTGGATTGGATCGGCGACTATGGCGCCTTTTGGCAAAACAGATTTGATCGTCTCGCAGAAGTGCTCGAAAAGCTCGAAGATGCTCATCCGGGGATTGCGAAATGACAACGCCCGATCCATCGACCCGTTCCGTCATCGTGGAAAGAGAATTCCCTCATCCGCCCGAGAAGGTTTGGCGGGCGCTCACCGAGAGCTCTTTGATTGAGCAGTGGCTGTTGAAGAATGATTTTCAGCCGGTTGTGGGGCACTCGTTCAAATTCAGCAGGGAACCCATGCCGAACTGGAATGGCGTGATTGACTGCCAGGTCCTCGCCGTCGAACCTGGCCAGACGCTTTCTTACACTTGGGCCACATTAGGGTTTGGAACCATCGTCACATTTACGCTGACGCCGACCGATGCCGGCACTCACCTGCGCATGGAGCAGTCTGGATTCCATTCCGACCAGGAGGCCAACTATAAGGGTGCGAAGTATGGCTGGCGTGGGTTCATCGGAAAGCTCGAAGGAGTTGTCGCCGGAATGCAGACGGCTTAAACGGGGGCATTCCCCATCGAAATATAGAGGCTCGACCATGAAACCATCCCTCCCGGAGATCGCGCTCAGCAGATGCCCAGCGCGTCTCTGGGGCACTGAAGCTGAAACCGTGAAGAGTTGAATCGCAGGAGGTAGAACCCCATGGAATCGACACTGCAAAATCCGGCTCTCGTCGCCGGCAAAATTACCCCCAAAGCAAGCACACTAATCTATTGGATTGTCACTGGGCTCTTTTGTCTGGAGATGATCTTCACCGCTTACTACGAGCTCATGGTGCTGCCGCAGGCTGCGGAAGCGTTCGCCCGCCTCGGCTTCTCGGCCGCCTCTTTCCGCGTCGAACTCTCGTGGGCGAAGGTTGCGGGCGTCGTCGCACTGCTGCTGCCCATGATCCCTGCGCGCGTCAAAGAATGGGCCTACGCCGGCTTCGCCATCAACCTCGTCTCGGCGATCATCGCCCATCTATCCATCAGCGATCTGCCGCAGGCGTTTATTCCGTCGACGACCACCAGCGTGCTCTGGTGCATCTCGTACTACTTATGGCGCCGAATGCAAACCACGGCAGCGGCCGCTTGACAGCGAACCGAGGCTGAACTCTAGCGACGCGGCGGCGCCCGCGAAAATCATAAAAGGAGCGAATCAATGAAGATCAAACTGACAAGCGTGTATGTCGATGACCAGGAGAAGGCGCTGCGCTTTTATACCGACGTGCTCGGCTTCGTGAAGAAGGCCGACTTCAGCCAGGGGCCGTTTCGCTGGCTTACCGTGGCCTCGCCAGAAGACCCCGATGGTACCGAGTTGCAACTGGCGCTCAACAACAATCCGGCGGCCGAAGCCTACCAACAGGCCCTCTTTCAGCAAAGCCAGCCCTCGGCCATGTTCTTCACTGAAGATTTGCAGGCCGACTACGAGCGGATGAAAGCACGCGGCGCAGAGTTCGCCATGCCGCCAACTGACGTTACGGCCTCCAAGATTGCCAAGCTGAACGACACCTGCGGCAATCTCATCCAGGTGACGCAGCTGATGCGCTGGTAGGCTATTACGGCTTAGTCGAGAAAGCCAAGATGGCGGTGACACTGATCCGGCAGGTCCTGCATTGCGACAGCTCCGGCGATCGATCTTTAGCGGGTTTGCGTTCACAAGAAATTTAATCCTGTTAACCAAACGCATGTGCCCGCCGTTTGAATGGGTGGTGCTATCACTCATTCAATCCACAACGGGGAAGCCGCAATGACGATGAACCGAGTCGTCAGGATCACTCTCGTCCGCTTGCTCCTTCTTGCCGCGGGGCCCTTCCAGCCTGGAGCTGCGGCACAAGGGCCGGCCTTCGACGTCGCCACCATCAAGCCCAGCGCCGAGTCCGTCAAGTTTGAACACGATGGCAAAACAGAATTCTCGGGCGAGACGCTTCGCATGCAGGACGTAACCGTCAACACCTGCATCAAGCTCGCCTATCACGTCCAGGACCGCCAGATCGCCGGTCCGAGCTGGCTCCAGTCCGATCATTTCGACATCACGGCAAAGGCCGACGGCCCTGTCGACGAAGGCACCATGAAGCAGATGCTTCAATCTCTGCTCGCCGATCGCTTCCGTCTCAGCTTCCATCGTGAGCCCCGCGAGATGAAGGCAATCGTACTCACTGTCGCAAGCGGCGGTCCCAGGCTCTCCCCCGCGGCCGCGCCGGACGCGAAACCCTTTCGCCAGAACTCTGCCAATGGAACGATCGCAAAATCCATGCCCATCGGCGAGTTTGCTGACTTTCTCTCTGGCCCGCTCGACATGCCCGTCGTCGATCGCACTGGCCTTCCGGGAAAATACGACTTCTCCATCGACTTCACGCCCTACTTGCCCGATCCGGCGAAGAACATGGATGGAACCCGGCCGGATACAACCTCCATCCTCAAAGCTGCCTTGCATGACGAGCTCGGCCTGAATATGGAGGGCAGCAAAGCGCCCGTCGAAGTTCTCGTTGTCGACCACGTCGAAAAGCCGTCGCAAAATTAGTCGCGCGTTACGATGAAGCAAGCGAAAGAGCTGCCAGAAAACACCGGACCCCATGCTGCAGGTCCTTGGTGAGGGATGCTGCCCTCTCCTGCGCTAGTTTTTCCTGCGAATGACCTGCGCGGATTCGAGCGGCAAATTACCCTTTCTGAAGCATCGTAACCAACAGTTGGAGGGAGTATGAAACCGGCAAATTCACCGAGTAGCGAGACTGCTTCCAGGAACATCACCAGGCGGATTGAATCGCTGGGCGACTGGCGCGGCGAGACCCTCGCCCATCTCCGTCAGCTCATCCACGATGCCGACCCCGGCATTGAAGAGGCGTGGAAATGGGCAAAGGCAACCAACCCTGGAACTCCTGTCTGGTCCCATCACGGCATCGTCTGCACCGGGGAATCGTACAAGCAAGTCGTCAAGCTCACCTTCGCTCGCGGAGCCTCAATTCAGGACCCGGGGAAACTCTTCAATTCCAGCCTTGAAGGCAACGTGCGGCGCGCGATCGACCTCCGCGAAGGCGAAAAGATCAACGAATCGGCCTTCAAAAAACTCATCCGCGCCGCCGTCGCAGCCAACTCCGCTACGCTCGCTCAACGGGCATTCAAAAAGAAGAAGTAACTCGGGCTTCTGGAACCGGTTGCAAAATCGGCGGTCTTGAAAGGGCGCGGCTTCAGGCGTGCCGAAAGATGTGCACAAATACCGGGCTTTAGCCCCTGAAGGGACGTTCCTTCCTCTGTGCTTATCGCAGACCCTCAAGACTAAGCTCCTTGAAATGAAGGGTTTAACTTAAAGGGCCGGAGGACGGGGACAACCGAAATGTAAACGTGGAGATATTGCTGACCGATCCGTGGCGTGGTGAGGTTTGGCGCGTGATAACGGCTGTTACACGGCCGGATTCTGGCAAAATGGGCACAGGCCCTTTGTTCGCCCGCGCCTGAGGAGGCGGATACGATGGAAGACCTCGCCCAGCGCAACCGTCCGGCCCTCCGCGGTGTTGCCGTCCTGGCGGCCGCCGCGGGGTTTGTCGCGGTGGGCGCATTTGCAATTGGCGCATTAGCCATCCGTCGCTTGGCCATCGGCCGCATCGATGTCGACAGCGCCAAATTGAAATCCCTTGAAATCGAGAGCCTGACCGTTACGCGCCTTCACGCCTCTGAAATCACCGTCAGCAATTCGCTGAAGCTGCCTGGCGGCGCCGATCGCCCGAGTGAATCTTGAAGGAAACGTGGCGCCCGGCTGCGGGCCGATCTCGAAAGGAGGGTCTACATCATGATCCACAAAACCGGCACATTCATCGCCGTCCTGTTCGCGCTCACCGCCGCCATGCCCGCTTTGGCCGCTCCCAACTCCGCTGACGCATGCTCACTGCTCTCGCAGGGCCAGGTAAGTGCGGCGGTTGGTAAGCAAGTTGGAGCGGGTACCTGGATGACGCCCTCGTTCAAAGCCACCTGCAATTGGACCGCAACCGGCGTGATCGTCACTCTCATGACCGAGGGGCTTGATCAGTACCAGGCCGGCAAAACGCCCATCAGCCCCATGATGCAGATCGTGCCCGCCAGCGGCATCGGCGATGACGCCTATTATGTCGTTACCGGCACCATCGTCGTGCTCTACACCAAAAAGGGAAGCGTCGCGTTCAAGACCAGCATCTACAGCAAGCTGCCTATCGACACGCTGAAGAATATGGAAAGCACCCTCGCTTCGCAGGTCGCTTCGGAGCTCTGAATTTCGAATTGATCGCTGCAGCTAGGCTTTTTCGCGAGCATTTCGTTTAGCTTCGCCATCACCTTAGAAGCGTCGGCCACGTCGACCACATCGGCGTTGCCGCGTGTCCATCCGCAGCTGGGGTCGAGCGAGAGGTCACGCCGCTTGCCGATGAACCGCCAGCCCACCACGTGCGGCTCCTCGCCGTGATAGCAAGTCGGAAGACCTTCGCGTGGCGCGGCGTTGACCCCGTCTGCCCAACCTGATTCATATGCCTCAGAAAAGGGGGAGCGAGTCCCCTCACCGTCTTGGATGGCTGAGACCCGATGGCTGACAACTTAAAGCCGAATTTGTGATCTGCACCGTGGGGCTTGTGATAGGTGTCACTGCGAGTTCTTGCTCAAAAGCATCACCTCATAAGTGCGAATCCCGCGACAACGGATTTTACAAGGCGCGGTAGGTTGCGCATTTTCGGCAAGCCCGGCGAGAAAGGGGTCACAGCCTCTTTGCCTGGGGAAGGAAGACGGCAGAATGACGAATGCCGCAAAGGAAAAAGTCAGCATCATTCTTCGCGGAGGAATTTTAGCTGCCGGACTTGCGCTCTGCGCGGTGACGCCGGTTGCCCTCAGCGCGCAGGATTGCCTGACCTGCCATGGCGATGCGAGCATGACCGACAGCTCAGGTCACAGCATCGCGGTCGACGGCCAGAAATTCAGCTCAAGTATTCACGGCGGCCTGCAGTGCGCTAACTGCCACGCGGACATCAAGGGCTACCCGCATCCGGACAAAATAGCGCCTGTCGATTGCAAGACGTGCCACGCCGACCAGGCTACCCAGCTCAAGAGCAGCGTTCACGCCGACAGCAAGGAGCATCCCTGCACGAGCTGCCACGGTGACGCGCACAGTATCTATCCCAAGACCGACGCCCGCTCGGCGGTATATCCGCTCAACGTGCCCAAAACCTGCGGGAACTGCCACAGCAAAGACGGCATGGCGGGCAAGCACGGCCTCGCGAGTG
>CAZKJB010000272.1:0-5800 GCA_964552975.1 uncultured Occallatibacter sp. | reverse complement strand
GATGTTCTCGCGGGTTTCTTTCTTGAAACCTGGTGCAGAGACCGTGATGGAATACGTCCCGGAAGGAAGATCGGGTTCCGTATAGTCCCCGCTTCCATTGGTAACGGTTGCATATTGGGCGCTCTGACCGGTGAGGACAATCGTGACCTGAGCATTGGGTACCACTTTTCCCGTTGCGTCCGTCACCGTGCCTAGCAGCGTTCCATTCACTGCCTGGCTGCACAGAGAATGCGAGAAGCTGAGCACTCCAATTGCGAGCAAGAATAGAAGGAAGAATCCTGCCCTTCCGCGTGTGTTCATTTGTTGCCTCCAAAAAATTGGGTGGTTGAGTTTGGTTTCATTTGTTTACGAATTGGCGCAAGCAGATCGATCAAATTCCTGCCCCGGACATTCGGATCAGCTGAGCGCCGCGTGATGAATACCCATGTGACTTTGAAATTGTTTCAACCTCAGAGTCAGACCTCAATACCCCGTGCTGTGTCTCCATTCCGCGGGTCTCCTTCGGCAACTGCACGGGGACTCTCTTGGCTCAAAGAACGCCCGAAAACAGAGAACGAGTGGGCGGCACACCTCGTGCCACACCCCCGATGGCCCCCATGGAGCGCTGGGATCAGGACGGTCTTTGGACCCTGCGCATTCTTCGCTTCAATACAAAGAAGTGCAAGGCTGACACGGTGTGCAACAAATAATTTCACAGCTGAAACGCGATGTATCGTAATTATTTTCAATGATTTACATGAATCAAAGAACCAAGATAGGCACCCGCCGACTGCTCCCACGTGACGGTCACAAGTGGGTGACAATCGCTGCACCGGAGATGTAACATACCTCCTGTTGAAGCGAGTTGAGTGCCTCCTATGACGGCGAGCGCGAACAGCACGGAGCACTGGATACCAAACACCGCAGAGGAGCGCGAACTGGTTCTTAAGGAACTGGACGCGATTCTCGCCAGCTATCACTTTCGCGGCAGCAAGCGCTACCCGGCGCTTCTGAAGTATGTGGTGAACGCGGCGCTAAACGGCCGGGCGGGCGATCTGAAGGAGCGCACGCTGGGCATCGAGGTATTCGATCGCGATCCCGACTACGACACCAGCGCTGATACGGTCGTTCGATTTACCGCCGGCGAGGTGAGAAAGCGGATTGCGCAGTATTACCACGAGAATGGAATCTCTTCCCGGGTCCACATCGAAATTCCGCGTGGTTCCTACGCGCCGGAATTCATCTTGCAGCCGGCGGTTTCGGCCGAGGGGCAAAACGGTTCTCGAATTGAACGACGAATTTCAACGCACGCCATTCCGGTTACAAAGTGGCGTCGTTATCGCGTGGTGGTGCTGGCGCTGGCGGCGATTCTAGTGGTGGGCGCCGCCCTCGGGGCATATTTCTATCGCAGAGCTTCGGCAGCCAACAACTCGGCCACCGACAAACTATGGACGCCGCTGATCAAGCCATCTGAGCCGGTGCTGATCGTAGTGGGAAGCGGTAAAAGAAACGCTGACATTCCGGAATTGGCGACGACCAGCTTTTACGATTACATGACGGGGCCGGAACACCACGTTTCTGTGGCCACCGCGGTTGCGCTCGCGCATGTTTCCGGGGTTCTGAAGGAGCACGGCGGCAGCTACGAAATCAAGGAAGATAACGAAGCCAACCTGGCTGACCTGCGCTCGCGCCCGTTGATATTGATCGGCGCGACGAATAATTCGTGGACGATGCGCCTGGTTACTTCTCTGAGGTACCGATTTACTGTGGGCCCAATGGCCCGGATTCAGGACGCGAATAATCCGGGGAACGCCGATTGGCTGATCGACTTCTCAAAGCCCTTCCCTTCAATCAACACCGACTATGGCATCGTGGCGCGTTTTCACGACAAGACGACCGATGGGCCAATCATGATCGTCGCCGGTATAGGCCCGTATGGTACCGAGGCGGCCAGTGAGTTTGTCTCGTCGCCGCAGTACCTGGCGGAGAACCTGAAAAAGCTACCCGCCGGCTGGGAGAGCGGCAATCTTGAGATGGTGATCAAGACGAACGTGATCGACGGAAAAGCCGGGCCTCCGGAGCTGATTGCCGCGACAGTCTTTTAAGCGCGAGCAGCCTGTGCCGGCAATGATTCAGACTCGCAAGCATCCCCGCTATTGACGGTCATCGCGCCTGACAATCGAAACAATTGACGGGCTGAGCAGAATTCAGGCTGAGGAACTGCGGCTGGAATTGACGCGCTCCCGCCTTGTATTCTCGACTCATGCCCCGCTTCCCTGCCTGCCAAACCCTGCTCATCGACGCAGATGACACGCTGTGGGAAAACAACATTTACTTTGAGCGCGCGATCGCCGCGTTCATCGGCTTTCTGGACCACAAAGAATACTCGCCGGCCGAGGTGCGCCAGGCTCTGAACGCCGTCGAGCGCGAGACCATTCTGGCGCACGGCTACGGGCTCACAAGTTTCGCGCGTTCGCTGGTGGACTGCTTCGAGCGCCTGACTGCCGCTCCGGCGACAGAAGAAAAGCGAGCGCGCATTCGCGGCTTTGCCCGCTCCATCGCCGAGCAGGAAATCGAGCTGCTTCCCGGGGTCGCAGAAACACTTGCCGAACTTGCTGCCCGGCACCACCTCATTCTGATGACCAAGGGCAACCGCGCCGAGCAGGCCGACAAGCTGGCCCGCTCCGGACTGGCAGCGCACTTTGCCGCCGTAGAGATCGCCGCCGAAAAAGATCCGGCTGCATATCAAGCCGTGATCGCGCAACATGAGCTTCTACCGCACACGAGTTGGATGATCGGCAACAGCCCCAAAAGCGACATCAATCCCGCGCTCGCCGCAGGCCTGCACGCGGTCTTTCTCTTCCACAAGGACACATGGGTTTTGGAGCACGCCACTCTCGACGCCGCGCCCGAAGGGCAGCAGCTGATCGAGCTCGACTCCTTCGCCAAGTTACGTGACCTGTTCTGAGCACGATCGAGCTGCTTGCAAGCGATTGGCGGTCTGCCGACAAGCGGGTTGATTGCTATCAACACCGGTTGACGACCATGCAGGCAGCCAATATGATGGCTTTCTCTTCTGGGCAACTTATTGACGAACCGCTTTCCTGAGACTAAGTCTTCCGGTTTTTTCAGCGAAATTAAACTGTCCGAATTTCAACTTTCCAGGAGCGCAATCGAATGTCGATTCCAAGGATTCTCGCGTGCCTCAGCCTCGCAGCCGCCCCACTGCTCGCGCAGGCGCAGGCCGCCCCTCCGACTTCCTACGCCATTACAGAAAATGTTGCCGGTGCCGGGCCTGGAGGCACCACAACCATCTATCGTAGCGGGTCATTGATTCTGATGGACACGAAGCTTCCTGCACAGGGCGCAACTCCGGCCAACAGAACCCTCACGCTTTATGACCTGAAAGCGGGCACAAACGTCTCTTGGAGCCCGAGTGCCAATCCGCCCGCGTGCGGCGGCGCCGGAACATTCTCGGGCGATTGGGGCGATCCGTTCGGTGCGACTGCCGATGTCACTTCGGGAATTGCCAAGGGCGATCTCAAACCCGCAGGCACAGAAACAGTCGCGGGCGTTTCCACACAGATCTATAGCGGCACCAGCGGAGGATCGGCAATCAAAGCCTGGCTCGACGCGAAAGATGGCCTGGTAATTCGCGCCACCGCGAGCATGCCGGACGGAAGTTCAATGACGGTGGCCGATATCACGAAGATCTCCATTGGCCCTCAACCCGCGTCGCTGTTCGTTCTGCCCGCTGTTTGCGCCGGCGTAAAACCGCCGCCCAGCCCGGCCGACATCATCGCCGACGAGACCGGCGACGATCCATCCAACTATGTGAATGGTATGTACGGGCCGGGCTCGAAGAACATGTGTTCCGTGGTGCTGCGCGTGGTGAACGCCAAAACCATGACACCCATTTCGAAGATCCAGGTGGCCATCGATACCAGCGTCTATCCGGACAACGCGCCGCCCAGCTACACGTTCGGTGTGGGCGACGACGGCACGACAACTTACTCTGGCGGCCACGTTCTCGAGATCACCAATCGCGTGCACAACGGTGTCGTGCGCCTTGGAAATCCGCCGGAGCACTTCCAGCTGGGAGTCAATCTCATCCAGCCCCACCACGGCGGCAGCATGGGCCTCGTTTATCGCCAGTGTTTTGGCGCCACCACGGTCCTGCTCGACGTGGTCAAGGACTTCGGCCAGGCGGACCAATCTCAGGATCTGTTGTGGGTCAAGGCGGGCAAGTATGCTACTCCGCCGGCGCCATGAACTGCATTGATCTGAATTGCAGCAAAATCCGGCTTGGTCCGAGCGTTTCTTGAATTGAAACGCCGCGAGGCGGGCCCTCCCTGCCTACACCTGCGGTAGAGCGCGCATGGCAGCGCCCGCTGCGCATTTATGAGAAACTGGATGAGCAGGAGCTCTCCGGGGCCATTTGCGATCGTGCCCCAAACCCGATTCAACTCAGGTTGAAAGGGCACACGCGGCCCACGCCTTACTGCGGCTCGGGCGCGAGAGCAAGCAATCCATTTCAGGAACAAGGAAAGAATGATCAGTGTCAGCAATGTGACGATGCGCTACGGCTCCAAGGTGCTCTTTGAAGAAGTGAGCACTGCATTTACGCCGGGCCGCCGCTATGGATTGACGGGCCCGAACGGCTCCGGCAAGTCCACTTTTATGAAGATCCTTACCGGCGAGCTCGAGCCGCAGAAGGGCACGGTGGTGCGCCCGCGCAAACTGGGCGTGCTGCGTCAGGATCAGTTCGCCTTCGACGCTTATCGCGTCATCGATACCGTGATCATGGGCAACAAGCCGTTGTGGGCCGCGCTTGAAGAGCGCGACCGCATTTATGAGAAGCCGGAAACGACCGACGCGGATGGCATGCGGCTCGGCGAGCTTGAGGGTACCATCGGCGACGAGGATGGCTACACGGCCGAGAGCGATGCTGCCGTGCTGCTCGACGGCCTCGACATCCCCGAAGAGCTGCACGACCGCAAGATGGGCGAATTGCAGGGCGGACAAAAAGTGCGCGTGCTGCTTGCCCAGGCGCTCTTCGGCAAACCGCAGGCGCTGATGCTCGACGAGCCCACCAACTACCTCGATCTCGACTCGATCCACTGGCTGCAGGATTTCCTCGAGAACTACGATGGCACCCTCATCGCCATCTCGCACGACCGGCACTTCCTCAACTCCGTTACCACGCACACTGCCGATATCGATTACCAGACGATCATCACCTACACCGGCGGCTACGATGAGATGGTGATGGCGAAGACGCAGATCCGCTCGACTCTCGAGTCGCAAATTGCGCAGCGCGAGAAGAAGATCGCACAGCTCAACGAGTTCATCGCGCGCTTTGCTGCCGGCACCCGATCAAGCCAGGTCACCAGCCGGCGCAAGGAAGTGGAACGCCTGCAGACCAACGAGCTGGCTCGCTCCAACATCCAGCGTCCCTTCATCAAATTTGACCAGGTGCGGCCCAGCGGCAAGCATGTTCTTGAGTTCAAGAATCTGACGAAGTTCTATGGGAATCTGAAAGTCATTGAAGGATTTACGGCCAATCTTCTGCGTGGCGAGAAGATCTGCCTGATGGGCCGCAATGGCGCCGGAAAAACCACCCTGCTCAAAAGCCTTCTGGCGAACTATCCGGGCCTCGCAGAGAAGGATTTCACGCTCGACTCCGGCAGCGTCTTCTGGGGACACGAAGCGCAGGTGGGCTACTTTCCGCAGGACGTAGGAGCGACGATCGAGCACGGACTCACAGTGGCCGAGTGGCTGCATCGCTGGGATCCCGCGGCGCACATGGAAGACATTCGCG
>CAZKJB010000271.1:0-5814 GCA_964552975.1 uncultured Occallatibacter sp. | reverse complement strand
GGCGTTCGCAAGGAACACCAGGGAAGCTACCAGAGCAACGAGGGCGCCTCCAAGATGTCTTCTTCGCGCGGGACGAGCACCTGCGAGCTCATTACCGGCGCTTCCACCTGCCATCTTTTCATCCACAGAATGAGTGTAAGCAGGCCCCACAGGTGGTACCCCCAGTTAGCTGTTCGATTCTGGTGTTCCTCGATGAGGCGCTTGACCGCGGACCAGTTAAACAGGCCCGTCTGCCGCACCGAATCTTCACTCAGGCTTTCCACCAGTAGCGGCCTGAGGAATCCGCGGAACCACTCGTGAATCGGGATGTCCAATCCGATTTTCGGCCGGTTCAAGACCGACTTCGGTAACGATCTCTTCATCAACTCGCGAAGGACAAGCTTAGTTTGCGTGCCGCGAATCTTGAAACGGCGCGGCAGGCGGGCCGCAAAATCCACGATTCTGTCGTCGAGGAACGGCGGGCGCACTTCGACTGAGTGGGCCATGCTCATGCGGTCGACCTTGTAGAGCAAAGCATCCGGCAGGGAGTAACTCTGATCGAAGCGCAGGAACCGTTCGAACGAACGTCCCGAGCGCATATGGCCGAGCAATTCAGACAGCGGAGTTTGATTGGCAAAGCGGAAAAGGCCGCGTTTTTCTTCCTCGCTGAACGTTCCATTCCAAAACACGTGAGCCGCTTCAGCCGAAAGCAAGGACCCCTGCAGAAATCGCTTGAGCTTGTAATCGAATCCGATTTTTTCATCGGAAGCGGGCAGGAGGTTCGCGCATCCTTTTGCGGCGCGCAGAAAAGGACGTGGCATCATGACACAAGCACGGCGGTAGCGATCTGCTTTGTAGGTCAGGTAGCCGCCAAAAAGTTCGTCAGCGCCTTCACCGCTGAGGGCAACCGTGACATGCCTGCGGGTGAGCTTGGCCAGGTACCACACCGGCACGGCACCGGCATCCGCGCCGGGCTCGTCGGAGTAATAGCTCAGTTCGGCAATGGAATCGCACAGGTCGGCATCTTCATTCAAATCGATCTCAGTATGCTGGGTTCCGTAACGCTCGCTGACCGCACGAATGTAGGGGCTTTCGTCGAATGACTTGCCATGAAAGGTGATGGAAAAGGTCTTTAGCGCTTTCGAAGTGAGGTGCGCGGCATAGTGCGTGATCGTCGACGAATCGACTCCGCCACTGAGCCATACACCCATTGGCACATCGGAGATCATCTGTTCCGAAACTGAAAGCCGGAGCAGATTGTCGAGTTCCTCTGTTGCCCCGCCCATGTTGGTCGGCGCAGGCACGGCGCCGGCGCGGGGCACAAAGGAGCTGATGGAAACCTTGCCTCGCTGCCAATCGAGAAGATGCCCTGGCATCAGCTTGGTGATGCCCTCAATCAGGGTGAGCGGGCCCGGAACATAGTTCAGGCTTAAGTAGCAGTTCAGGCCGTTGAGGTCGATTCGCCTCGGAACATCGGGATGCGCGAAGATGCATTTCATCTCCGACCCAAAGAAGAGCTCACCGCGCTGCAGATAGTAATAAAGCGGCTTGATGCCGGCGCGGTCACGAGCCAAAATCAACCGTTGTTCCCGCTCACTCCACAACGCAACCGCAAACATTCCGCGCAATCGCGCAAACGACTCGCTGCCCCATTCCAGATAGGCATTCAGCACCACTTCGGTGTCGCAACGGGTGCGGAAGCGACGGCCCAGCCGCTCCAGTTCCTGACGGAGGACGCTGTGGTTGTAAATCTCGCCGTTGAAAACGATTGTGTGGTTGCCGTCGAGGCTGTGCATTGGCTGATCGCCACCCTCAAGGTCGACGACTCTGAGGCGGGCAGCTCCCAGCGAAACGTGCGCCGTTGTATGCCCGGCCTGCTGGTCGGGACCCCGGTGGACCATGCCCTGAATTCCGGCGTTCAGGACGCCATCGGGCAGGTTGCGGGAGAAGTGCGTGTAACCGACAATCCCACACATAGCGCAATACCGCCTTACGATTTGCCTCAAAATACACGACTTACGGACAAATCCGTACTGCAAGTCGAAGGTCCAACAGGGCCCAGGCAGTCTTTTCCCGGCCGTTGAACGAATCACAGCCCAACCGGCGGAAGAGTTGACCGATGATACAACAAATTTTGAGACTGAGTAAACTAGAATGTCTTTTCCAACGTCTAAGGCAAATTTGCCGGAACGGCCTGATGCCGCCGGGGATCCTTGCCGAACCTGATCTTCAAACTTCGGGGAAACCAACCCACACGCTCGCTCTAAGTGATACGATTGCGCGCGTTCGAGAAAACGGATCCTTAGAGCGGAGCGACCTCTGAGCGAATTCAGCGCGTCATGCGATGCACGCCCTGCTTTGCATCTAAAATCAAAACATGACTTCCCCACTCTCGTCGCGCCGCCGCTCCAAGACTCCTCCACCCGGAGAAACCGGCCAGGAAGGGCTCTATCTGCGCTCTCTGAGCGATCGCCAAGTTATCGTCATCGTCAAGCTGCGCGACGGCGAAACGGTGCGCGGCTGGATTGAGTATTTTGACGATTCCATGTTGCGGCTAACGCGCGAGGGCCAGCCCAACCTCTTCATTTATAAGAATCAGATCCGCAGCATCACCGAAGCTGGCCGCCGCCGGGTGACGCGCTATGAACATGCGGACGGACATGGGCCGAGCGGGGAACACCTGTGAACGAGGCGGCAAGCGCTGCGAAGACACCAGACTTTGTTTATGTTCCCAAAGCGGCTGAGATTGCACGCGAGGCGGGAGCGCGCCTGCGCGAGTATTTTGCCCAGGGCGTTGAAACCGAGTACAAGGGCGACGTGGACCTGGTGACGGTTGCCGACCGGACCGTGGAAAAACTTATCCGCACGCGCCTGGGCGAGGTTTTTCCGGAACATGGAATCTACGGCGAAGAGGGTACGCGTGATCGGCTCGAAGGCGAATTTCGCTGGTATGTTGACCCTCTGGACGGAACCACCAACTTTGCGCACGGGTTTCCCCAGTTCTGCGTTTCGATGGGCCTGGAGCACAGGCCCGCCGGGACAAAGCCGGAAATGGACGGAACGCTGGCTGCAGCGGTGATTTACGACCCCATGCGCGACGAGCTCTTCACAGCCGAGCCCGGGCGCGGGGCAACATTGAACGGGAGGCCCATGCGGGTTTCGCGCATTGGGCAACTCGCCGAAGCGTTGCTGGCCACTGGCTTTCCCAGCCGCAAGCGCCACGCGAGTCCGAACATCCACTTCTACCAGGAGTTCACGCTGCGTTCGCACGGGGTGCGGCGGGCAGGCTCAGCCGCGCTCGATCTTGCATACGTGGCCTGCGGGCGGCTGGAAGCGTTTTGGGAGTTCAATCTGAATCCCTGGGATACGGCTGCCGGGATCCTTCTGGTGGAAGAGGCTGGCGGGCGCGTGACGGACTTCGCTGGTGAGCATTTCAAGATGAAGAGCGACGAGATTTTGGCCTCAAATGGCCTGATCCACGACGAACTGGTCGGGCTCTTTGCCGATCTATTCGCGGGGCGGAATCTGTCACCAATTCCGACGCCGGCGGAGTTTCTTCGCCAGAGACAGAAGCGCAGCATCTAGCACTCGGCGATTCGTTGGCCGGCTCACAACCGGGCGAGGCTGTGAGACACATCGGCGAAATGCAGACAAGCGAAAAACCACTGGGTTTTCAGGAATCGTAGGGGAGCGTCAAGATAAACACCGTTCCCGAATGGTGCGCGGCTTGGCGTGATTTCAGTTTCAGAGCACCTTTGTGTCTTCCTATAATTTCGCGACTGATCCACAGCCCCAGACCTGTACCTTTGCTGCCCTTCGTGGTGAAGAAGGGCTCAAGGATGTGGGAGATCGTATCGGGAGACATTCCCAGACCCGTGTCTGCGATCGTCACAATCAAGCTTTTTTGACCCGTTTTCCAATTCGTGCCTTCGCGGGTGCGGATGGCGAGCCGCCGATCAGTGCCGGACATCGCGTCGATCGCGTTGCCAATGAGATTGCTCAGTACCTGCCGTATTTCACCTTCGAGACCCATGACGGGCCGGCACGCGCGATCGCGGCGTTCGACAAGCACCCTGGCGTTTGAGATACGGCCTTGATAGAGCGGAAGGGTAGCGTCAATGAGTTGTGCGGCCGAAATGGGGCCTGGATTTGTCGATTGCCTGTGAAATCGCAATGTCTGGTTCGCGATTACTGAAACGCGCCGCAATTCGACCTCCGCGATCGCCAGGAACTTTTTCGCGTCAGGATTGATAGCGGCATTTTGTGCGAGATAGATGAGATTCGTGACTGCTTCGAGAGGGTTATTGATTTCGTGCGCGATGGAACTGGCGAGACGCCCAACAGCATTCAGCTTTTCTGACTGCAGGAGGATTTGTTCAGATCTCTTCGCTTCAGTGACATCGACGCCCAGCACGATCACGCCGGATATGGAACCGTCGGGCTCGCGCTTGGGCTGGTAGACGAAGTCAATGTATCGAAGTTCCAGGGGATGTTTGGGAGTACGAGCGAGATGAATCGGTGTACCGCGTCCCACATACGGCTCACCGGTCTCGTAGACCCGATCGAGTAGCTTGGAAAAGCCCTGCTCTTCGGCTTCAGGCACCGCCTCGGCCAACGATTTTCCGAGGACGGTTCGATGCCCAATCAATTGCTGATAGGATCCGTTAATCATTTCATACACGTGATCGGGACCACGCAGCACTGCGAAAAAGGCGGGCGCCTGTTCGAAAAGATCGGAAAGGCGTTCCATTTCAAATTGCACCTGGCGCCTGGCTAAAACGCTATTCGTGGTCTCAGTACAAACCACCAGGGTTCCGCCGATTTCACCGGTTGGACAATAGACCGGACTGTAGCCATAAGTCCAATAAACGTCCTCCAGCTTGCCATCCCGGTTGATAGGTACAAGCTGATCCACATGCCAGGTGGCTTCACCGAGCTTCATGACCGCGTCGATCTGCGGGAAGATGATGGGCCAGATTTCCGGCCAGCACTCCTGCCCTTTTTGCCCGAGTGCGCTGGGATGCTTATCGCCGCCAATGCTTGGCCGATACGCGTCGTTATAGAACTGGATAAGGTCTTCACCCCACCAAAGGAACATCGGGTGGCGGGAGTTCAACAGGGTATTGACAGCGTTGAGCAGCACCTCCGGCCAGGTCTCGATTGGGCCTACCGAGGTGTGAATCCAATCGTAGGCGCGCGTGCGCTCCGCCATTTCGCCCACACCATAAATCTTGTTGCCCGAACTGAGCGAGCCGGGCGGAGGGACGCGTCTGGTCTCTTTTTGGGGCGCCGCAGTCACAGTGTTTCCTATTGCCAGGTGTTGCTAGCGGTGTAGCAAAGACTATGCTAATCCAGCCCGGGCGTGCCGGAGCGGGCTAGTGAGCTGCTCCGCGAAGTTCTTAGCCACCCACCCGGCCCCGGCGAGCAGCTGCGGATCAACGGCCGACCGGATCACGAGGGCAAGTGTGCCGGGTTCTGGTCCCAATGAGCGAGATCGTGATGCCGGCATTGTCTTTCCCGCATGGCAAAACGGGGCCGCAAATCGTGCAAATCAACCCTCGGGGCCATATGCTACTATCAGCGTCGAGAAGTTCATGGCGAGCCTTCCACGTGAAGCCGCTTGATATCCCTGGAGACCTGAGATGGCATACGTCATTGCAGAACCCTGTATCGGCACCAAGGACAGCGCCTGTGTAGACGCCTGTCCCGTCGATTGCATCCACCCGAAGAAAGATGAGGCAGGTCACGCGGAGGCCGATCAATTGTTTATCGACCCTGTGGAGTGCATCGACTGCGGCGCATGCGTGCCGGTCTGCCCGGTGTCGGCCATCTTTG
>CAZKJB010000270.1:0-5836 GCA_964552975.1 uncultured Occallatibacter sp. | reverse complement strand
ACAAGCTGGAAGACCATTGCTTCCAGCGGTCCGCGGTACGGCACGCGGCCCTCGATTCCCTCAGGAACAAATTTGGCGAGGCGATTCTCATTTGCGCGCTCGCGCTGCACCACATCTGTCGGCCCCGATTCCGCTCGAGCCAGGTCGGAGGAGCCCTGAAAGTAGCGCTCGCCCGAACCCTGGCTCATGGCTGTGAGCGAGCCCATGCCGCGATAGCTCTTGAAACTGCGCCCCTGGTAGAGGATGGTTTCGCCGGGGCTCTCATCGACGCCCGCAAAGAGCGATCCGATCATCACAGAGCTGGCACCTGCGGCAATGGCCTTGGTGATTTCACCGGAGTACTTGATGCCACCGTCTGCAATCACTGGAATCCCGTGCTTGTGTGCCGCGCGAGATGCCTCGGCGATGGCCGTTATCTGCGGCATCCCGGCGCCGGTGACCATGCGCGTTGTGCAGATGGAGCCTGGGCCGATGCCGACCTTGATTGCGTCTGCGCCCGCATCGATCAACGCCATTGCGCCGTCATATGTAGCCACATTGCCCGCAAGCACAGCCATGCCGGGGAAGCGCTTCTTCACTTCGCGTACAGCTTCAAGTACGCGTGAAGAGTGGCCATGCGCCGAGTCAATGGCCAGCGCATCGGCGCGGGCTCGTATCAGCTCGTCGGCACGCTCAAGATAATCGCCAGTCGCGCCAATTGCTCCACCGACCCGTAAACGGCCTTGATCATCCTTGCTGGCATTCGGATATTTCAGTTTCTTCTGGATGTCTTTGACGGTGATGAGGCCCATCAACTCGTACTGATCGTTCACCACCAGCAGTTTTTCGACCCGGTGTTTGTGCAGGATAAGCTCGGCTTCTTCAAGCGTGGTGCCTACCGGCACAGTGATCAGATTGGTCTTGGTCATCACGTCGCCGACAGGAATATCGGTGCGCGTCTCAAAGCGCAGGTCGCGATTGGTAAGAATCCCGACCAGCCGCTTGCCCTGCGTTACCGGGACGCCGGAGATGCGGTAACGGCGCATTACGTCGAGAGCGTCGCCGATCATCTTGTCGGGCGCGACGGTTACGGGATCGACGATCATACCGCTCTCAGACCGTTTCACTTTGTCGATTTCGCCGGCCTGGTCGGGAATTGAGAGGTTGCGATGCACGATTCCGATGCCGCCCTGTTGTGCCATGGCGATAGCCATGCGCGACTCTGTCACAGTGTCCATTGCCGATGAGATGAGCGGCGTGTTGAGCGTGATGGCACGGGTCAGTTGCGTTTGCGTGCTGACCTCGACAGGCACAACATCGCTATAGGCGGGGACAAGCAGGACGTCGTCGAAGGTAAGAGCTTCTGGGAGATTATCGGCAAGCATGATGGCCTTGGGGCTCCTGGTGAATTGAAGATTGAGCAGGCGATTTTGGAGGCCGGCTGGAAGGAGCTTCACACTATTGTAGCGGAGCGAAAATGGCGCGACGGAAGCGCCGATTTTCGTATGCGCGGAAATCAAGCGGAAGTGCAAGAGAATGTTGGTTTCATTGGTGCAAAAACCCGTTGAAAGGTTGGCTTGAAAGGTTGCATTTGCCCCCGAAAGGTTTGCCTAAAAGGTTGCGATTCTTTGAAACATATACCGCAAATAGTTCGGAAATGGTGGCAATTGGAACCGCAAAAGGTTAGGAAATGACCGAAAAGGCGGTTCAGAATTACACGAAATGATGCTTCGAAGGAGTTCGCGGGATACAAAAATGCAGCTTTTGGCTGTTAGCTACGAGCTTTTGGTTATTAGCGATGCGTTGAGAGCGGGGAGTGGCAACTGGGGAACGTAGGGACCAGGGACGTAGGGACTAGGGACTGGGGACTGGGGACTGGGGACGTAAGGACTCGGAGAGGGCGCTGAGGCGAGTTGCTGACAGCGCTTTATATACTGTGCACGCACGAAAGGAACGAGTAAGAGGGGAACGAGTATGGATCGACGGGAGTTTTTGTGCGCGGCAACTGCGGCGGCGGTTGCCCGGCTCGGCCACAGCAGTGATCATGCCGAAGAGGCAATACGGTTGAGGACTTCGGGCGAAGAGGGGCCCCTCATGCCTGCCGACTTTATCGGTTTGAGCTACGAGATGGGGCAACTCTACAATCCGCAATTCTTTTCCCGCGAGAACCTGGCGTTGGTCGAGGCGTTTCGCGCGCTGAACACAAGCGGTGTGCTTCGCCTCGGCGGCCACCTGAGCAACATCACTCCCTGGGAAGGCGTGGGGCAGGACGATGCGATGCAGGTGCGCGGCGTTCGCCATGGAATTGAAGACTATTGGGAGTGGCCGCTGGTCGATCCGGTTGTCCAGCAGAACAAACGGGGCATGCTGACGCGGAAGGCGCTTGAAAATCTTCGCGGCTTTCTGGACGCAGTGGGCTGGCGGCTGATCTACGGAATGAACTTTGCGAGCGGAAGCGCGGCACGAGCGGCCGACGAAGCGGCGGCTGTGGACGAAATCATGCGGGACCGGCTGATCGCGTTCGTGATTGGCAACGAGGTTGACGGCTTTGGCGACGATCCCTTCTTTCGCGATAAGGGATATGGATTCGAGCAATTCATCGCCGAGTACGAGATGTGGGTGAAAACGATTCGCGGCAGAGTGTCGCAGGCCAAGTTTGCCGGTCCTGATACGGACGGCAAAGTGGACACATGGGTTCTCGACTATGCGCGGCGCGTGGGCCACGATGCTGTTCTGCTGACCAGCCACTACTACGGAATGGGGCCGGCCAGCGATCCGGGGATGACGGCGGAACGGCTACTGCGCAAGGATCAACCCGAGCTTGAGGCGCAGATTGTTGCGGCGAATGCAGCGCGGCAAGCAGCGGGCGGAACTCCGTACCGGATGGATGAAGGGAACTCCTGTTTTGGCGGCGGCAGGAAAGATGTGAGCGATGCGTACGCGTCTGCCCTGTGGGCGGCAGACTACATTCTAAGAGCGGCATGCGCCGGATTTGCGGGAGTGAATCTGCATGGCGGAGGGGTCGGCGTTTACACGCCAATCGAAAGCTCCGCCAGCGAACCAGCGTCACCCAGGCCGGTTTACTTTGGAATGCAATTCGCGCAGATGTTTGCCGGCTGCTGGGTTACGCAATGCGCTCTCAACACCGGCGCGAATATCACGGCATATCAAGGCACAAAATCGGGGAAGACGCTGCTGGCCTTGGTGAACAAGGGTGAGGTTGCGGTTCGTGTGGTGCTTCCGGAGAGTTTCGCCCGAGCACGACAGGTGCGGATTTGGGAGCTTCGCGGACCCTCGTTGACGGCCAAGACGGGAGTGCGCTTCGACTCGGGAGGCGAGGAGAATGCGACAGGAGTGGTTGGAGTGGATGGTTATTCAGGAGCGATTTTGGCAGCGGAATGAGCCCTGATAGTAGACCTTCGATTTGGGTTGGTGCAATCCCACGAGGCCAAAGCTAGAATGGAGCACCCCGGATCATGCTGACCGCTTGTTGCGACCTCCCACATCTCAAAAGCGAGATGTGGGGCACCCGGCTAAAGCCCGGAGCTTACTGCGAATGCATATGGCGCAGCTGAAGCCGGGCCCTGATACAGAGCATTGATTCTCGTGTCTGATTCGACGGATCACGCGGCAGTTGCGTTATCCCACCCTTGGCGCGACTACAGAAATGCCCCAAGGATGGGGCACCCCGATGGTTGGGCTGCGCAGGAGAAAAAGCAACCGCAGATCCTTCGACTCCCTCCGTCCGCCGCGGCGGACGGAGGTCGCTCAGGATGACAGGCCTCTCATTTTGAGGCGAAAGCTACATGAAGGTCCTTCGACTCGCTGCGATCGCTCAGGATGACAGGTTGTTGGAAAAAACTGAATCGCTATTTTTGGAGCGGCTTGCGGGCGAAGTAGTAGAGCGAAAACGCGAGCGCCGCGAAGGCAAGTACTGAAACAAAATTATTGTCGAGGAAAGTGTGCGGGAAGTTTAGGATGTCGCCTTTGTTGAAGGTGGCCTCGTAGGCTTTGAGGGCTACGCCGCAGAGGCCGACGATGCCGCCGGCGGCGATCAAGCCGGACGCAAAGAGCGAGCCGGGCGAAATTTCGCTTTCGGTATCTGTGGCGCCCGCGCGTTTCGCCGCCTGATCGACGATCCAGCGGACGACTCCGCCAACAAAGATGGGCAGCGTGGTGGCGATGGGCAGATACGCTCCGACGGCGAAGGGCAGGGAGCGGATGCCGAGCAGCTCGACGGCAATGACGAGTGAGACACCGAGCAGGACCAGTCCCCAGGGAAGCTTGCGGCTGAGGATGCCGTTGATGACGGTGGCCATGAGGCGGGCCTGCGGCGCAGGAGCGCTGGCGCTGCCGATGCCCTGAATCCAATGAACCTCAATATGGCCCGTCGCGGGCGAGTAGAGATATTTGCCGTCCTGCAGCTCAGACGACCCGATGGCGTTGAGCAATGTGTACTCGGATTTCTGGTGGACGGTGACGACGTTGTTCGCGTCGGTAACGCGGATCTGGTTGGGCAGGTGTCCGTCGTCGGACTGGATGGTGACGCCGGGGTGCGAGGCGTTGATGTCCCAGGGCTGATCGGCGGAATGGAACTCCTGCAGGCCGGTGTTCATGAGGTTGAGCGTGAATCCGATGACGAGGGTGGAGACGACGACGCCGATCATGAGAGCGATTTGCTGGAGGCGCGGCGTGGATCCGATGATGTAGCCGGTTTTGAGGTCCTGCGAGGTATCGCCCGCGTTGGAGGCGGCGATGCAGACCACGCCGCCGATGGTGATGGCGAGCGCGCCAAAGGCCGGCGCGGTCCAGCCCTGAACGAGAAAGATGGCGGCAGTGGCCATGAGCGTGGCGATGGTCATTCCCGAGACGGGGCTGGCGGAAGAGCCGACGAGGCCAACGATGCGCGAGCTGACGGTGACGAAAAGAAATCCGAAGACGACGACGAGGAGCGAGGCGGCAAGGTTCGCGGCCCAACCAACGAAGGCACCGGGGACGGGCTTGAACTCAAGAAAGAGGAACATGAGGGCCACGATGAGCAGAGAGCCGATGAGCACCACGCGCATGGAGAGATCATCTTCAGTGCGGATGGGTTTGGCCTGCACGGCGGTGCCGGGACGCATGGTTTTGAATCCGGCGGTGAGAGCGCCGAAGATGGTGGGCATGGTCTTGATGAGAGTGATGACTCCGGCGGCGGCGACCGCGCCTGCGCCCATGGGCTTGATGTAGGTGGCCCAGAGATCGCCCGGACCCATCTGCGCAATGGGAACGAGGCCGGGATAGACGGGGTGGCCGAGATCTTTGCCGAAGAAGTAGATGAGCGGCATGAGGACGAGCCAGGAGAAGACGCCGCCGGAGAAGATGACGCCGGCGACGCGAGGGCCAATGATGTAGCCCACGCCGAGATACTCCGATGTGGCATCGGCGTTGATGGATGCGCCTTTGAGGACGTGTTGCGGACCGAAGTCGGGACGGTATTCGGGCGCGTGCGGCCAAGCGCCGAAGAGATTTTCGTTTTGGAAGAAGGTGTAGACGCCGCCGAGTCCGAGGCCGAGGAAGACGCGGCTGGCAAGGGATCCGCCTTTTTCGCCAGCGATGAGCACGTCGGCGCAGGCTGTGCCTTCAGGGTACGGGAGGGTGCCGTGTTCCTGCACGATGAGCTGGCGGCGCAGGGGAATCATGAAGAGGACGCCGAGCCATCCGCCGATGAGGGCAAGCATGAAGATGCGGGAGTACTCGAGATCGAATCCGAGGAAGACGAGTGCCGGCAGAGTGAAGATGACTCCGGAGGCGATAGACTGGCCGGCGTTGCCGGTGGTTTGGACGATGTTGTTTTCGAGGATGGAGGCGCGGCCGA
>CAZKJB010000269.1:0-5874 GCA_964552975.1 uncultured Occallatibacter sp. | reverse complement strand
TGGACATTGAAGTGCGGATTCGTGGCCTGATGATGGACCCAGCCACAAATATGCCGATCGTGGTGCTGAAAGACGTCGGGTCAGAGGCCGTGATGCCGATCTGGGTGGGGATCTTCGAGGCCAACGCGATTGCGCTCGAAATTGAAAAGATGGAAGCTCCGCGGCCGATGACCCATGATCTGGCGAGAAATCTGGTCCGCCACCTGAATGGACAGCTTGAAAAGGTCGTTATCACCGAACTGAAGGACGACACATTTTATGCCGTGCTTTTCGTTCGGCAAGGGAATGAGCCCGTGGCAATCGATGCCCGGCCATCCGACGCCATTGCGCTTGCACTGCGAGCCGATTGCCCAATCTACGTTGCTGAGAAAGTGATGGAGAGCGCCAAGCTCAACACCACCGGTCCGCCTGAAGGCCCCACGGCAGAGCAACTGCGGGGCTGGCTTGAGGGATTAAACGACGAGGATTTGGGCCGCTACAAGATGTAAATTCTTGCAACATGACACAGCGCGCTTAGGGCGTCGGGAAACCCGCCCCGTTCGTGCGGACATAAGTCGTCGAGCCGTCGTTCGAGGTGGCGACGAACTCGTTCGGACCGAGAAACCGGACGCTGTTGGTGGTCGTCACGCCCATCGGCGCAGGGGGTTGGGCCGGCGTGCAGTTGCCGCCGATGCAAATCTGTTTCGGCGAGAAATCCTGCCACTTGTAGCTCAATGTGCTCTGCGCGGCGTCGAACTGGTAGACGCCCGAGAGCATGTAGCTCATGGTCAGGCCGCGCACCACCGTCGTCACCGTCGACTGGACGAGGCCATTGTTCGAGAAGCTGTCGGTGATCATCATCCCGCCCGGCGCGCCGAAGTTCACATTTGCAGACCAGTTGCCGACCAGGGCCGGAGAAGACTGCGCCTGCTGGGGCTGCAGCGGCTGCGACTGCGTCGGAAACTGGGCCGGCGCCCCGGTTGGAGCCGTCGCAGGTGATTTCGATGCGGATGGTCCGCAGCACACCAGGAGTAGCGTGCCCAGCAGGGGAACTAGGTTACGGGCCATGTTGCCCTCCGAAAATGCCAGAATTCCAGGCCACCACTGTAGCAGAATCCGATAGCCGCCTCGAAGCAATAATGATGTGATGGCAAAAAAGAGAATGGGACTCGACGGCTGCAATCCACGAAGCGAATATGTGAGTTGGGCGCCTTCAACCGACAACCGAAAATCTCCTCAGAGAGAAAGAGGCGGCAGGTCTCCATTTCAGGACGGGGCTTTAGTTAACAGAATATACGTTATCGGACATGACTGATAGCCCTGGCTAGTTGCGCATCTCCGTCAACAGTCCCTCGACTTCGGCCTTCTCCTCTGCCGTTAGACCGAGGATTGGGCTCCGCGTGCGCCCGCCGAAAAAGCCATTGAAGTCGCAGGCATATTTGATTCCAGCAATCCCGAAATCCCCCACGATGCGCTTATTGGCTGCCGCGATCCGCTGTTGCTTTTCGGTCGCGAGCGCCACGTCGTGGTCCTTCCAGGCCAGGTAGATTTCCTGGCAGGCTTGCGGCGCGCATGCGCCAAAGGCGAGGATCGCCCCGGTCGCTCCCAACTTAAGAGATTCCAGAACGGCGCCGCCTGCGCCGCAGAGAACCTGAAACCCGACTTCCTTCCGCCTGGTTTTGAGCGGCACGGCCTGCGGGGCGGTGGCAACAGCAGCGCCTCCAGCCAGCTCGCCGGCCGAGACAAACGAACGTGCAGTCCCCGGCTTCGTTTTGATCATGCGAGCCGTGACAGCTTCAAACACTTCAGTCACAGGAACCGTCCTGCGGAACGCGTTTTTCGTCGCAGCAACCGAGGCCTGAATCCTCTCGACACTTCCGCTCGAGTCCTTAATGCCAATAATGTTCGGGTGATTCGCCAGCTCCGCAATCACGTCAATCGGAATCTGCAACGGAACACACTTGGGAATGTTGTAGAGAATCACTGGCAGCGGAGAGCGGTCTGCAATGCTGCGAAAATAATTCAGGACTGCAGGCGGCGTCATGTTGCCAAGGTAGTAGCTTGGCGGGCGCACCAGCACGGCATCGTATTCCAGCTCGGCCGCAGCTTCGGCCAGGGTCAAGGTCGCTTTGACCGATTCCCTGCCCACGCCCGCAACCATAACTTTATCGGGTGCTGCGGCTTCAACAGCCGCGCGCATCACGTCGCGCGACTCGCTATCGTTGAGCATCACGGCCTCGCCCGTCGACCCGAGCACAATCATTCCTGAAAGCAGGCTGCGTGAGTAATGCGCGACATTGGCTTCGATCTTGCGGAAATAGATCCGCTCGTCGGGATAAAACGGCGTGGTCGTTGCAGCGAAAATACCTTCGAGTAGCATTTTTCTATTGTAGCGGCACTCCAGATGCATCCGCCCGCGCCCGGCCGCCATTGGAGGCTGCGGCGGCGCCGGTGTATGGTTAGGGGTTATACGCGATCATGCTGGGCGACCTTCAGGAGCTGGAACCGTGAATTCGTTGCTCCAAAGCGAAGAAGAAACGCGGCCGGCGCCGAATCTGTCGAATCAGGCTTTGTGGTTTTTCCTGCACTCTCTCTTCGCTCTTGCCGCGTGGTTTGCCCTGATGCTGGGCGGCTATGCGCTCAATCCGGTTCGCGTTCCTCAATGGGCGATCCTTGCCTTATCCGTCGTGGTTCCGCTTATCGTGGGGTTTTTTGTGAATGCGTTCCACCAGGACGAGATGGGAAGCGCTGTCTGGCTCCTGGGCGTCATCTGGTTCATGATCGTGGCTCTTTGGATCCTGGACATGCCGACCGGCCCGAACGCTTGCTTCCGCTGCACCGCAACTGAAAAACTGACGCGCACGTTTTTCAGCTTTCCTCGGCCAAGCGGCCTCATCGACGACGATGGCCCGTTCGTTGCCACCTGGCCGGCAGCCGCATTTGTGGGCTACTCGATTGGCGCGAAGATCGCTCTGGTGAAACGGAAGTAGCGAAGCTTATCGCCCGGTGTGCAGCGCCTGCAACGCATAAACCGTGACGTGATGTTCTTGCATGGCGGCAATTCCCTCTGCCGCGGCCTGCGCTGCGGCTAGCGTGGTGATGGTGGGAATGCGCGCCAGAACAGCCGCCCGGCGAATGGCCTTCTCGTCGAATAGCGTGTCCTGGCCTCGAGGCGTATTCACAATCAGTTGAATGCGGTCGCCTTTGATCAGGTCTACGGCGTTCGGCCGCCCTTCCTGAACCTTGAAGACGCGCTCCACGATGAGTCCAGCGGCCTCCAGAACATTGGCTGTGCCTTCAGTAGCGACGATTTTGAAACCGAGCTCTACGTAGTGGCGCGCGAGCTCAACCGCTGCCTGCTTGTCAGGATCGTTTACGGTGAAGAACACTGTACCGCCGGTCGGCAGCACCTGGCCTGCGGATAGCTGCGCCTTGGCGAATGCCTCGCCGAAGTTGCTTGCTACGCCCATCACCTCGCCGGTCGACTTCATCTCAGGACCGAGAATTGTATCGACGCCCGCAAATTTCGACCAGGGGAAGACGGGGGATTTTACGTAGTAATGTTTGCCCGTTCCAAGATCCTTGCCCGAGGCGAGCTCAGCCGGGAGTAGTTCGCGCAGTGTGCGGCCGGTCATCAGCCGGGCTGCAATCTTGGCGAGAGGAATGCCCGTGGCCTTTGAGACATACGGCACGGTGCGCGAGGCGCGCGGATTTACTTCAATCACGTAGACGTGGTCGTTCCCCTCTGCGTCGCGCTGGATCGCAAATTGCAGATTCACGAGGCCAACGACTTTGAGCGAAAGGGCCAGTTTGCGCGTGTATGTTCGCAGTGTTTCCAGCGTCTTTTCGCTGATGTTGACGGCAGGCAGCACGCAGGAGGAGTCACCGGAATGAATGCCGGCCTCTTCGATGTGCTGCATGATGCCGGCGATGATTACGTCTTTCGAGTCGCACAGCGCGTCAACGTCAACCTCGACAGCATTCTCGAGAAAATGATCAACGAGGACGGGACGCTCCTGGGAGTACTCGACAGCCTGGCGCATGTAGCGCGTGACGGATTCGGCATCGTAGGCAATCACCATGGCACGGCCGCCCAGCACATAGCTGGGCCGCACAAGTACGGGATAGCCTACTTGTTCGGCGATGGCCAACGCCTGTTCAACGCTCGTAGCAGTGCCGCCGCGTGGCTGCGGGATGTTGAGATCTTCGAGCAACTTGCCGAATTGCTTGCGGTCTTCAGCCAGGTCAATCGACTCGGGCGAGGTGCCGATGATCGGAACGCCGGCGGCGCGCAAACGTTGCGCGAGATTGAGCGGCGTCTGGCCGCCGAACTGGACGATCATGCCGATCTTGGCGCCCGACTGCGCTTCGTGGTTGTAGATCGCCAGCACGTCTTCAAGCACCAGGGGCTCAAAATAGAGCCGGTCGCTCGTGTCGTAGTCGGTCGAGACTGTCTCGGGGTTGCAGTTAACCATGATGGTCTCGTACCCATCATCCTTGAGTGCGAAGGCCGCGTGACAGCAGCAATAGTCGAATTCAATTCCCTGGCCAATACGGTTCGGGCCTGATCCCAGAATGATGATCTTGGGTGTTTTTGTCGGCGGCGCTTCGTCCTCTTCCTCGTAGGTCGAATAGAGATACGGAGTCATCGATTCAAACTCAGCGGCGCAGGTATCCACCAGTTTGAAGACGGGGCGAATTCCATGCCCTTCGCGCAGTTCCCTCACCTTCTTGATTCCGTCATGGCCTTCGAGCTTCCATTCCGTAGCGATGCGCTCGTCACTCAGGCCCATGCGCTTCAGATTCCGCAAAGCCTCCGGGCTAATGTCCTCTGGAGTCGTTTGCGAAATGGCCATCTGTGCCTGCGTAATTTCGCGTAACTGAAACAAGAACCATGGATCCATCCGCGTGAGGCGCGCAACCTCACGCACATTCATGCCGCGCTCGAACGCGTAGCGAATATAGGCCAATCTCTCAGGCCGCGGCGTCACGAGCATTTGCGTCAGGCGGCGCGGCTCCAGCACTTCAGCCCCGGTTTTCTTGCCGGTTTCAAGCGATCGCCACGCCTTCATCAGCGCTTCCTTGAAGGTGCGGCCAATGGCCATTACTTCGCCGACGGACTTCATCTGCGGGCCCAGTGTGTCATCGGCGCCCGGAAACTTCTCGAATTGCCATTTGGGAATCTTGACGACAACGTAATCGATCGTTGGTTCGAAGCAGGCGGGCGTCTTGCGCGTAATGTCGTTGGGAATCTCATCGAGCGTGTAGCCCACGGCGAGCTTGGCTGCGATTTTTGCGATCGGGAAGCCTGTCGCCTTCGACGCCAGCGCCGACGAGCGCGAGACGCGCGGATTCATTTCGATGACGGTCATTCGACCATCGACCGGGTTGATGGCAAACTGTACGTTCGATCCGCCGGTTTCCACGCCGATCTCGCGCATCACGGCGATCGCCGCGTCACGCATTTTCTGGTACTCGCGATCAGTGAGCGTTTGCGCCGGCGCCACGGTGATGGAATCGCCGGTGTGCACGCCCATGGGATCGAAGTTCTCAATGGAGCAGATGATGATGACGTTGTCGGCGAGGTCGCGCATCACCTCGAGCTCATACTCTTTCCAGCCGAGCACGCTTTCTTCGAGTAAACACTCATGCACGGGCGAAAGATCCAGGCCGCGCGCAAGCAACTCCATCAACTCTTCGCGGTTGTAGGCGATGCCGCCGCCAGTGCCGCCGAGCGTAAAGCTGGGACGGATGAGAACCGGGAAGCCGAGCTTGCCTGAGAAGTCGAGACCATCGCGCAAATTGTTGACCAGCGCCGAGCGCGGAACTTCAAGGCCAATGCGAATCATTGCGTCCTTGAAGAGCAGGCGGTCTTCTGCCTTCTTGATCGCTTCA
>CAZKJB010000268.1:0-5876 GCA_964552975.1 uncultured Occallatibacter sp. | reverse complement strand
GCCTTGCTATCGAACGGCCGATAGAGTCGAACCTTCACGAGGCCGACCTTCTCGCCCTGGCGCGTTAACGCGTCCACTGCTTCTTCGGTCGCTTCCGCGCCTGAACCCATCAGCACCACGATGCGCTCTGCGTCGGGTGCGCCATAGTAATCGAAGAGACGATAGGTGCGGCCGGTCTGCTTGGCAAAACGATCCATCACTGACTGCACAATGGTCGGCACGGCGGCATGAAACGGCGTGCAGGCTTCGCGCGCCTGGAAAAATACGTCGGGATTCTGCGCCGTACCGCGAATGAATGGCCTATCGGGCGTAAGCGCATTCTTGCGGAATGCGATGAGGTATTTGTCATCCACCATCGCTCGAATAGTCTCATCGCTGATGGGTTGAATCTTGCCCACTTCATGCGAAGTACGGAACCCGTCGAAGAAATGCATGAAGGGAATGCGGGACTCCAGGGTGGCGATCTGCGCCACGAGCGCCAGATCCGCAACTTCCTGAACGGAGTTGGAAGCGAGCATGGCCCAGCCAGTTGAGCGGCAGGCCATTACGTCGGAGTGGTCGCCAAAAATCGACAGGCAATGTGTAGCCAGAGTGCGGGCCGTAACGTGCATCGTGGCCGGGGTCAGCTCACCGGCAATCTTGAACATGTTGGGGATCATCAGTAGAAGGCCCTGCGATGCCGTAAACGTGGTTCCAAAAGCACCCGCCTGCAGCGCACCGTGCAATGCGCCGGCAGCTCCGCCTTCACTCTGCAGTTCTTCCACGATGGGCGACGCGCCCCAGATGTTCTTCTTGCCCTCCGAGAGCCATTGATCGGCCCACTCGGCCATCGGCGACGAGGGTGTGATGGGGTAGATGGCGACGACTTCGGAGAGCCGGTAGGCTACTGAGGCCGCAGCCTCGTTCCCGTCCATAATGACGGTTGGAATCACAGTGCTTCGTTCGCTCATGCGCTTCGCTCCACAGCGCGGCCTATTGAGGAATCGGCCGCTGCAGTGAGTCTCAACTTTGAATGAGAGGGCTGCTGTGATGCGAGGCACAGGGAGGGCCAAAAATCCCACTTCGTGGCATGGTGTTCATAAGGTGCGACGATATTGCGACGATATTTAGACGCGATAGCGCGTGCGGGGATCCTGATTCGCGATCCGATTGGAGATTCTTCCGGAAATGAATTCGGTCAAGCTCCGATCATATTCCTCATTACGGGGCACTGAACCTGCTGAGGTTTGTTCGACTTCCCTCCCGAACTTGAGAGTCGCAAAGCCCATGACGAATGACGAAAGTATCTTTGCCACATCGTGCGGCAATAATACGAGACACTCCCTGACAGGTTTTTCGCATCTGAAATAACGAGCTATGGAACAGCCAGGAAACCTGGTCTACGTCGTCGACGACAGGACCGTGATTGCCGAAACCCTCGCCACCATCCTGAATCAGGCAGGATTCAGGGCCTTGGCATTTGACGATCCCACGATCGCTCTCTCCGCTGCATCGATAAAACATCCTGATGCTTTGATTTCAGATGTGATTATGCCCCGCATGACCGGCATCGATTTGGCGATTCGCGTGAGAAGTGCGCACCCGCAATGCAGGGTGGTGCTTTATTCAGGTCAAATCCATACCGCCGATCTTCTGGAACGTGCCAAAAACGAAGGACACGAATTTGAGGTTCTCGCGAAGCCCGTCCACCCCGATCAAATCCTGGAGAGGCTCAGGGATTTGCCCAACGCAAACCTACTCTCGGCCGATGGTCAATCGAGCGGCGCCTAGCCCTCGCCTCATGTCCGGTGTTCCGGCGAAGGTCACCGTGCCGCGGCCGGCGGTGAAGCGTGCTCGGCTAGTTCAAATACCTGGATGGCGCCCTCGTTGAGGATGGCCACACGCCGCCCCGACGGTGAGATCGCCACATTGCCGCCGCCGTCCAACACCGGGTTGACCGGCGCTTCAAGCAGCACCTTGCCGTCTGCGGCGTTCAACACGGTCACCTTCTGCCCGATTACTTCTTTCGCGCCGATCAGGCGCTTTTTATAGTGGTTTGCTGTCTCTTTGAGGACCAGAATCTCTCGTGCCAGCCGCGAGCCATCCTGCGCCGTTGCGAGCAGTGGCCACATGACGTTCGAAGTTCTTCTCACTTCCCAAAGCCGGTTGCCGTTCGCCGACAGCGCCACCAGCCTTCCGCCTCCGGGATCGCACGTGCTCGCGAGCAGTTCACTTGCGGAGATATAGTCGGCGCTGGGCGCGCAACTCGAATCCACATGGGCCACAACCCTGCTTCCACCGGCAAAAGTATTCAGGGTAAAGAGCCATTCCCGGCCGCTGCCCTTTGCGCTTGTCAGATAACCCTCGGAGTTGATGGGCCAATCGGTGGTCTGGTTTGTCCACGGCACTCGGGTGATTTGGATCTGATGGCCCGACTCGCGTTCGAGGGTGCGGACCACGAGCGTCTGTTGAACTCCAGGGTTTGGTTGCAGATCGAGGGTCGCTTGTGCAGGCACCGCAGCCCCGGGCCCGGCGAGCTTTTGCGATGCGTCTACCTGTTCAAGGGAATTGGTAATTAAGATCTTCTGCGCGGGATCCATCGTCAGCCAGAGCAGACGTCCCGATAAACGCAGGTAAGGCGCGATCTTCAGCGCGGAATCTCCCTGCTCAAGTCCGTCCGAATCCCGCAGCAGGAAATGGCCGTCTTTCAGCATCCATAAATAGCGCAACCGATCGGGTACGGCCCACTGGGCCTGGGACTCGATCTTCCAGTCGGGCAGCGCAAGTACCACCGCTCGAATCTGCCGCTCCTTGTCTCCCGCATCGTCGGCATCGTCGCGGTGCATCAGTTGCTGCACATGAAAGGTGAAAAGCAAGCGATTTTCGTCGAGAAAATCGAGGCTCACCAGGCTCTGGCGACGGAGAAGGTAAAAGGCGCCTGGCTTGGAAAAACCCAGCGGTGCAACGGGGATCGTGAACGCCGGCGGTTGAGTGGGTGCTTCAGGATACTCTTCGATGAGCAACGACTCTCTTTGCTCGCGGGCCGGAAACGGCACGTCGCCCGGAAACGACGGAACCTGGATATTGGCCTGGGCTCGCCCGGCCAATATCGCGCACTGCAGCGCGCCCGCAACCACCAGTCGCCGCCCGCTCCACCTCAAAAAGATGGGTAGCCACTTCACCATCGAATCCCGCTCTTTGTGATGCATATTCTTTTCGTCGGTTGCAATAGTCGCCCGACCCGCCGCATCGCCTGCCTCGTTAGCTCGCTCATTCGCTCGTCTCAAGCAGCTCTGTCACCAGCGCTTCCCATTCGGCATCGAGCGCGGGCCGATGAAACTTGCGCCCGGCGCGTTTGTACCAATACTCGGCATTCCACTCAACACCCTCCTTGCGATGCAGGTAGGCGTGGACAGCCATGCCGTCTTTCGTCTCCAGTTCGTCCACCAGGCCGTGCGCCCTCGCCCAATCTCCCCTCGCATCCCACCAAAGAGCCGCGAGGAGAGTCGGCAGCTCTCGCGGCGGCTCTGCCCCGGCCAGCGTTGAACGGAACTCATCAAGCGTCATGCATCGCTTGTATCACGTTCACTGCAAAAGGTGGAACCCGCTTCCCGCAACGACTCCACCCCCTCAAGCTGTGTGATTTGGATCACTTTCAGCGGTAAAAACCGCTGCTACAACTACATCATCGTTCCGATGAATCAATCAACAGGGTCCGCCAGGGGGCTTTGGAGAGAAAGGCTGGGGGATTTCTGCACGCGTGTATCCCTCCCGAATCCCGAGGCCGAACCATGGTAATGTGTGGACCGAAAGCCCCTCGAAATCCAGTTTGCGGCGGGACGCCGTTTAGCCGTATACTGAATTCCGACCATTCCGGTCGTATTTTCAAGGTGCTGCCTTTCCGGCCGCACAACGGAGTCCGGCGGGTGAGCGTGCTCAGCGAATTGACCGTTGGTGAAAGCGGGGTCCTTGTCGCCCTCGACCTGCCAGAATCTGTCCAGAATCATCTGATGCATATGGGTTTCGTCCCCGACGCGCTGATCACGGCCTTGCGTCGCGCGCCCGCCGGCGACCCCACTGTCTACTGCGTCGATGGCATGGAAATCGCCCTTCGTCACGAGACCGCCGAAGCGATCCGCGTTCGACCTGTTGACCCCGCCGCAACCGAGACCACTCCCCAACTCTCCGAGGCCGCGCGATGAATGTCTGCTGCGATACGCCGGTCTTTGAGCCGCCCGCGAACCCGCCGCAGGACAGTAGCCTCCGTACCGTCGTTCTCATCGGGCCTCCAAACTCCGGCAAATCCACGCTCTTCAACAAGCTCACAGGCCTGCGGCAAAAAGTTGCTAACTATCCCGGCGTTACCGTGGAGCAGCGCAAGGGACTTATGGCCGGTGTCGGCCGCGAAGACCTGACGCTGATCGATCTGCCGGGCATTTATTCGCTCACGCCATATTCTGAGGATGCGCGTGTCGCCGTCGACGTTCTGCGCGGACGCATGCCAGGCACGCCCAAGCCCGACGCGGTATTGCTTGT
Organism: uncultured Occallatibacter sp.; assembly: GCA_964552975.1. GTDB lineage: Bacteria > Acidobacteriota > Terriglobia > Terriglobales > Acidobacteriaceae > Telmatobacter. Next base: position 1,361 of record CAZKJB010000268.1, on the reverse strand, counting down.
TCTCGACTCACTGCACCTCACGCGGCAACTTATGCTGGCTCAGCCGGTGCTTGCGGTCGGACTGCCCACGCTTGTGCTGCTGAATATGACCGACGTGATGGACTCGCGCGGCGGCCACATCGATGCGCTCACTCTGGCCCGCGAACTGGGCGCTCCTGTAGCTCAAATCAGCGCTGTCCACGGAACCGGCCTCGATGCCGTGCCGCTCTTCCTTAATCAGCAAAATGGCCACAAGAAGGAAGCGAAGCCGCTCACGCTTCCTGTACTGGGTAATGCGGTCAGCACGCATAGTTGGGCCGCGCAGGTCAGCCGCCGCACCAACTACCAGGCTCCGCTTTCGGCTGAGAACACGCGCAAGATCGACAACATTTTGCTGCACCGCCTCTGGGGTCCGCTGCTTTTTCTGGTGGTGGTCGTCGCGGTATTTGAAGTGGTGTTTGCGCTGGGCCAGCCGCTGTCCGACGGCTTTGGCGATTTGCTCGCGCGCATGGGCGACCTGGCTCGTCCCCTGCTGCCCGTGGGTTGGCTGCAATCGCTTTTGCTCGACGGCGTCTGGAAAGGCATCTCGTCGGTCCTCGTTTTCCTCCCCCAGATTCTGCTTCTGTTCCTCTTTATCGGGGTGCTCGAAGATTCCGGCTACCTGGCGCGCGCCGCTCTTATCGCCGACCGCGTCATGCGCACCATCGGCCTCAACGGCAAGGCATTCATCCCGCTGCTTTCGGCCTATGCCTGCGCGATTCCTGCCATCATGGCGACACGCACCATTGAGAACAAGCGCGATCGCCTGGCAACAATATTGGTCACGCCGTTCATGACCTGCTCGGCGCGGCTGCCCGTGTATTTGCTGCTCATCGCTGCCTTCATTCCCAACACTTATTACCTTCACGGCGTTCTCGGCCTGCGTACGCTGGTCATGCTGGGCCTCTACGTTGCCGGATTCGTCGCCGCCTTTACCACTGCGCGGCTGCTCAAGAGCTCCATCCTCAAGTCGAGCGATACGCCCTTCATTTTGGAATTGCCGCAGTATCGCATGCCTACTCCCTACTCACTCGGCTTGCGCTTGCTCGATCGCGCGCGCATCTTCATGTACAACGCGGGAACCATCATCGTCACCGTGTCGCTGGCGCTTTGGGTACTCGCGCAGATTCCACCCGTACACCTCCACGGCGGTTCATACGCGCCTCCGCAGCTTGCCAACAGCATTATCGGCCACATTGGCCACTTCATCGAGCCGGCCATCGCGCCTCTTGGATTTAATTGGAAAATCGGCATCGGCCTCGTCTGCAGCATCTTCGCGCGCGAGGTTATGGTCAGCACCATGGGCACGCTCTACGGCGCCGATCCAGGCACCCAGGCCTTCA
>CAZKJB010000267.1:0-5916 GCA_964552975.1 uncultured Occallatibacter sp. | reverse complement strand
GGGGCAGCCATAAAATCATGCTGCAAGCTCGACGCGGCGGGTGGTGGGATGCCAACAAGATCGGCCTGTGCTCTCCGCCGATCGAAACACCCAAGGGCTGGCTGGTGATCTACCACGGTGTTCGGGTTACGGCTTCGGGAAGCATCTATCGCCTGGGTCTCGCGCTTTTTGACCTCGACCACCCTGAGATCTGCCTGCAACGCGGAGACTCCTGGATCTTTGGTCCGGAAGCCCCATACGAGCGCGTCGGGGACGTGCATGACGTCGTGTTTCCCTGCGGCCAAACCATCGCTGCCGATGGCGACACCATCAACCTTTACTATGGAGCAGCAGATTCCAGTGTTGCCCTGGCCACGGCAAGCCTCCGTTGTCTCCTCGCATGGCTCGACGCGAATTCCAGTGCGGGAGTTGGATCTGGTCTGTGATCGATAGAAACTCTCCGTCGCATTGAAGTTCCGAATGAATGTCGGATGAATAGAGGTCCTCGATGAGCGGCGCAACAACGACCTGGCCCAACTGGCTACCGAGGGTGCTGTGGATGCGGCGCATGTGCCCTTCCTGCACGAGCGTCGAATTCAAGTCGGCTGAGCTGCGTCCGTATGATGGCCTCCTCGCCTTATTCTTTCTCCACCCGGTCCGTTGCAAGTCCTGCTGGCGAAGAGTCTATTGGTTCTCCTGGCAAGCCGAAGAATGAGCATGATCCCCGCGCCTGCAGAGACAGTTCGAACCGAAGGCCCGCCGCAAGATGAAATTTGCAGTGGGCCCATGACCATCGAATGCGTCGCATCTGCGCTGATTGAGTCCCGAGAATCCTGACGCACGCCGGACCGCCTGCTAGGCGCCGTACTGGCCGCTGAGCGTGGCCGCCCTTCAGGCTGCTTTGCGTCGCGCATGACTGCGGCCGCCATGACTGATTACGCTCCAAATCGGTTGCTCGCGATTGGCGCTCGAAGATGTGCAGTTCCGAGTCCCGACTAAATTCGCCATGCATCTTTCCTTACCGGCTTAGCGAAGGATCATGTAGCCGCCTGAGTTACAAACGTAGATCGCCTGGAACAGGCTGAGTGGCATTAACCCGTCCACTCCCGGCTCCGGCCGATCCGAAATTGCAACTGCATCCCCATTCCAGAATGTTCGGCCCTGGATGATCAGTGGCCTTCCTGAAACGTTGCCTACGGCCCGCGAACCGGAGACGCTTCGAAGTGCGTATCCTGAGCCAGTGCTCAGGTCTCCCAGGGTCCCAAAAAGGACCAGGTGGTTGTTACCGGAGTCGAGCGCAAGGATCCCGAGGCTGGTGGAGACGACAGGACGTGCGTTGATGATTTGAAATTGCGTGAGAGTTCCCTGTGGAGCTTCTTTGCCAAATCTGAGTTGCTGATGCTCCATATCGAGCGTGTAGTCGAATTGCGACAGGAACCATTCCCCAAGCACTCCCATGACATCGGGGGAGTCGTCATGGATTGCATCCAGATCGGAGAACAGGAATTTCTGTCCATTGGCCTTTGCGCTGTCGAGAGAAACCTCGTTTCCATCGCTGCCGGACGCCTGAATCCTTCCGCTTGCCGATACGAGCTCGATCTGGAAGCTCGCACTCATGCCGATTTTTCGAGCCAGCCGGGTTTCGATCAAATTAACATTGGTTCCGGTATCTATGAGGAACCGATAGGGGCCGCGGCCGTTGACGTAGACGCCATCAACAATTGGGCGGCTCTCGCGAATTTGCAGTTTCACAGATGCAAATGCGGTTCCGGCCGCTACAATTTGGGACCAAACGAAAAGATTAAGGCAAAGGCCTTTGTATCGCATGGGAGCACTGTGTCGGGGCTGGCTCCCTTGGGTCTTGATGGAATCCGGAAGATTTTCTGAAGATCGATGAGGAAGCCATGATGGACGCCAGGACGCTCCAATACCGATTCGACGACGTCGAGATCGACGTTCAGAATGTGCGGGTTACCGTTGGGTCCGAAGTGCGTCCGCTGGAGCCGAAATCGTTCCGCCTGCTGCTGTTTCTGGTGGAGAACGCGGGCCGCGCGGTCAGCAAAGACGAGATTATGCAAGCGGTGTGGCCGGATGCATTTGTCTCGGATAACTCGCTGGCGCGTGCGATCACCCAGATCCGCAAGGCGCTCGGAGACGATCCGAAGTCGCCACGCTATGTTGAAACGGTCCCAACCATCGGGTATCGCTTCGTGGGTAATCCCGTTGGCGATGCAGTTGGGGTGCCCAGCGGAGTTCCCAGCGACAGTGCCGAAAGGCGTGTCTCGAGCGGGCGACGGCGAACGCTCATCGCGATCTCGGCTGGAGTGTGCCTGGTGCTCGCGGCAGGCGCCGGCATTTACTGGATACTTGCCGCGCGGTATTCCGCCATTCCGTATCCAATGCGCGTGGTCAGCGCGTCGAAGCTGACCAGCTACGAGGGCGATGAGCGGGAGCCCGCTGTTTCTCCTGACGGCTCGTTGGTCGCCTTTTCCTGGTCTGGAGCTACGGCCGACAACTACGACATATACGTCTTGAAAGCGAGCGGTCAGGAACCGCTTCGACTGACACAGGATCCGGCGCCTGAATCGTTCCCCGCATGGTCTGCCGACGGGAGCCAGATTGCGTTCATCAGGCGAAAGGATGCGGGAGCGGAATTGGTGGTGGTGCCGGCGCTCGGGGGACCGGAGCGGGTGCTGCTGGAATTTCCGCGAATGGGTGCGGACCTGGACTTCAGCCAGCATCCGGTGCTGACATGGAGCCGGGACGATAAAACGATCGTCTACAGCGGACAATCCGGAGCCGACGAGCAATACCGGTTGTACGCGCTTTCGGTGTCGACGGGAGAGGTGCGGCCGATTTCCAGCCCAGAGTCTGGAGTTGTCGGCGACTCATCGCCGGCGTTGTCATCTGACGGAAGATTTCTCGCCTTTGTCCGGTATTTGGCGCCTCGCAACGGCCGACTCCTGATCCAAAAGCTCGATCCGGGGATGGTTCCGAGCGGAGATCCAATCGTGGTGAAATCGACGGCCCTCGATCCGCGCTCGCCCGTTTGGCTTGAAGATGGGCGTCAACTTTTGTTCGCGGACCCAACAGGTATATTCCAGTGGGACCGAGATCGGGGTGCGACGCAGATCTATGCTTCCGACGGGGTGCTGGGTAGCGCCTCAGCCGGTCCGAAGAAGGACGGCAAACTGCCTCTTGCCGTTTCCGTGGACAAATGGGACTCGGATATCTGGCAGATCCCTCTGAATCCTCAAGGAACAAGAGCAACGGGCGGAGCGTCAATTCTGCAGCGGTCAACCGCCAGCGACGCTCATCCCGATTACTCCCCCGATGGCCGCATGATCGCATTTTCCAGCGACCGCAGTGGTGGAGGAGAAATATGGATAGCGGATGCCGACGGCAGCCATCCTCGTCAACTCACGCATCTCGGGGCTCATATCCTTAGCTATCCAAGGTGGTCGCCGGATGGTACAAAGATTGCGTTTCATGCGCGCGTGCCAGACATCGCCGAAGTCTACGTGGTCGATGTGAAACAGGGCGCACCGCGGCAAATCACGCAGGCGAATCCCGGCCTGGCATTGGTGACGTGGTCGAGGGACGGTAAGTATCTCTACGCTTCCACACTGGTCGGTGGTCACGCGACAGAGTACCGGTTTCCTGCAACCGGCGGAGCTATGCAACGGCTTTGGGACTGTGCCCTTCTGAAGGAAAGCGTGGACGGCCGGTACGCTGTTTACTGGAAGCCAAATAAGGCGGGTATCTTTCGGCGATCGATGGCGGGTGACCCGGCAAAGAATCCAGAAGAATTGATCGTGCCGGATTTTTGGCCCGCCAACCAATTAGGCGGATATGAACCTGTCGAAGGCGGCATCTATTACGTCAGCGCGGACGCTCGCGGAAAGCCCGGACCATTTCGATATTTCGACTACGCGACACGGAAATCGATCGACATTGCGCCTGCGGCTCCGGGACTGGGCCGAGGAATCGCAATTGCGCCGGACCGACGACACATCGCCTTCGCCGCGAGTTCCGCCGCGGGTGGCGATTTGTTGCTTCTGAAACTCGAGTAGCATCGGCGGCACAGCGCCATTTTCCAGGCTTCAGGCCTAAGTTTTTCCTGGGTCCGAACAAGCGCGTTTATCGCGGAGCCCCCGAGACCGATGAGCCCTGCCTTCTGGAATGATTTCAGGCGTAGGCCGGAAACGTAGAGCCGTGCTAATCTCCGGAACTGGCGATGATCAGCGTCATTTTGGTCATGCCGGAATACTTGACATCGACAAACTGTCCATGTTGCTCAGCGGTAAAGCTCTTGGAGTCTGACTCGACACCCACCGAGAGTCCAGGCAAAGCCCACTTATTCGCTGTTGCGTCGGCTGACGCAACACCCGGCGCGCTGATGCGGAACGTGACATCGCCTTCTGCAGTCGAAATCACGATATGCTGCTTATCGGCCGTTGCGTCAATCTTCGGGCATTGCGTGAGTTGAATCCAGCCGATCTTACCGCCCGGCGCGAGCCACTGAACTGTGACCGGATGGAACTGGCTGGGGGGAATAACATCTTTGGTATGGCCCGTAATTTCTCCGCCATAAATCACGTTCTTGCCGATCCAGGCGGTTGCGATTCGTTCATCGGCAATAGGACGGCGCACTTCGTGTTCCCCCTGAAAACTGCGGAATTTCTTCATCGCGTCAGGCGGAATGCGCGTGTCGAGCACGACGATTGGCGGCACGAACCACAGATCTCCCACGTGGTCCACGGGTGGATTGTCGAATCCAGTCAGAGGCGCCTGATCTGCATCAAGCACGGTGCGCAGCCATATCCCCGTGACGCTGACGTAGCTTTGCATGTCCATACCGTACGACCGATCGTAGGGCCCGGAGATATTGCGCAGGTTCGCATTGTAGAGATCGGCGATCGTACGCCACAGCGTTGCTTCCATCTCGCTCCCGATGGTGCGCATGCGCGGAGTTAATCCATAATCGCGCCAGAGCGCCAAGGCAAAGAAGTCCACGCCGGCATAGGTGGGTGAGTTGAACTCAAAGAAGGCATCGTGCTGTTTGAAAAGTTTGTAAACGTCCTCTTGCCACTTGGTGGCGGGAGCAACCCAATCGGGCCGGTTGCCGTGCACGGCCGCATAGTTCCACAGGAATCCCAGCATCAAGGCTGGATTGGTGTAGGTCGGCACTAAACGCCCGTCCTTGATTTCACCGGCCACGGCATCATCGATAGAGCTAATCATGGCCGGTGGAAGATCTGCAGGAAGGCGATCGCGAAACTCCTCGAGGATGACGACGAACGCGGTACCTACAAACTCGCGCCAGTTTGGATCGTAGGACCGCCACTCGACCGCATTAGGGCCCGGATCGGGCTCATTGGGTGTGCGACGGAATGTTCCATCCCAAATCTTGCCGGGCGCGTGATACTGCGCTTTCAATACAGCGCGCAGAATCTGTGCGGCTCGGTCACGATCTCCTGGCTGGTCGCGCAGCAGCAGGCCCGTAGCATACCAGGTGGAATCTCTCACCGCATAGTAGTTTCCGATGCGTGAGGCGCCGGATGTTGGAAATCCAGCCGAACGGCAAAGCGCCGCCTGCGGGTCATAGTATTGATCTCCCCACTTCATTGAAGTGAGGAAGATCTCGCGGCTATTTTTACTGAGGGAGTCGACGCTCGGGTGGCGCGGTTTGGCGAAGGCAAAGGACGCCATAAGAATGAGAGAGCAGAGCACCAAAGCAGGCTTCATTTTGAAAGAAAGCTCGATCATATCGATCCTTGAAAGGCGGACTTGAAAGCAGCAGGTCGGGATGCCCCCGGCCCCGTTTGCTTGTGCAACAGCAACAGGGCCGGGAACAGCATCAGGACGATTACAGTCAATTAGCTAGAAGTTGAACTTCGCCGCGAACTCCAGCGTGCGCTGCTCGTAAGTCGGCGT
>CAZKJB010000266.1:0-5974 GCA_964552975.1 uncultured Occallatibacter sp. | reverse complement strand
AGCGTACGTCTTCACTTTGTGCGAGCTTGTCAAAGTGCAGCGTTGGATCAATGCCGGTATTTGACAGCTTCTGCGCTTCGGCGCCTGACGCGGGCTTGGTGCTTGCGGCCGACGCCGGCGCATCGCCGTCCGGCGGACTATCCAGCGACGGCGTCTTGACAGTCGCCGGCGCTGACGACGCCGATGGGCCGGAGAAGGAGCTATAGAGTTCCCAGCCGCCGACAACCAGGATGCAGGCGAAGAGCGCTATGACGAGGTAGACCTGCCGCTTGTTTTCAGTGCCGAGACGCATGGCTAGTCGCCCTCCATTCCTGCGGCAGCCGGCTTCGCGGCAGCTGGCGCGGCGTTTGGCCGCGGAGTTGAAGGAAGGCCGCTGGCAGCGGCGTCGGCGGGGCGCAGCCATGTAGAGAGCTGCAGGCGAAGATTCACCTGCCCGCCCTGCTGGCCGGTCAGCGCCATTGTCCGAATGATGAAGAAGATCTGGTCGCGCTCAACGCTATTGATAAAGCGCATGATGGCCGGATAGTCCCCGCTGATGCCGGCGTCGATGGAGATTTCAGTCAGGCCGGAGCTCGGCTGGCCCTGCGTGTACTGCAAATGCGAGAGGTGAACACCGCTGGCGACCTGCAGCTCGCCGATGCGCGCATCGATTGAAGAGTAGTTTGGCGGAATGCGCTTCTGCTCGAAGTCGAGCAACTGCGCGCGCGTTTCGTCAACGCGGCGATCAAGGCCGCGCAGCGGAACCGTCTCGTGTTCGAGCGCCTTCAACTCAAACTGTTTGCTGACGAGACGTTCCTGGGCGCTGGAATTCGTTGCGGCCCAATCGAGGCCCAGGCGGACTGCGAGGGCGACTGCGGCCAGAAGCAGCACAACGAAGACGACGGCGTGCCAGGTGAACGGAGAGGCCAACCGCTCGCGCATTGTCTGGGAGGATTCGCGCTCGCTCATTGCGGACCTCCCGGCACGGGATGTTGCGGCCCGGCATAGGGTGGGCGCGCCATGGGGCGCGGGGTTTCAGGAACAGCGCGCAGCATCGGCTGTCTGGCCAAATCCCCGGCCGCCGTGGCAGGCGATTTTCCACCGTCTTTAACGGCTGCGCGTTCTTCAGGCGCGGGCGGATTGTATTCGGAAGTGAGATCGAAGCTGAAGCGGTCAGAGGAGCTGACAGGCATGGCGCGCTGGTTTGGGCCGCCGGTAGATTCAGCAGTCTCTCCCATGATGCGCGGCTCGAGGAATCGCCTGGAGTGCTCAAGGTTACGAACCAGTTCGACGGAGCGGTCGCGAGGGCCCACAACGCGCATGTGCACGTTGATCTGGCCATCCTTGGCGCGAGTAGGTTCGATGGCCGTCACCTGCACCCCGGCGGGAAGCACCGTCTCAAGGCTTTCCATCGCAAGCGTCCATGAAAAGGCCTTCTCGTCGAAGAGCTGGTTGAGCGCGGCAGACGCGGCCAGAAGCTCCGCGTTAGCCGGCTTCCGCATGGTAGCTTCGGCATTCTGGCGCTCGGCGCGAATGGCGGCAATCTGGTTGTCGACTGCGCGCTCGCGGGCGCGGGCTTCTTTAGCTTTGGGTTCGTAGAGATGCAGGCATACGCCGAGAAGGATGCAGAGAATCGCCAGCATGATTGCGGCAACGCGCAGGCGCTTGATCGCCGGTCCCAGATCGGTGAAGGGGCGAGTGGCGAGATTGAGAGAGATGCGCATGGCTTATCTCGCTCCCGCCAGCGCACCGGCAACGCCGGCAAAGCTGGTTTGAGGCAGTGAGGTTGTAGCGCCTTCGGGCTTCTCCACCCATTCCACGATGTTGAATGTGGGGTCGGCGATGGTTCGCGAAAAGTCGGTGGACTTCAGGATCCCGGTGTAGTTGAGAGTGCGCGGGCGCGCGCCCAGCTTGTCTTCAAAGTACGCCGCGGCGACGGCGATGCTGCGTTGGATTTCGCCCATGCGCGGCAGGGAATCCTGCGGCAAGTCGACTGTGCGATAGAGCAGCAGATCCTGGCCGTTGGCGATGGTTGTCGTGATGGCCATGGTGCTCAGATTGGCTGAAAGCACGGCCTCCATTTTGTCCACGGCTTCAAGCGCGGCAAGCGACGACGAGAGGACAACGCCAGGTTCGAAGGCCGCGGCGCGGACTGCAGATTCATATTCGGCCAGAATGGCGCCGGGCACAATGGCGGCCAGCAATTTCAGCTCCGTCTCGCTTTTCGAAAGCACCTGGTAGCTCACTGCAGCGTGCTCCACATCGAAGGGAACCATTTTGCGAAGACGGAAGCGGACCACGGAAAGCGCTTCAGCAGGCTTGGCGGGCAGGGTATCGAAATCGAGCACGAAGACGCGCACAAGCGTGTCAGGCAGGATGAGGGTGATGTCGCGGGTACGCGGCGTAACCTGCGACAAAGCCGCGCGAATGGTCAATGTGAGGGCTTCAGGCGAGCGCACGTTTTGCTCTTCAATGTGAGGAACAACGGCGCCGGAGGCCAGGCTGCGAAAGGCCCAGGCGGGCTCGCTTGACGAACCAGTGAAAGCAGCGGCAAGCACGCCCTCAGGCGTGACTTCGATCGCGGCGGGCGGCCTGCCTGCGGTGCTCTTACCGGGTTTGGATTTCAAAAACATCAGTCGTATTTGTTAACGCGATGCTTCAATAAATGTAACCTTGTTGATTTCTTTGAGCGTAGTGATCCCGCGCCGGACCCGTTCCAGGGCCGATTCGCGCAGGAAGCTCATGCCCTCTCGCTGCGCCAGCTTGCGCACTTCCGAGGTGGGTTTCTTGGCGAGAATCAGCTCGCGAATGGGATCGGTTAAGTCTAGCAGTTCGTGTATGGCGGTACGGCCGCGATAGCCTGTGCCGCCGCACTCCATGCAGCCCACGCCTTCGCGGAAGGGGAAGCCGCGCCACTCGTTGAGGTCCATGCCGCTCGCGGCGAGGAAATCGTCGTCGTAGCGGACGGGGCGGACGCAGTACTCGCAAACAGTGCGCACCAGCCGCTGGGCGAGGATGCAGTTGAGCGCGGAGACGAAGTTGTAGGCCTCGACACCCATGTTCAGAAAGCGGCCAAGCACGTCAACCACGTTGTTGGCGTGGACGGTGGTGAAGACCAGATGCCCGGTGAGCGCGGAGTTGATGGCGATCTGCGCCGTCTCCTGGTCGCGGATTTCGCCCACCAGGATTTTGTCGGGGTCGTGGCGGAGAATCGAGCGCAGGCCGCGGGCGAAGGTCAGGCCCTTTTTCTCGTTGACGGGAATCTGCGTGATACCGCGAATCTGGTACTCGACCGGGTCTTCGATGGTGATGATCTTGTCTTCGTCGCTCTTGATCTCGTTGAGCGCGGCGTAGAGCGTGGTGGTTTTGCCGGAACCGGTGGGGCCGGTGACCAGCACCATGCCGTACGGCTCGCGAATGTAGCGGCGGAAGCGGACCAGATCCGCCTCGGCGAATCCCACCACGTCCAGCGTCAGGTTGTGAAACTTCTCGCTCATCGACTCCTTGTCCAGCACGCGGAGCACGGCGTTTTCCCCGTGCACGGTGGGCATGATGGAGACGCGGAAGTCGATCAGCCGGCCTTTGTAGCGAACCCGGAAGCGGCCGTCCTGGGGAACGCGGCGCTCGGCAATGTCCAGCTCGCTCATGATCTTGATGCGGCTCAGAATGGTGGAGTGGTGCTCGCGGGCGATGGGCGCCATGGCCGCCTGAAGCACGCCGTCGATGCGGTACTTCACCACCACCGAGTCGTCGTTGGTCTCGATGTGAATGTCGGAAGCGCGGCGCTCCAGAGCGGTGAAGATGGTCGTATCCACCAGCCGGATGATGGGGCTGATGTCCTCTTCGCTGGTCAGCTTCTCAATGGAGATGTTTTCGTCGCTGGAGTCTTCGCCGGTGAGCACATCGAAGGTGAGCCCTTCGCTGGCTTCGTCCAGCACCCGCTGCGACTGCTCGGTCTTCTTGAGCAGGTCGGTGATCTGCGAGAGCATGGCCACGCGGGGGATGATGCGATGGCCCAGCAGTCCCGCCACCTCGTCCAGCACCATCAGCTGAGAGGGGTCGCTGACCGCGATAATCAGCGCGTCCTGCAATTGCTCGATGGGCACAAAGTTGTAGCGGAACATCAGCTCGACGGGCACGGTGCGCAGCAGGTCGTGCTGAATCTTGAAGTTTTTCAGGTCAACGAACTCGGCGTGATAGCGCCGCGCCAGAGCTTCAGCTTGTGCGCGTTCTTCCTGACTGGCAGGCGCCGGGGGGAGGAGTACGTTGGTTTCAGGCATTCGAAAAGCTCCTGGGCCTGCAAGCAGACCCACAAATCCGCTCGTCACATCCCGGTGGCCTGCCCCAGCGAGAAGATGGGCAGGTAAAGCGAGATGAGAACGAAGACGACAACCACGCCCATGACAATGAGAATGGCCGGTTCAATGAGCGCCAGCGCCGCTGTCAGCGCCGTCGAGACATCTTCCTCAAAAAATTCGGCAACGGAGTTCAACATTTGCGGCAATGCGCCGGTCTGTTCGCCGACTGTGATCATTTCCGAGGCCAGATCAGGGAAAACGCCGGTCTTGATGAGCGAGTCAGCCAGGCTTTTGCCCTCGCTCACAGTTACCACCGACGTTTGGACAGCTTTGGAAACCTTGCGCGAAGAAATCGACCGGGCCGCTGTTTCAAGCGAAGGCACCAGCGGCAATCCGCCCGTGAGCAACGTGGAAAGCGTGCGCGCGAAGAGCGCCACTTGATACTTAAGCCAGATTTTGCCGAAGATCGGTAGCCGCACGCGAACGCTGTCGGCGAAGTCCCTGCCGCGCTCGGTGATGGCGAAGCGGTAGGAAACGGCGGCGATGATGAGGAGGGCCAGCGCCAGCCAAAGGATGTTGTGCTGCAGCCACCGTCCGAACGACATAAGGGCGATGGTCATGGCGGGCAGCTGGGAGCCCAGTTGGTCATATAACTCGGCAAACTGCGGGACAACGACGGTGAGAAGAAAGATGAGAAGGCTGATCACGAGCGTCATGAGCAGCGTGGGGTAGATGAGCGACGCGACAAGCTTTTTGCGAAAGGTGAGCGCGATTTTCTGGAAGCTGACATAGCGCTCCAGAACCTCCTGCAGGTTGCCGGAGCGCTCGCCTGCCAGAAGCGTAGTGGTGTACATCAACGGGAAACCGCTCTGCGCCTCGAAGGCTGCGGAAAGCGCTTCGCCATTTTTCACGCGGTGGGCTACATCTTCCAGCTGCCCGGCGAACTGCGAGTTTTTCTGAATTTTGCCCAGCATTTCGAGCGAGCTGAGGATGGGAAGGCCGGCACGGATGAGGGTGAGGAACTGCTGATTGAAGATGAGAAACGGCTCAAGATTGACCTTGCGCCGGGCCGTGGCGATGCCGCCGCGCGCTCGGACACTGAAGACGTGGTAACCCGCGTGGGCAAAACGGGCCCGCAATTCTTCGGCGGTGGCCGCCGTCTGCACCTGCTCCTGCACGCGGCCACGCTCATCGGCTAACTTGATGACGAATTCTGCCATGTACGCGCCCGCCGGGTTTGCGCTCAAGGCGCGCGCCGGCAATCCCCAACAAAGTGCTCCAGATCAAGGGTATCAGTCTTTACTTGAAGATAGACGAAGCGAAGGGGCATTGCGTTCGAACCGGAGTGCCGGAGGGCCGGTGCCCTTCGATGGATCTAAAGCTTTACGTATCGGAAGTTGCAGAAAAGTACCGGCCGGGTGTAGTCGGGATAAAGCCGAGGATAAGATGGTGCTATCCCGAGATCAGAGTAATTTGAGAAGGGACTCAGCTTTGGCCCTTTTTCGCCCCGTCCGGCGCCGGTTTTTCGCCCTTGTCCCATCCGTGGAACCGCGTTAAGTCGCCCGCGTTCCAGGCCTCTCGAAGGCCCGGAGCACTCAGATCCCAGTCGGGGCGGATTTCGCTCATCAGAGCGCGCAGGTCGTGCCAGAGATCGACGACCGACGGCCGGCCCCAGAACCAGTACCCGTTGTAGATGC
>CAZKJB010000265.1:0-5981 GCA_964552975.1 uncultured Occallatibacter sp. | reverse complement strand
TTGATCTCGGTAAATCTGCGCGCTACCAATGACAATGCCTCGTCCCATGAGGCTTCGCGGAAGGTGTCTCCTTCGCGGATGAGCGGCTTGGTCAGGCGGTCGGCGCTGTTGATGTGCCCCCAGCTGAACTTGCCCTTGATGCAAGTGGAAACTCCATTGGCCGCGCCCTCCAAGGGCTCTATTTTCAGAATATGGCGGTCTTTGGTCCAGATATCGAAGCTGCAGCCCACTCCGCAATAAGTACAGACGGTCTTGGTTCGCTTGATGCGCGATTCGCGCATGTGCGATTCGATCTCGGAAACTTTCATAATGGAGCCATAGCCCATCTCCGGCTCGATGTCCTTGACCACATCGATCATGCCGTCGAGTGCAGTCTTGGGTAGGTCGGTCATATAGCCGGCCTCTCCAAGCATCGACCGTTCCATCAGCGCATTGCAGGGGCATACTGTGATGCAATGGCCGCATGAAACGCAACTCGATTCGCCGATCGGCTTGCCACCATCCCATAAAACACGGGGGTGCTCATCTTCCCACCGGATGCTGAGCGTTTCATTCACCTCGAGAGTCTGGCAGGCCTGAACGCAGCGGCCGCAGAGAATGCATTGGTCGGGATCGTAGCGATAGAAGGGATTGGACATATCCACTTCGTAGGGCTTGGGCTTGTAAGGAATCTCCTGATGCTCAACCGCGAGCAACTTGGTGGTGTTATGAATGGTGCAGTTGCCGTTGTTGTTGTCGCAGACCGTGCAATAAAGCATGTGATTGCCGAGGATGCGGTCAAAGGCCTCGCGCTGCGCTGCGTCCACGCGCGGCGACGACGTCACCACATTCATGCCCTCCGCAGCCGTGGTGCCACAAGCTCTCACCAGCTTGCCGTCGACCTCGACCATGCAGGTATCGCAAGTTTGGATCGGTCCAAGTTGGGGGTGATAACAGACGTGTGGGACTTCGGTCCCGCAACGGTTGATCAGATCGATCAGGCGTTCTCCAGACTGGATTGCCTGAGACCTGCCGTTTATCGTAGCTGTCATATGCTGCGCACCCTCCGTTACTGAATTTGCATGGTATTCCCGAGAGTAAACTTACGTAAAGCTCTTTGGCGGCGCACTTCGCGGAGTCAGTTTTCAGGTCACAAAGGGTCGACAAATCCTGAACAGTTCGAGTCTAAATCCGAAGATCATGGCCACCTGGCATACGACAGCGAGCGCAGGTGTCGTGCCGACGACGTATGTTCCGGCTATCCCGCCCCGGCGCGCATTCGGTTCTCGTCTTGTCAGATGCAGTTTCAAGGCCACTCGATTTGAGAATTAATTCCAGGATTTAAAAGGCTTTGGGGACGGGCATGAGCGACCGTGACGGCCCCCCGTCATTGAATGTCGAAACTCGGACAGGAGTCGGGACCGTACGCCGGGCAACAAACTCTATGTGGCTGATTCTGAAATGATGCGAATCGTGTGGGATGGCGAGAAACGTGCAATACAGTATTGCGGATCGATCGCCTCTAGCGGCGAAACGACCGCCAGATGACAAGGAGATTGCGTCATGCCAGCACCAATACTCGACAAACTCAATACTCAAGTTGGATTCATCGGCCTCGGACTCATGGGAAGCCGGCTCACGCGGCGGTTGGATTCATTTGGATGGAAGATTCGAGCGTGGAACCGCAGTCCAAAGCCTGCAGATGAACTGAACCAATGGGGGATTGCCATTGCACCATCCATCGCGGACCTCGTTGCTGAATCGGATGTGATTCTGTCCTCCTTGGCAAACGATGCAGCCGTTCGATCCGTCTACCTCGACGAGGGCGGCGTCATTTCTACAGCAAGGCCGGGTACGATCATCCTCGAAATGAGCACGATCTCGCCGGAATTATCGCGCCGCCTGCATCAGGAGGCCCGTGCGAAACGTGTTAGCTTCCTCGATGTGGCCATCTCTGGATCGACACCGGCCGTCGAGGCTGGAACCGTTACATTGCTCGCCGGCGGTGACAAGGAGACCTTCGAGCAATGTGTCCCGATTTTCGAGTCGATTGCCAGGCAGTGGTTCCTGATTGGACCCGGGTCTTCAGGCGTTCAAATGAAGTTGGTCGTCAACCTTCTCCTGGGCCTTGATATGCAGGCAATCGCAGAAGCAGTCTCCCTCGGAGAGCATCTTCAGATCGATCGAGATGTTCTGCTCGATGTCCTTTCCAAGACGGCGGTGGTCGCTCCGGCGATGCAGGGGAAATTCCGAAAGATCAAGGACGATGACTACTCTCCGGAATTCCCACTGCGGCTGATGAGCAAAGACATGGATCTCGTGATGGATGCCGCGTCGATGTCCGGCGCCGATTTGCCCGCGGCCTCTGTCGCCCAAACCGTACTTGCATGCAATGTCCTCACAAATGGCAACTTGGACCTTTCCGCGATAACCCCGTATGTTATCGGTCGAGCGACGAAAGTCGAGGCTTAGCTGGTATCGTGGACCTCGACATTTAAAGGTCGCTTCGGCAAGACATCACAAAATGCTCCTGTCGTTGGCAGCCCGGAAACTGTCTTGATCTCAGCTGAGTGTGTCGGTTCAAGCCGTTTGAGAAATTCGCTTCATCAAATGGACGTTGGCTTGATTGAGAGGATACGGTGGACTTGAAGCTCACTGATAAGGTGGCGCTGGTAACCGGATCGACGGCAGGGATTGGTTTTGCAACTGCCCGTATGCTTGCCGCCGAAGCTGCGCATGTGTATGTGAACGGACGCACGCAGAAGCGCGTGGATGCGGCCGTGGCAGCGATACGGTCGTATGCTGCGGCTGCCAGAGTCGATGGCATCGTAGCGGACTTTTCAAGTTCAGCCGGAGCTGAGGCTGTAATTGCGAAACTGCCCATAGTGGATGTGCTGGTAAATAATGTCGGCATTTTTGAGCCGAAGCCGTTCACCGAGATTCCCGATGCGGATTGGTACCGCTTTTTCGAAGTCAATGTCATGAGCGGAGTGCGGCTGGCGCGACATTACCTTGCGGGAATGCTAAAAAAGAACTGGGGGCGGATTCTTTTCATCTCGAGCGAGTCGGCGGTTCAGATTCCGCCAGAGATGGTGCATTACGGAATGACCAAGACGGCGGAGGTGGCGGTGGCGCGAGGCATTGCGGAGTCTGTGGCGGGCACCGGCGTGACGGTGAACAGTATTCTTGCCGGCCCGACCGAGTCGGAGGGCGTGGGCGCCTTCGTCGAGGCGGTGGCGAAGCAACAGAACAAGTCGAAACAATTGATTGAGAAAGAGTTTTTCGAGCATGTGCGGCCCTCGTCCCTGCTCAAGCGCTTTGCCACCGTAGACGAGGTTGCGGCGATGGTCACTTATGTTGCGAGCGAGCTTTCTTCGGCCACCAACGGCGCCGCGCTGCGGGTAGACGGCGGCGTGGTGAAAGCAATTCTCTGAGATAAGAAGTATCGATGACGGAGCTCTTTAAGACTCCTGGATCAATTGAGAGCCACATTGCCGCGCCATTTGGATTGATTCGCGAGTTTCTGCGGGCTGGCCTGCATGCACACCATCAAAACTTCCCTGAGAGGAGCCATTCATGGACCGAAGAGATTTCCTAAGGACCGTCGCCGTTGCTGCCGCAGGAACCGCTACCTCCGCGGGCGCACAAAACACTCAGCCCTCCCCCACCACTCAGCGGCCTGAGTCCCCGAACATGATTTATCGAGAGCTTGGGCGCACGGGCGAACGAGTTTCCGCGATCGGCTTAGGCGGTTATCACCTGGGGAAACAGCAAGACCCAGACGAAAGCATCCGCCTGATCCGTGCCGCAATCGACCGCGGCATCACGTTCTTGGACAACTGCTGGGACTACAACGGCGGCATCAGCGAGGTCCGGATGGGGCAGGCACTACGCGATGGCTATCGACAAAAGGTGTTTTTGATGACAAAGATTGACGGCAGGGACAAGAAAACCGCTGCCAGGCAGATTGAGGAATCGCTGGGACGCCTGCAAACGGACACGATCGATCTCCTGCAATTCCACGAGGTCATTCGTCTCGACGATCCCGATGTGATCTTTGCCCCGGGTGGCGCCATCGAGGCTGTTCTCGAAGCAAAACAAGCTGGAAAGGTTCGCTACATCGGATTCACGGGGCACAAAGATCCCAGCGTACACTTGCGCATGTTTGAGACCGCCGACCAGCACGGATTTCACTTCGACACCGTGCAGATGCCAATCAACGTGATGGATGCGCATTTCCGATCGTTTCTGAATGGGGTTGCGCCGGTAGCGCAAGAGAATGGCACTGCCATACTTGCCATGAAGACCTTTGGAGATCACTTCATCCTCGAAAGCAAGACAGTAACTCCAACGGAGGCATTACACTTCGGGTTGAATTCGCCGGCGTCTGTGGTCATCACCGGCATCGACTCCCCGGCAATCCTCGATCAGGCGTTCCAAGCCGTGCAAAGCTTCAGGCCCATGGACAGACAGGAGGTGGCCGCGATTCTTGCGAAAACAAAGGAAGCTGCGATGACTGGGAAGTTTGAACTCTTCAAGACCAGCTCGCATTTCGACGGGACGATCCAGAATCCGTCCTGGCTAGGCTATACCAACGGGTAAGCGTAACATCCTCGAATGCATTTGTGGATCTTCAATGCAATGAGATTTCAGCCGGAAATGCGCGGATGCGTCGCACCTAAGTCGATATCACCCCAGAAGTCGTCAGGCAGATTCACGACGATGGGTTCGGAAGTGCTGCGGACAACTACCCATTGGAAGGGCACGTCGCCGGAAGGATTGATCTCCTGGTGTGGAAGCCACGCCGGAACGAAAAGGAAATCCCCTGCCTGCAGCGTCGCATTGAACTCGCCTCTCTCGCCCCATCGAACATAAGAAGATCCGCTGAGCACGTAGGCGATCGTGTGCTGCTCTCCATGGTGATGGATGCCTGTTCGGGCGCCCGGTTCGACCAGGAACAGGCCTCCCCACATAGGCGATTCGATCCCGGCTGCTGCATGGATTGCTGCAAGGCGCTGCGATCCGGGTGTTTGAGCCGTCGCAGAGTCTAACTGTCCTGGGCGGACGACACGAATCGATTGATATTCCATAAGGTCTCCCCGAGTGTTTTCTTCGCGCCCCGCCGCGCCTTGACTCGGGAAGGTTTTTCCCAAGCCCGTGGGCCCTGGACTCGGCGGGGCAACGGTCGGCAGCGTAAATGACACACTGCCGGACTTTAGAACCTCGACCACAAAGGCCGGGACTTATTTGCCGACGTAGGTGACGTGCCAGACGGAGCGCGAACCGTCGTCTGTGACGAATATGCTTCCGTCCATCGCAATGGCTACGCCTACGGGACGGCCCCAGACCTGGCCATCTTTCGTGACGAAGCCCGTGAGAAAGTCTTCGTAACTGCCATCGGCGTGGCCGTTGTGCATCGGGATGCGGATGACTTCGTAGCCCGCGCGGTTCTTTCGGTTCCAGGAACCGTGTTCGGCGGCGAAGCCATCGCCGTCATATTGCTTGGGAAATTCGCCGGCAGACGGGTAGAAAGTCATCTCAAGCGAAGCCATGTGGGGTTGAACCAGAACATCCGGAGTGATCACCTTCGAGGAAAGATCAGTGCGCTTGCAGGACTTCGCCTCGTCTGCAGTGAGCACGGCAGCCTGGGCGTTAGGGCCGGTGCCATCGGCACACGGCTGCGGCAGCCGCGGATCCTGATGCCCGCCCATGTAATACCAGGGCCAACCGTAGAAACCACCTTCTTTTATGGAGGTGACATAGTCCGGGACAAGACGATTGCCCAGGTTATCGCGCTCGTTGGTGGAGCACCAGAGCTGGCCGGTGATTGGATTGATGGCTTCGCCGACACAGTTGCGGATGCCGTAGGCGTACACTTCGATGAACTTGCCTTCGGGTGTAAATTCCAGGACATCGGCGCGGTGGAATTCCCTTGGATGAGTGTCGGGGTCGTCCACGTTGGAGCCGGAACCCACAGAGACGAGCATGTGCTGGCCGTCTTT
>CAZKJB010000264.1:0-6029 GCA_964552975.1 uncultured Occallatibacter sp. | reverse complement strand
CGGCTGCTCGCCCCCCATCACACACACCAAACTTGAATGAATGCATGTTTCCTCTCCACAAAATCTTTTGGCACGCTGAACGATAAGCCTGGAATCGGCCAGGAATCCGCACTGGATGCAAATTGCGGGTTTCTCTTCACGATTATCGCCGCTAGGTTGAACTGCAATGCTCCACCAATTGCTCTTCATTGATAACGAAATCGATACCCCGATCGTTCCCCAAATCGTCCCGTTTCGCTGGATCGAGGACGCTTTCGAGCCTGCCCGATCAATTCAAGACTTGCGCTAATCCCTTTCGGATCATCTGATCTAGGTTTTTAACTAACTGGTTAGTAAAATACCTCAGACCCCGTCTTCTCGGCAACATCCATCCTGTGAATTCCCCCCCGAAATTCACCGGATGTGCAGGACTTGCCGATTCGAGCCCCATCAGCCTCCCTCAAGTACCCTGTTATCAGGCCTCCTGTGACTGAGACACCCCAACGCGACTCAGAATTTCAGAACTGGCGTCTCACACTCGCCTATGACGGGACCGACTACCAGGGCTGGCAGGTTCAGCCTGGCTTTCCAACCATCCAGGGGGAATTGCAGGCCGCCCTGGGCCGCGTGACTGGCGAAGCACCGCTACCCCAAGGCTCTGGCCGAACAGACGCCGGCGTTCATGCGCTCGCCCAGGTCGCCAGCTTTGCGCTCGCAGCACCCATTCCGGCAGAAAACCTGGCGCGCGCTCTCAATCGCACTCTTCCCCCATCGATCCGCGTCTCCGAAGCCAATGCAGTGCACAGCAGCTTCCATGCGCGACACTCTGCCATCGCCAAAACATACGAATACAGGATTCTTCGCGATGCCGACTGTCCGCCCTTTATCGCTCGCTACGTCTACTGCTACCCATCCGCGCTGAATCTGGACGCGCTTCAGGCCGCCGCCCGCGTCTTCGAAGGCGAACATGATTTCCAAAGCTTCGCCGCGACAGACCCCGACCTCACGCGCCGCGCGACATCCAAACCTGCCGATGAGGCGCCGACTGAATTAAACGTCGCTCCGGGGTCTACTCTCCGGACTATCTTTTCGTCCGCCTGGGAGCAACGCGCAACCGATGCGGGCGAACTCCTGATCTACCGAGTGCGCGGCAACGGCTTCCTTCATCACATGGTTCGCAATCTTGTGGGAACGATGCTCGATATCGGTCGTGGACATCTCGCGCTCGACCAGCTTCCAGGCATTCTCGCCGCGCGCTCCCGCTCAGCGGCTGGCCCCACTGCGCCGGCGAAAGGATTGTTTCTTCATTCGGTCGATTACGACGAGCAGAGTTTTATTTGAAGCACAGTATTTTATTTCTTGAGGACGATGGTCGCCGACCAGCTCCGCTTGCCCTGCAGTCACTTCTTCTGCGCACCTTCACTGAAGGCTAAGACCAGCCTCAATCCAGCGCCCCTGCTAGTCTGAAATCGTCTGATGTTGCTCTCGCTTCCCAACTCGGCCTTTTCGCGCGTCACGGCACTGGCCGCTTTACGGCCCATTCACGCCGCGTTTGCCTGGCTGCACGGAAATCCCAAGACCATCATGGATTGGCAGGCCGAGCTGGTCGCTATTCCCGCGCCGTCCTATGGCGAGCAGGTCCGCGCCGCTTGGCTCGCCAAGCGCTTCACCGAGATGGGTCTCAGTCACGTCGAGACCGACGCAGCTGGAAACGTCCTCGGAATTTTGCCGGCTCACAAGTTGCCACCGGAAAGCAGCGGGCCGGTTGTCCTGGTTTCGGCGCATCTCGATACCGTATTTCCGCCCGGCACGCCAATCCATCCAGTACTTGACGGCGAGCGCTTAATGGCTCCCGGCGCCTGCGACAACGGAGCCGGCGTCGTGGGAATGATGGCCCTGGTCCGCGCGCTTCTTCACGCTGGATTGGACCTTCCAATTCCGCTCGCTGTTCTTGGAAACGTCGGCGAAGAAGGCGAAGGCGACCTGCGCGGCGTGCGCCACTTCTACCAGCACAACCCGCTTGCCGGCCGCATCGCGGCACATATTGTTCTCGACGGCGCGGGCTCCGACGGCGCCGTAACGCAAGCGCTAGGCAGCCGCCGCTACCAGGTCGAGATCAAAGGGCCCGGCGGCCATAGCTTCACAGACGCTGGAACGCCCAACCCCATCGCAGCACTCGCAGCCGCACTGGCCGCGGTTGCCGACACGCCACTGCCCGAAGCCCCGCTCACCACGCTCAATCTCGGAACCATTCGCGGCGGCATTAGTGTCAACTCCATCCCTGAAAGCGCCCAGGCCACCGTCGATTTCCGATCAACTGACGCCGAGCAATTGCTGCGCCTCGAAGTCGCATTGCATCGCGCCGTTGAAGATGCCGTCGATCGTTGCAACACCAAATCCCGAAGCTTGCGATCCGGCTCGCGCGGAAGCCTCTCGTTTGCAATCTCCAAAATAGGCGACCGGCCCGCCGCAAATCTTCCCGATGATTCCCCGCTTCTCGCCGCATTGCGTGCGGTCGACCGTCATCTTGGCCTGCGTACCGATCTCCGCCTGGGTTCGACTGACGCTAACATTCCGCTCTCGCTCGGCGTGCCATCGCTCTCGATGGGTGCGGGCGGAGAGGGTGGCGCAGCCCACACTCTTCAGGAGTGGTATTCGGCAAAAGACCGCGACCTTGCTCTGAAGCGCGTATTGCTGCTCACCATGGCCATGCTCGAGTGGGCCGCAGAACTTTAGCCCGGCCCTGCGACGCGTCAGCATCCACTGCGGCGCGGAAAACCCATCCGCTCACAGCCGCTGCAATTGCCTTGGCCTTGGACGACTGTTTTGCCCGTCGTTGCGTCTATATGTACAAGCGCCGCGTTGCGCTTAATTCGTAGAGCCAGACACCCCCTTGGAACCTGCCGGATCAGCCCGCGACTGACTATACTAAGAGCAGGCGCAATCATCATTCCGGCCAACGCGCCGGACGCCTTACGAGGTCATTGAAGTCTATGAAATTGATCGATCGTCTCCGCTCGCGCCGTCTCGCCTCGGCATTCGTGCTTCTTGCCACGCTTTCGATTGCCGTTGTGGCTGGATCTTATGCAGCCCATGGCGTCCGTGGTCAGGAGAAGCAGAGCGACAGCGCAGACGCAACTCCCCTCAAGGTCGTCGACTCGGCGACCCCGCCCAATGATTTTGTCAGAATCGCCAAGGCCGTCGGACCCGCAGTGGTCAACATCAACACGCAGACTCTGCCCAAAGAATCCAGCGATCACGGGCGCCGCAACCCCCACATGCGCACGCAGCCCAACCAGCAGAATCCCGACGATGACAATCAGGACAACAATCAGCAGGGCCCTGACAACTTCCAGGACTTCTTCAATCGTTTCTTCGGCGGCCAGGTCCCCGGTGGTCCTGATCAGGGCGGTGACACTGGACAGGTCCAGGAATCGCTCGGTTCAGGCTTCATCGTCGATTCCAAGGGTTACATCATTACCAACAACCACGTTGTCGACAAGGCCGACAAGATCTACGTCAAGCTGTCCACTGACCCTGACACGCAGGATCTAGGTCGTCCAGCACGCGTCATCGGCGTCGATAAGGCCACGGATCTCGCTGTCATCAAGATCGATACCAGCACGCCGCTGCCGACAATGAAGATGGGAAACTCCGACACAACGCAAGTGGGTGACTGGGTTGAGGCCATCGGCAGCCCATTTGCTTTGGCGCAAACAGTCACCGCCGGCATTATTTCCGCCAAGAACCGGACGATCGATCAGGGTGCTCCCGGCCAGTTCCAGCACTTCATCCAAACTGACGCAGCCATAAATCCGGGCAATTCTGGCGGGCCGCTGCTCAACATGAACGGCGAAGTCATTGGCGTCAATACCGCCATCTACACGCAATCGGCCGGCTACCAGGGAATCGGCTTCGCCATGCCCTCGAACACTGTCGTCGCGGTCTACAACGACCTCATCAGTCCCAGCCACAAGGTCACGCGCGGCTCTATCGGCATTCAATTCCGCGAGGGTTTGTCGGGCGCCGTCAATCGCGTTTACGGCTTCAAGACTGGCGTTCTGGTGCAGGAAGTGCAACCGGGCGGCCCCGCTGATAAGGCCGGCCTCAAGGCGGGCGACATCATCAACACCATCGACGGCCGCAACATTAAAGACGGCGACGACCTGGTCAACGAAATTGCCAGCCGCCGGCCGGGATCGACCATCCGCCTTGGCTACACGCGCGAGGGTAAATCGGAAGATACAACCGTCACCATTGGCGATCGCGACAAGGTGTTTGCCGACCTCGGTAATCCGCAGCCGGAATCCAATCCGGACAACGGCGGGGATGTCGGCGAAACAAAGTTGGGCATCGTTGTCCACGAGATCCCGCCCGCTGTCGCCTCCAAGCTGCACAGCCCCGGCGTGGCAATTGACTCGGTACGCACCGGATCCTTTGGCGATTTGCAGGGACTCGAGCCTGGACTCGTGATTACGCACGTTAACCGGCAGCCGACTGGCACCAAGGACCAATTCAATGCCGTCGTAAACAAGCTCAAAGCCGGAGATGATGTGGTCTTTGAAATCATTGACCCGCGCCATCCCGACCAGGGCATCAACTACATCGGAGGCACGTTATAGTTCTCGTCGTTCCGCGCCGGCAGCGCATCCTCGTTGCCGGCACATAGTTCCCAGATTGGACTCTTTGGTAACCTAGGGCTGACTTTGTTCTTGCCGTAACTCTTTCGTTTGGATAGACTTTTACGAAGCGCTACGGCTTATCTTTTTTGAATATGGGCGGTAATTGCGTGATTACAACTAAGGCAACTCTGGCAGTCTTGATGTCCACGGCCCTCATGGCGCTGCCGGTATTCGCTTCGAATGTCCACCGCTCGCCCACCAGTGAGCAATCCAGCGGCACGCACAAGTCTCTAAAATCAAAGCGCCGGTCCCGCGTTCGCGGCCAGCAGGCTATCGAGCCGGAGCGCGTCACGCAGATTCAGCAGGCGCTGATCCGTGAACACTACTTCACAGGCGATGCCGACGGTAAATGGGACGCAACCACCGTCGCCGCCATGCAGAAGTATCAAGCTGACCATGGTTGGCAGACGAAACTGATGCCAGATTCGCGGGCACTTGTAAAGCTTGGCCTGGGTGCCGATTATTCCAACGCCATCAACGCCAAGGATGCGAATTTCTCATCCCCCGCACCTGCAAGCGGCCTGGCTCCATCGCAGACCGCAGGGTTCGTTGAAGCTTCAGGCGTGCATCAGTAAGACGCTTTCCCCTCACTCACTTTCCATTTCCCGACATTTCACTCTGTAGGAATTCGTACTGCGGGCGTGTTGCGTCCGGCCCGCTCGTGATCGATTTGTCCAGATGAATCAGCGCGTGCTCCTGGTCATAGCGCGGCCAGTGCGGCAGTCCCTTCCCATTCGGATCACCGGTTTTCGCAAAGTTCGTCCAGTAGTCCATCACCTCTTCGCTCAGTTTGCGATCTTCGGGCCGCCATACTGATCCATGCCGCACATCAAGTGTCCCAAATACATATTCCAGTTCGTCAGAGTGCCAGGCATATTTCCCCTCCGGGTGCATCTCGCTCGCAGGCGCCGGTAGCTCGAAGTGGAAGCGGTAGACGGGCGCACCGCCAGTCTTGGTCTGAGCTTCGACCCATTGCCAGGTTCCGATGCCAATGAACCCTTCGGTGGTAAAAGCGTCTGCTGATTGCACAGCCTCATCGTCGCTGTTTGCTGGAAACGCCGCCAGAAACTCCTCAGCCCGCTTTCCATATTGCGCCGCCGCGAATGCCTTCCACTTCTCCGCGGTCATGCCCTTTGATAAAGTACCGCTTCTTTCGTCGCGGTTCCATCCCGCCAACAACGGCACATGCGCCTGCTTGCCCTCCGCGTAGGTCTCTGGAACTCCTTGGGTCAGAAACCGTCCGTCGATCACCGGCGTAAACCCCACCGCGCCGCTCTTCCTTGCAGCTTCAATCACTGTACTTGCGGGCATCGCCCGCAATTCAGCCAGACTCTTCGCCCCCAGCGACTCCACCCATGCCTGGTCACG
>CAZKJB010000263.1:0-6059 GCA_964552975.1 uncultured Occallatibacter sp. | reverse complement strand
AGGCTGGTCCACCATTGTTCGGGCAGATTCAGAGTTTGGTGGCGTGGGCGAATAGCCACCAAGCCAAGCAGCAGCGGCAGACGCAGCAGACGCTGGGGCAGGCTGGCGTGGTTGGTGCTCAGAACACACTCGACAAACAGCAGGCGCAAGCCGTCTACGACAAGTACGCTGGCTGGACGGATGACGATTGGGCCAAACTGCCAGAAGATCAGCGGGCAGCGGAGCGGCAGAAGTTCCGCAACGCGCAAGCGATTGTCGTTCCGCAGCCGAAGGAAACAGGGACGACGCGGGAATACGTTTCTCCTGACGGCAAGACTACGGCGTGGTATGTCCCCGGAACTGAGCCGAAGGACTGGAACGCATACAACAAGCCATCTGCATCAGCTACTCCGAAACTCGGATCTCTGGGTGCGGCCATGACCGAATACGCCACCGAAAATGGCCTTGACCCCGAAAAAATGCCGCTTGAGGCCCAAAACTATGTCCGCGAACTGTGGGCATGGGAAGGACGCGGGGATACATCTTCGACCACAACAACACTCAAACAGGACGACCAACATCGCTGGGTTCCGATTACAGAGGTCAATTCGCATGACCGTGGGCCAAAGCCTGCTCCGCCACGCGGCATGAAGGCATTCAGTTTAGGGGACGAGCCGCTTCCTGTACCTGAAAGCTATCCGTTGACGATTACCCAGTCTCTCGTTGGCAAGCAGATTCCGGGACTTGTCCAGCCGGGAAACATCGACCTGAGAACCAGGCCAAACATCCAAAATCCAGACGGAACACATTCTAGCGTGTTTTCAATGAGTTCCGAGATTGACGGAAAGGAAGTGCTCTATCCGGGGGTGGGCGATGGTAAAACCTACCCAGCGCGGCAGTTGACGCAGGCGGAGGCCCTTGACCAGTACAAAAAGACCGGAAACAATCTCGGAACCTTCAAGGATGCCACGGCAGCAAACCTCTACGCCCAGAAACTCCACGAAGACCAGTCGAAGTATGGAAATAACGGCACCGCGCCATCTCCCAGTGGCCCGACACGGCGCACGAAGCCCCCAAGAGGTGCTGCCGCCCCAACCGGAACCACAACGCCCCCTAGTGGCCCCCAGAAAGGCCATGTTTCAGCCGGCCAGCCCCTCATGGGGGCACCCGACGCCAGCCTGACAAAGCTGGAGGAAGATGCGAATACAAAGAAGGTGCAGTTTGGTATCGCAAAAAATGCGTTTCTGCATCTCAATCCGGCCAGCTCCAACGATATTCTCATGGCCTATACTCGTTCACAGATTCAGGGAGCAGGTCGTTTAAACGATATTGAGGTGAAGAGGAACTTGGCGGCTGGTACTTACGGTGAGCGGTTGAGTTCGATGTACTCCCAATTTATAGACGGTACCATGAATACGACCATGCTCCGAAACATGGTGCATGAGATGGAGTCAGCAGCCAAAGAGACGCAAAAGGCGTATGAAGAAGAGAGATTGAATCGTGAGATCGGTACAGTTATGGGAGGTAGCAAGAAAACGCCATCGAACCTTCCTCAGCGTCCACAGGATGTTCCCGATAATTATATCTACTTCAACGCTTCGGATGGGACGGGCCACTGGATTGATCCCAATAACCTAGATGCTGCGAAGAAAATTGATCCGAAACTTCAGGTGGTCCAGTAGTGCCCCAGATTGACTTCAGTTCGGTTGGTGCGATCCCGGCAACCCAGCCGGCACAGCCGCCTGCGCAAAAAAAAGAACCACGCCGATCGCACGGCGTCACTTTCGGCTACGATGACTCGCCCGCTGCTGGCAAGTTAGACTTTAGTTCGGTTGGTGCGATCCCGCACGAGCAGAAGCAACCGGGAGACGATCTCACGTCTAACCCTAACCATGAGGGTCTTTATCAGATTCAAGACGACCACGGCAACATCCATGCCGTCCCCTTTAGCAAGGCAAACGAAGCGTCCTTACGTGATGGATGGAGCTTTGTAGAAGGCGAGGATCGACGATACGACAAGGATGCAAAAGCGCTCCACCCTGGCCTGTGGAGTAAATTGCGGGACAAGGTGAACGAGTGGACAGAGCCAGTAGAGATTAATCCCGGAAGAACGGGTTGGGAGCGACCACCCTCGACTGCCGAAGCAGTTAAGTCTGAGGGGCGATTCATTGAAGACGTAGCCAAGCGCACTGGGCGCACCCTGTTTGGCATCGCCGATATGGCGCCGCAATACATCGCCTCGCTCAAAAAAGTGATGTCGGACGACCCAAAGGTTTCCGAAGAGGGCGAAACAGAGATCGAGGACATGCATCCTGGCGCCCAGATTGTCCTCCGGGCGCGCGAGTTCAATCAGGACTGGAAGAAAGATCCGAATCTCGCAGTGGCAAACACTGCCGGTGATGCGTTGGGAATGTACGTTGGCGGCAAGGCGATCGAGGGAGTTACGAGGGGGGTCAAGGCCGCTCCCAAGGTGGTTTCGGATGCCCACATCGCCGCGATGCGGAAGATATACGGTA
The DNA here is from genome assembly GCA_964552975.1 of uncultured Occallatibacter sp. Classification (GTDB taxonomy): domain Bacteria; phylum Acidobacteriota; class Terriglobia; order Terriglobales; family Acidobacteriaceae; genus Telmatobacter. The sequence continues at coordinate 3,564 of CAZKJB010000263.1, read as the reverse complement.
CCAGTGTGAAGGCGACCGAGCGGCTGGTGGCAGAGACGGCCAACGCGAACGACAAACTGATGCTTGAAGCCAAGACGGAAGGCGAGAAAGCCCACGCCGAGAAGGTCCAGGAGGTTCGCGACCGAAACGACGCCGCAATCGAGCAGCACGCCAAGGATGTCGAGACCCGGAACCAGCAGGAGGCCCGGCGGGTCAATGCGAGCCGGAAGTTGGCGGAGTCCAAAGCTCGGCTGGCGAACCATATCAACAACATCCACCAGGCGGCCGTGGATTGGTTTGGCAAGCAATACGATGCGCTGGGCGACCTGACGAAAGGGGTGCGAGTTCCGTTTGAGCGTCTGACGGAGGCGGTCGAAGAGGCGAAGATTCAGGACATTGCCGGCTCGGACACCAAGGTTCCAGTCTTCGAGGATGTACTGAAGCGATCTCGCGGCGAGATGAAAGAGCCGGAAGCGCCGCCGCGCGGCTGGGAAGACGCTTCAGAGGAGGAAAAGGAGGAGTGGACTCAGAAAAACCTCGACAAGCAGGGCATCAGCTACAAAGACCTGACGGGCTACTATCGCGAACTCGGCAAGATTCTCAAAAGCCCCAGCACCCCTGTCGATATCCGCGAGGGCATCATCCGGGTACGGTCGACGATCGAGGATTTGCAGCGCGAAGCGGCCCGGCTCGCGGATGAGCGCGCGGCGCAGATCGCGAAAGAGACACATTCTGCTCGGCCCCCGAGCGCCGCGCAACTCAACTACAGCATCGGCGAGAAGTACAAGAACTTCGCGGAGTCCTACCGCGACCCAGGTTCCGCGGGCTACAAAGCTGTCAATGCTGAGAACGCCCACGAAGCCACAAAGCCCTTCCTGAAGGACATGTCCGACGAGGAGGTGGCAGAGGTCAAGCGCCGCGCCCGCGGGCTCGAGCGGGAGGGCGGGAAAAAGACCAACGCGACCGAGTGGGCCGGACGGAATAGTGCCGACGACACCGCTGGCAAGCAGTTGACGCGCGCGCAGCGCCGCGCGCAGACCGAGAAATTGATTGACCAGGCGCGCAAGGCAAAAGCGGATTTCGAGAGTATCCCCGCGTCGAAGCCGGCGCCAACCCTCGAACTCGAGCCGGAACCTGTCTATGAGCCGCCGAAGGAGCAGACTATCTCTCCTGAGCAACTGCGGTTGGAGAAGCGCGACTGGATGAATCGCCGGATTGCGCAAATTCAGTCGAACGGCATGAAGATCGGCGTGCGCAGCATCGGCACCATTGGGCTGGCGGAGATACTGAGTCACCTCGGGGGGCTGGGCAGCGCTGGGACGGAAGCTCTGGCGGGCGGGTTGGCTGCCGCGACGTTCTTCGCTCCGGAGATCCTCGACAAACTCCTCAACATGCCCGGAGTCAAAGAGAAGCTGTTGACCGTGACGCCAGCCGACGAAGCGGCGTTGGCGAAACTGCCGGCGAACCAGCGCGCAGCAGTCGATCAGGGCATCATCAGCATGACCCAACTCGCCAAGATGAAGGGCGCGATCAAGCCCGGCGATCCGACGCCTGCGGCCGACGCGGCAAAGAAAGACATGGCGAAAGCCAAGGAGGAGATGGCCAAGAAGAAGGACGAGGAGCCACCGGACGAGCCGGGTGGTACGCCAGCACCGGCGACCCCGCCTGAGACGCCCCCGGCCGCGCCGGCGGCAGCGGCGCCGAAGGTGATTTCCGAAGAGGAAGCCCGAGATATCAGGTGGAAAGCGTATGCCGATCAATACCGCCCCGGAACCCCGCCGGTAAGTAGAGAAGCGTACCTCAAGAACCTCAGGATAAACGGGGATCATGTCGTAGTCTCGGTACCCATCGAGGATGTCAAAAACTTCACCTCGAAGGGTGGGGCTGGAAAAGCGGCTACCTACTCGAAACTCAGCACCCAAGCCCCGCCGATCCATGTCGAACTCCCGCCAGAGAGTGAGGAGTTGTTTGTACGTGACGGCAACCATCGCGTCGACGCGGCACGGATGCGTGGCGACAAGACAATCCAGATAATGATCCCGGCAGATCAGTATGCCAAGTTCGCGGAACAGCGAGGTCTGCCGAAAGTAGGGCCAGCGCCAAAGGTCGAAGAGAAGGTGGTCGAGCCCGCCGAGCCCGCGCGCGGAGCACAAGAGGTCAAACTTCCGGTCGTGACGCCAGCGGAACCGGCCCAAGTCGCTCCAGGGGCTCCGCCAGCTCCTACGGGCGTTCCGCTGCGCCGTGTGGACGAACTTCACCTTGACCCGAAGCGGTTCCAGTACAAACTCGGAGCTAACGCACAAGGCGTAGCCGGAGCACTGTCGGATGCGAAGTGGGACCAGCACCTCGCCGATCCAATCCATACATGGGTTGACCCTGAAGATGGCAAGGAATACGTCGTCAACGGACATCATCGCTACGATCTCGCGCAGAAGGCTGGAGCCGAACACATCAAGGTTGACCCGATACTAAATGAAGAATTTCCGACCGCTGCCGATGCGCGTCGTTTTGGCGCACTGAAGAACATTGCCGACGGCAATGGAACCTCTATCGACGCCGCGAAATTCTTCCGTGAAGAGGGGTACACGCCGGATCTTCTGGCCGAAAAGGGAATCTCTCTCAAGAAGTCGATTGCCAGCGACGGGATTGCACTGTCGCATCTGAGCGACGATCTATTTGATCGAGTAATTGACGGGAATATCGACCCGAAGATCGGCGCGGCAATCGGCGATGCGACCAGTTCTGCTGAAGATCAAGAAGCGTTGCTGAAGGTAATCAACAAGAAGACCAAGAGCGGAGTCAACATCACGCCAGATCAGATACGCGAGTCTGCCCGCCTGGTGAAGAGTGCGCCATCGTTCAACCAGACGACACAAGACTTATTCGGCGAACACGAAGAGACGCGCAACCTCTTTATCGAGATGGGTGAAGTATCCGACTATATCCAGAAGCAACTCGCTCAAGAGAAGAAAGCGTTTGGGCGAGTGTCGAGCAAGGCCAGCGGAGAACAGTTGGCTAAGGGCGGAAACGTAATCAAGCCTGAAGAGAACGCCAAGATCGCGCTTCGCGCCGCGCAGCAGAGAGAGTTGTACGCCAAGAGAAGCGCTCAGGCCGGAGCTATCCACAACGCATTGCAGGAAGCCGCGGAACGTCTCGCAGAGGGAGGAAACGCCAGTGAGATCAAGCAAGATGCTTATGCAGAAATCCGCAAAGAACTCGAAGACGAACTTGGAGAAACCAAGTAGGGAGAGACTCGGCAAAGACCTCGACTACCTCAAGAAAGTTCTGGAGCGTGAGGAGCGAGAGAAGTCCCAGGTGGTGAGTAAATGAGCCGCGAATTTCTCCAACTCGACGACGACCTGTTCGTGATTCCGCACTGCGTTGCGGCGGTGAAACGGTCAGGACTCGAAGATGATGCCTGCACTATCTTCATCAAAGGTCAGTCTGCGCTCGACGGATTTCTGGTGAAGATGTCGGCTGAGGATGTCGTGAAAGAACTCGAAGAATCCCTAGCGGAAGACGAGTAGTCCTACATCCCGCATCGCAGGACGCGACACAAGGCTTATGCTGTACCGCAATAGGAGG
>CAZKJB010000262.1:0-6074 GCA_964552975.1 uncultured Occallatibacter sp. | reverse complement strand
TGCTCCCTGCCCACATTCTTTGCATTTGTGCGCGAACACTTCCCGCAACAGCTTGTCGCGTATGAGCGCCGCTATAGCGCCAGCGCGTTCGTGTCAGCGGAATATCGCAAACGGATTCAGGAGCTGGTTGAATCCATCCGGGCCAAATACAAGCTAGGCAGCCGGAATTTGCCAAACAGCGAGTATCAGGACGCATTCGCCGACGATATGCCTTTCGCTCAAGCGCAGCCGTGGCTTCCCTTCGCGCAGAATTAGCGCGTCATAATGACTTCGGACACGCTGTCCTTGGCCAGAAATTGGCGGTGGCCCGACCAGCCTGTAAACAGCCGTTCGATGCTGCGGTTGGTAAAGGCCCGCTGGATAGGAAATTGATGGGTCATTTGCATGTCGACATCGTCCCCTGGAGTCACGTGGTAACGCAGTCGCATGACCTCTTCTCCCTGCATCCTGGTGTGGAAGAACGATAGCACCTGCCCTCCAGGATTCATGACCGTATGCAGTTGCGTAACAACGGGGGATACAAATGGTTCCGGAAGAAAGTCGAGCGAGGTCCATAAAAGCACCACATCGAACATGCGGCCTGAGAAGTTCAGCGTTTGATCGAGATAGCCTTCCACATTAAGGATAGGCTTCCCGTCTTCGTCCTCTCCGATGCGCCAATCCGCGGTGCAGGCCTCGAAGACAAGATCGGCCATATAGACGCTATGGCCCAGGCTGGTGAGGTAGTTGATATTGGAGGGCGAGGTGTAACCAGTGTCCAAAAGACGCAGGCCCGGTTCGGCCTGAAGGCGCTTGCGCAGCACGGCCCAGCCACCGGAATGGCGCGGAACCCGCGGGCCGCTGAGGCCCGGCTCCAAAGCGGGCGAGCCGCTCTCCTGCTTTTTATCGAACCAGCGACGCAGCACCCTAGAGTCCTCTCAGCGCCAGGCACGCGCAAGGGGAGCAGCCCGGCGAAGATCTTGTTCTCAGGATATGCTGCCGGAGTGCGGCGCGTTTGCTCCGTCCGAACCCTTGGAAACGCCTTGCGTAAGGTCTACCTTGCCATGGAAGATGGCGTTGTCTTCAATCGCCAGGCGCAACGCCTTGATGTCGCCTTCGAGGTTGCAGCCAGAGCGAAGCTCCACGCGCCCGGTGGCCACCACGTTGCCCTGCACCCGGCCCATGATCAGGACGTCTTTCGCGGAGAGGTCGGCGGCGATTTGTGCATTGGGACCAACGGTCAGCCGGTTCTCACCAAGGCTGACAGTTCCCTCGACGCGCCCATCCAGCAATAAGTCTTCACTGCCCTTCACTTCACCGCAGATCACAATTGTCTTTCCAATTCGCGCCGGTGTATTTTCCATAGCCATGATTTCGATCCTCTCCGATATTGCAGTAAAGGCCCTGCCCGCACTATACGCAAAAAAGCCGTGTCGCTTCAATTCGATTAAGCCGGCAAGCGAATATTCGTCCCTTGTTCATTAAGTGGCTTCCCTGATAAGTAACTTTCTCGATAAGTAACATCTCAATCAAGCCTTGGGAATCCCCCTCGTGTGGCATCTAGACTATCTAATGTGCAGCGATTTCTCGCCCTCCTCCTGCTTATCCCCGCGGCTCTGGTGCTTGGACAGCCTCCCGCCGGAGCGGGCGATGCTCTCACGCCCGCCCAGGGACAGGCTCTGGTTGACCGGGTGCTCGGCAACGAACTCGCCGCAGCGCAGAACGCGAGCCATCCCATGCGTTATCAGTTGCGTAAGACAAGCCCGCGATACACCTCGACCAAAGAGATCGTTGAGACCAAAGATGGTGACGTAGCCCGGCTGATCGAGATCTCCGATAAACCGCTCAGTCAAGCAGATGAGCAGAATGAGCAGGCGCGCCTGACTGATCTGCTGGCTGACCCCGGAAAGCAGCGGAAGCGAAAGCAGGCTGAAGACGAAGACGCTGCAAGGGCTCTGAAAGTGCTGCGCGCGATGCCGGCCGCGCTTCTGTACCAATATGCGGGCTCCAGTGACGGCCCGACCGGGAAAGTGGAGAAATTCACCTTCCGGCCCAACCCGAGCTTCTCCCCGCCGGATCTCGAGACGCTGGCTCTCACTGAGATGGTCGGCGAAATCTGGATCGACCCGGCGCATCAGCGCGTGACTCGCCTCGAAGGACATTTGCAGCAGGACATCGAATTCGGCTGGGGCATTCTCGGGCGGTTAAACAAAGGTGGGTGGATCACGATTGATCAGGCGGACGTGGGCGGTGGCGAATGGCGGACGGTGCGCTTTCAAATGGTGATGAGTGGCCGCGTGGTCTTCAAGAGTCGGGTATTCGACACCACGGAGGACCAGACCCACTTTGCGTCCGTGCCGGCAGGATTGAGTTACCAGGAGGCGATCAAAATGCTGCGCGAGGATCCGAAATAAACAAAAAGCGGTCCCATGCAAACGCACAGAACCGCCTTCTTGGTGAATCGAGATTACTTCATCTTGGCGAATACGATGACCATCGTAAACAGAGTGAGGGACTCGATGAAAGCCAGGCCGAGCACCAGGAACAGCATGATACCTGCGCGGGTCCCAGGGTTGCGAGCCAGCGCCTCAACCGCCGAACCGACGGCTCTGCCCTGCCCCAGGCCGCACAAGCCGGCCGCCAGGCCCATCGCGATGCCGGCGCCGATCGGAATCAGACTGGCAGCGGGAGTGCCGCCGTCTGCGAAAGCCGGAACGGCTAAGCAAAGTACCGATAGGGCCATGAACACGTTTTGAAGTTTCCGCATATTTCTCCTGCTTCCATGAAATTGGCCGCCAGTGGGTGGTTGAGGCTCACCGTGCCGGCAAGCTCCGAAACTCCGGAACCGCCTTTGGCCCCCTCACGCTTGCAGCCGTCCGATTTTGCGGAGCGGAAGCGCTCTCCGCCGGAATCTTTTTCAGTGATCGGTGGTCGGTGTGCAGAAAACTTTGGAGCCGTTGATCGGCCTCATTCGCTCCGCAAACGCCGAACTGATCACTGACCACTGTTCACTATCTTTAATGTTCATGCGCCACCGCCATTGAAAGATAAATCATGGTCAGCAGCATGAAAACGAAAGCCTGAATGACTGACACCACAAAGTGCAAACCGAGAAAGACCGATGGCACCGCCAAAGGGATCAGCGAGAACCACACCAATGTCAGAAGATCGCTGGCAAACATGTTGGCATAAAGACGAATGGTGAGCGACATCATGCGCGCCAGGTGGGAGACAATCTCAATCGGGAACATGAGCGGCGCCAGCCACGGCAGCGGCCCCATGAAATGCTTGAGGTAGCCGATGGGCCCCTGCGCGCGGACTCCGTGAAAGTTGTAGTAAAGAAACGTGAGCGCGGCGATGCCCAGCGGAACTTCGGGCAGCGCAGTGGGAGTTGGGATTCCCGGGATCAGGCCGAGCAGGTTGTTGAACAGAACAAATAGGAGGATGCAAGTAACAAAAGCCTGGAAGTGCTCGTATCCGTGGCCAATAATCTGATCCGCAAGGTCACCAACGCCTTCGTGGACCATCTCGGCAATTTGCTGTGCCGGATTAGGTTTCTCAACGGAAAGCGTCAACCGCACCAGAATGAAAAAAGCGATCAGCCCGGCCACAACAAGCACTTCCAGCGACAGTGCGCTGTTGACTTCGCCAGCCTTCTGCGCCGCATCCGCTGGGCCGATACCAATGGCCCGATACAGCTTGATCTCAGCGCCCTGCAGCAGAAAATTCAAGAAATGTGTCAGTGCAAAGGATTCCACGAGCTCAATCTCACATCTTCCTTTAGATTCGGGGCATTCTTCTAGAACCTTCCGCAGATCTCAGTCACGAAGCAAGCGAATTGCTTCCCAGGCCATCACCAATATTGCCAGGCCAAGGCCGCACAGAAGAGCTACGACAGAACCCCGGAAACATTTCAGGCTAACATAGATGGCTCCGCCAAAGATCATCAGGCGGAACACGAAGAAAATGGCCGAAACCGCGGCGCCACTCGGCGCCTGCTTCCGGTCCATTTTGGCATTCAGGAAGCGGACGAGCCGACGCCACTCCAGAATGCTTGCGGCCGATACCAAGGTCCCCGTGGCAAGCATGGCCGCGTCGCGCCAGCCTGTAGCTTTCCAGAGGATGAGTGCGGCCAAGACTCCCAGAATCAACGTGAGACGGAAGGCACGCATGAGCAGCGCCTGAAGGCCCTCGTCGGTCAGGCTGGCAAGGGAGTGAGTCTCTTCGCTCATGACGCGCCGCCGTCACTTCCGTTTCCGGAACCGTTACGGCTTGCGTCTTCCGCACCGGATTCCCCGACGGCAGACATCGCCAACCGCACTACATAAACCAGCCCTGAGACCCCGCCAAAGACGATTCCCACCAACTGAATCCAGGATTGATGGAATTGGCGGTCGAGCCAAAGGCCGATCAGCCAGCCGATAAATGCAGCGCAGGGAAGCACAAACGCGATCTGCATCATCTTCTCGGCCTGCACCAGCGCACTAATCGCGCCGCGAGCTTTTCCGCTCTGCTTCGAATCCGGAATTGGCCGATGGAAGGGCACCAATCGTGGTTATACACGACGAGCGCAGCCCCGCGCGATGACGCAAGCCATCCGCTCGCCAGCCGCTATACTGGCGGTTGGACCACGAAACAACTCACGAAATCATGCGAGGCGAAGGAAATATCCGTGTTCGATTCGGAGTTTGAACAGAGTCTCTTCGAGCTGCGCAAAGAAAAGCTCAAAGAGATCGAGAAATTGGGCCAGGTAGCGTATCCAAACGGCTACGCTGCCTCGCATTCTCTGGCGGCAGTGCGGGCCGAGTGGGGCGAGGCGCAGGCCGAGCAGCTTGAGGCTAACCGGATCACGGTTTCTGTGGCCGGCCGCATCATGGCCATCCGCGCCCAGGGCAAGGCTGGCTTCGCCACTCTGCAGCAGGAGGGCGCGCGGCTGCAAATCTATGTGCGTCTCGATGCGGTCGGCGAACAGGGCTTCGCGCTTTACAAGCTGCTCGACCTGGGCGACCACATCGGCGTCACGGGATATCTCTTCCGCACGCGCACCGGCGAGCTCACGGTTCACGTCGAAACCCTCACTTTTCTGTCGAAGGCCATGCTCGCGCTGCCTGAAAAATTTCATGGCCTTGCCGACGTGGAGTTGCGCTATCGCCAGCGCTATGTTGACCTGTTCGCTAACCTCGAGGCCCGCGAAGTCTTCGTGAAACGCGCCAAAGTGTTGCGCGCGCTGCGCAGATTCTTCGACGAACGCGGGTATCTCGAAGTGGAAACGCCGATGATGCAGGTGATTGCAGGCGGCGCGGCGGCGCGGCCCTTCAAAACGCACCACAACGCGCTCGACATGGATCTCTACTTGCGCATTGCGCCGGAACTCTATCTGAAGCGGTTGGTTGTCGGCGGCTTGGACCGGGTTTATGAAATCAACCGCAACTTTCGCAACGAGGGCGTGAGCACGCAGCATAATCCCGAGTTCACAATGCTCGAGTTCTACCAGGCCTACGCGAATTACCACGACCTGATGGATCTGACCGAGGAGCTGATCAAGTTCGTCGCGCTCGAGGTGAACGGAACGACGATTCTTCCGTCTGGGGAGCTGGACGAAGGCGGCAATCCGATTCCACGACTCGATTCAAAGGGAAACCCAATTGATGTGGGCAATTGGCAACGACTGACGATGGTGGAAGCGATCGTAAGGTGGTGGCCGGAAGAATTCGGCCGACCTCCCGATTCGCAGACATTCGATTCCTCTGAGTCTCTGCTGAATTTCCTTAATTTAGCATTTGTGCACTTGCGAAGAATTTATCCGAAGATCGAGATTCCCACAGCAGAAGTGGAAGGCGTTGACATCAAGCGGCACCGTGAACTTCGCAGCTTGCTTCTTCTGATCAACACGCAGCGAATAATGCTGCTTGGCGACTTCACGGAAATGGCCAAGGTTGCGATGGAAGCAATCGGAATACGCGAGCCCGTGGAGCCCTTACCGTTGCGTCCGCAGCCTCTTGGAAAAACGATCGCGGGGCTCTTCGAGGCTGTCGCTGAGCGCAACCTCGTCCAGCCCACCATGATCTACGACTACCCCACCGCTGTCTCTCCGC
>CAZKJB010000261.1:0-6081 GCA_964552975.1 uncultured Occallatibacter sp. | reverse complement strand
GTCCACGAACATCCGTGTGGCACTTCGTGCAAATCTGATTCTGGTCTTCAGTCGATTTCAAATTATTTGCAAGGAAGGTCCCATGGACATCGTGGCAGTCTGTGCACTTCACAAGGCCCTCATTCACCCGGTGGTGAATCGGCATGTTGAACTGCGCTTTCTGGTCGGCATGGCAGGAATAGCAGAGCGCCGGCTGCGAAGCCTTCAGCAGCGTCGCCTCTTTGCTTGCGTGGATGCTGTGGCAACTGATGCAGCCTACGTTGGCCTTGGCGTGGGGCGAACGGTCGAAGTTGGGATGCGCGCCGGCATGACAGCTAAGACACTTCTCGTCCACTTCCTTTGTGGAATGCTTGGCGGGGTTGAAGATTTTGGTGACGTCGCCGCCGCCGGCCACGTGCTCACTGCCGGCGCCATGGCAGTTTTCGCAGGTGACGCCGCTGCCATTGCCGTGCATCATCGCCATCTTTTGGTGGGGATTCGAAGCGAACCCTTTGACCACCTCTTCGTGGCACGCTGCGCAGGTTTCAGCGCCCACGAATTCAGCGTGCGCGGCCGTTTTGGCCGGCGCATTTGCGGTGTTCGCGTCCTGGGGTGGCGCGGCGAATGCCGTCGTGCAAAACAACCCGGCGCCCAGCACAAACAAGAGAAATGCTCGCAGACACCGCCGCATTTGCGGGGCTGCACCGATCGAAGAATGCGTTACAGGCTCATATGTATACATGCAAATTACCGCCTTCAAGAAACTTCCTGGCAATACTTTCAAACCTACCTCAGCAGCCTTTCCGCGCTGAACGTGATGACTTCTCCACGTGAGCGGCAGCACCGCGAGAATCATGCTGCGAGGCGTTGCTGGTGTGGAGCATCACCATATGCACGAAAGATTACTTTCTTGTCGTAACTGTAGGCGGTGATGTCCATCACTGAGGCGGAGACTTCCGAAACTCGCATCGAACCCTTGGTTCTTCAATGAGTTATCTGCCTCATCCCCAAGGGATCGTTTCCCAGCCGTCACACTCCCGCCACATTCCCATAAACGTGAGGCCCATCACATCCAAAGCCGGTCGCGCTCAAGCAAACTTTGATTGGGTGTCTTGTGGAAAACAGCAGGGCGCCTTGACCTCGACCGGGGCGCAGAGGAAGACATCCAGCCCGAAACTCGGTCGGGGCCACGGGCCGCGTCGGTAAGGGACAGGTGATGACGATGGCAGAGACTGAGACTTTATTGGAAGAGAATTTAAAGACCAAGCAAACCGTACGGTCGTCGCCTCTTGGTTGCGCGGCCTGTGCCAATCGCCGCCCCGGCTGGTTTTGCTCATTGGGCAGCGCTGTTCTAGCAGATCTGGAGCTCGCCACCAGCACCATCTCGCTGCCCGCGCAGGCTTCTCTTTTCACCCAGGGCGAAGACGCCCGCTGCCTCTACTTGATCTGCAGTGGGTATCTGAAGCTCAACGTCGGCCACGCAAACGATCGCCACATGATTGTCCGCGTCGCAGGCCCCGGTTCCATCCTCGGGCTGTATGCTGTGCTTTCGCACGGTGTCTATGAAGTCTCGGCGGAGTCGCTCACGCCCGCGCAGTTGCGCCCCGTCGAACGCGATCGCTTTCACAGCTTCCTCCGCAACCACAAGGAAGCGCAGTTGCGCGCCGTACAATGCATCTGCCAGGAATATCGTTTTGCCTTGCAGGATGCGTGCCGCATTGCGCTGGCAGAAACCGTTGCCGCGCGCCTGGCGCGGCTGCTGCTGGAGCTCTCCCATCAAATCGGCGAGCACACCGAGCGCGGCGAATATCGCTTCCCTTTGCTGCTCACGCATGAAGAGATGGCCTCAATGACCTGCACTACCCGCGAAACCGTCACGCGCACTCTCGGCCAGTTCCGCAAAGACGGCTCTATCACGATTGAAGACTCCATCGTGACCGTCCATAGTCCCGATCGGCTGCAAAGCCTTTCTTAGGATTCATTTGCCGGGCGTCGCACCTCGAAAACATTTCAGACCGCCGCGCCCGGGCCTGGCGATTTTGCTTCCATCCCTCACGTTGGTCGAGTCGAAAGAGATATCATTCTTCGTGGAGCTCTTTGTTCCAGGTTGGAGTTCACACTGCTTATGAATCGCTATTTTCCCTGTTTTTGCGTTGCTCTGTTCCTGTCCTGCGCCGCAATTGCCCAAGGTTCTTCTTCCAATCCCGGTGCAAGTGCCCCTCCCGCGCCTGACCAGCCCGGCGTAACCAGCACTGTCAGCCCGGAAATGGCGCAGTTTCAGAAGATTGAAGACACTTGGGCCGACGCGGTGAACCGCCGCGACCAGTACGGCCTTGAACTCGTGCTCTCGCCGCTATTCGTCGATGTCTCAGCCTCCGGCGACGTCACCACACGCAACCAGCAGGTGGTGCAGGCCATCAGCAGTGAAGACAAGACGGTCTACCTGACGCAGAAAATCATCACTGTGCGGATGTTGGGCGATATCGCGATTGCCAATGGCACATACACCCTGCGTCACAAAGTGGGCAATGCGCCGGTTGACGAAAAGGGCGTATTCACTCACGTATTCGAGCGCGTCCACGGCGGCTGGCTCTGCATCAACTCGCAGCGAACGTTTCTGCGCCAGGACACAAACGTCAAGCCGAAGAAGCAATCCACCGCCGAGGAGCCTTTCCACATTCCGCTCTTCTCAAAAAGCGACAAAGGGCCGCAATAGCGCCGGGCGGGCGGCTCGGATCGCATCTCATAGCAATGAAGTTGTGTTTGATTCGGCCTGAGCCGCTTTTAGAATGCAGCCAGAGCTTCGGCTTGGGTCGGAAACAGCCCTGCGTACTTGGTGATGCCCACCATCGTGAAGACCTTCACAAAGTGTGGCGAAAGCCCAAACGCGCACACCTTCTGTCCCGCGTTGGTTCCCTCAATCAGCAGTTGGATCACCAGTGCAATGCCGCTGGAGTTAATGTAATCGACGCCCGTGAAATCAAGCAGAATCAGCTTGGTAGTCTCCTTGGGCAGCGCCTGATAGGCGCCCAGCACTGCGTCCTTCGACGTGCTTGCAATATCGCCCGAAAAGCGGAGGACTGCCACAGGAAATCCGGATGGGGATTTGAGCTGGTCAACATGCGACTTCGTTTCGCTTTGCACTTGTCGGTTGCCTCCGCGTTCTTTCGGGGTTTTCGGCGCCTTTATTGCGCCTCTTTATCCAGCCGGATCACGAGCCGTACATAACTGCTTTTTCCATCCGCGCCGGCCACCCACTCGACCTCGTCGACCAGCGCTTGAATCAGAAACATCCCCATGCCTCTGGGGTCTTCTTCGCCGTGCATCTTGCGGTCGATGTCGGGTGCCGCGGGCCGCTTCTTGATCCCTGTGCCGTCGTCGATCACCTTCACTTCAAGCTCGTCGGCGCCGGCTTGCAGCACCACCCCGACTGAAAGCCCTTCGTTCAAACGGTTTCCGTGCTCGATGGCGTTGATGCAGGCCTCGGCCACAGCCGTCTTCAGGTCTTCGATTCGTTCATCAGGGAAGCCCATCAGCTTGGCTACCGACGCCGCCGTGCTCATTGCGACTTTTTCGTAGCCCATGCGCGTGGGAAGCCGCACCTCCACCTTGGTGGATATTGGCTCACTCATCCCGGCATCTCCCTGAAACCGGACAACTTTGAGGACTCCGCTCCTCGGCACAGCGCCAATGCGGTCATGTCGTCCGCTTGTGGGCCGCCTTCACCGAAGGCCTCGATGGCTGTCCACACTGCATCGAGGATACCATCGGCACTCTCCGCAGGACACGTAGAAAATTCATTTAGAAGCCTTTCCGGCCCATACTCCTCATCTCCTTTGAAAACCTCGGTAAGGCCGTCGGTATAAAACAGCAACCGCGATCCGGGCGCAAATCCGCTCCGCTCGCTCGAGTAGCTCATTCCCGGCAACAGGCCCAGCGGAGTGCCCACTGCCATAAACTGGTGGGCCTCCACGCCCGGCTCCAGCAGAAATCCGGGATTATGGCCCGCATTCACCACTTCGATCTCACCGGCCTTTGGATGCAGCCGCATAAAGATTGCTGTCACGTACCGCCGCCGCGCCTCTTCGCCCTCAGCCCAATGGTGCTGATTCATCCGGGTGGCCAACTCGTCCAGCGGTATTCCGGTTGCCGCCATACCGCGAAGCGCCGCTCGGAAGCTCGTCGACATGATGGCCGAAGCGAGGCCCTTGCCCGCCACATCGGCAACCACGATCAGCAGGCTGCCGTCCGGCTGCTCAACAATGTCGAGATAATCCCCTCCGACCTCGTAACAGGTGTTGGAGCGGAAGGCCAGCGAATAGCCGCCAATATCGGGGAGTGTCTGCGGCAAGAGCGAGCGCTGAATGAGACGCGCCGCGTCCAGGTCCTGCTGCAGCCGCGCGAACTCCACATTGCGCTTATGGTTGCGCGCATTTTCCAGAGCCACGGCTGCCTGCAGCGCCAGGCCCTCCAGGAAATCAGCCTCTGAAAGTGTGAGTTCCCGTCCGCCGGGGGACGCCACCACCAGATCGGTCATTTTCCGCCCGTCGCGGTCCGCCAGCGGATAAATCAGGAGAAACTCGTCCGATGGGTCTCCGGTGCCGACCGTCACGTCGCCATACGCCATGCCGGCTTCGGGAAACGCTGCGCCGGCCATCTCTAATTCGCGCACCACGATGCGCAGAACCGACTTAAGCACGGCGTCTTCATGGATGGTTCCATGCACCTGTCGCGTGGCCTCGAGCAAAGCCTGCAACCGCGCCACCTGCTGCTGTAATTCGATCGTGTCGTCGCCGGGAATGAACTGCAAGTCCGTCGCCATACGACCCCCGTGGAATCCCAATCTAACACGCTGATGATTTGAGCTGCACGGCAATTATTCCCCGAATTGCGCCTCAACCCCCGCCCACATTATCACGGAGCACTTTTGTCCGGGGAAAGTTGGGTGAGGGCGCGTAAGCGATCGGGTCTCCTTAGGATGCACGGCGGTGTCGGCGGGAACGATTTGTACTTCAAGGCGAGTCTTAACGGCGATCCGGATGGTTGGGGTCGGTGAACTCAAGAAACTCAATGGGTGCGCCGTTTTCGACGATGAACGCGACGCGCACGCCGTCGGATGGGCTGTTCGGCGCAATCAGAATTTCCCGGCCTACCAGCTCGGACGCAAGGTCACTCACCTCAAAAGCAACATGTGGCACTTGCCGGACCAACTCTGGAATCGGTGCGTCCGCTTCGAACCGCATCCATTCGACGCCATACTCGCTGTTTTCGTGTCCAACAATAAAGATCTTTAGACGCTCAATGTGGCGCTCTCCCGGTCTCGGTTGGCTGGTAGGAATTCCAATGTGATGATATCGACGCATTTTCTCGCCCCCGTTCCGGAATAGCACGAATTCTACGGGATCGTACTGCGTAGAGGGAAAATGAACCGTGACCGCCTCATCCCTCGCTCTGGGCTGCCAATCTTATATCCTTTATCTCCAGAATCCGCTTGGCGTAGCCATGGCGCGCCACGTGCAGCATCGCCTGCCCTATCATCCGCGTCGTCACGATTTGATTCGGCAGCGCCCATCGAAGCAGCGGCAGAAGCGGTTTGGCAAGCATGTAGGGGATACGGTAAGCGGCTGTCTTCGACTTGATTCCATCCAACGGCTCGATAACTCCCGGCCTGAACATGTAGGCCTCAAGCGGCAAGCGCAGCAGGCCATTTTCCGTTCGCCCTTTCACGCGTGCCCACATGATCGGCCCCTTTTCGGTTGAATCGGTTCCGGCGCCTGAAACATAGATGAGCGTCAGCCCTGGATTCAGCCGGCAGAGCATTTCGGCGGCTCCCATCGTAAACCCGTATGTCAGCCGCTCGTACTCGGTTTCTTTCATTCCGGCCGACGAGACTCCCAGGCAAAAGAAGCAGGCGTCAAAACCGCGAAGCCGGTCCTCGATGCCGGCGTAATCCTCCAGATCCCGGTGCACGATCTCCACCAGCTTCGCGCTCTGAACCCCGACCGCGCTCCGTCCCAACGTGGCCACCAAAAGCACTGCGGGATCAAGCAGGCACTCGCGCAAGACTCCCCGACCCACCATTCCTGTTGCGCCGAAGATAAG
>CAZKJB010000260.1:0-6127 GCA_964552975.1 uncultured Occallatibacter sp. | reverse complement strand
GCCGCAGCCGGCCGGGCAGCCGCAACCGGCTGGAAAATAGTTCCAGGCTCGCGGCAGATGCGCGGCGATTCGCTCACAAATCGCGACAGGCGAGTTTCAATCCCCCAGAATGGTAGAAGGCCGTGGAGAATTGCACACTGCCGGTCACATGCGTCGTCCCCATCGATCAGATGGCAGGCGACGACGAGCAGGATACTGCGCTTCTGCGCACTTTGGCGTTCGATGCAGAGACGTACATCCAGAATTTTTCGTGGTGCAAGGCGATCCGCGAGTTTTACTATGGCAACGGCTACGGAGGGATCGTGGCCATCTTCCTGTTCAGGATCGAACCCAATCGGCTCCATGTGGCCGAATGGTTGTGGGTTGTCGTTGGTGATTTGCCACCGGCCTACCTTATGATTGACGACTGCAAGACGCCATCGAAGGCATTAGAGGCCTATATCGCTGAAGTATCGAAGTGGGTCGAATTGGCCAAGTACGGTCGCTCAGCGAAAAGATTCATCCATGTGAACCAACAAGCAACGCCGGAAAACGCGGCTGCACTCGAGAGCACGCTGAACTTCCTAAGCGAGGTGCTGGTGCCCATCTTCGAATCGACTGAGGTCGCTCGGCCCTAACCGCTGGTTTCTCGCCCTCTTCCCTTCCCTGTCTAAGATCCCACTCTTAGCGACTCCGGTTCTGCCACCGGGAGGCACCGTTCACTCATCGGCATGCGTCGGGATCAGCAGTTGATTCCGGCTTTGGCCAGCGTGTCTTTCAGGCCCTTCATGCTCGCGCGGCTTGATGCCTCGGGGACGCTCATACCTGAGCCGGCCGGCGGCACGCCGCCACGCCAATGCGTTTCGAGGCTCACCGCGTAGTGATAGCCGTCGCGCTCAAATGCTTTGAACTGGCCAACCCAGTCGATGATGCCGCCGCCTACCGGCGCCCACTCGGCTTTCCCGTCCGGTTTGCGGATGGTGTCTTTGCAGTGGCAGTGGCCAATGCGATGCTTGGGCAGCATCTTGTAATCGTCAGGATAGGGCGTGTCGCCAGCGAAGGTCGCCGAGTTGCCGGGATCCCAGTTCAGCATGAAGTTGGCCTCGCGAATCTCGGGCAACAGAGCAGCGGCTTCTTTGCCACTGCCGGTATTACAAGCCATTTCGTTTTCGAGCAGCAGAATGAGATTGTGCTGGGCGCAAGTGCGCGCTGCTGCGCGAAGCTTCTCGTTGATGGCCTCGCGATACGGCTTGGGATCGTCGAGGCGCCAGAAATCGAAGCAGCGAATTCGGTCGGTCTGGAAGGCTTTGCAAAGATCGATGCAGCGGTCGAGCACTGCATCCTGCTGCTTGAAGTCGAAGTCGGCGTGGAACTGATCGCGGCGCGGGCCTTCCTTGGATACCGGTGCACCCGGCCAATGAACCTTGAAGAGCGGGCTTGCAATGTCAGTGACGCGGAGCTTGTATTTTTCGAGTATCTGGCGAGAGCGATCGACCTCATCGGCGTTCAGGTCAGTCACATTCTTGTTCCACATGCTGCGCAGCTCAATCCAGCTCAGACCGAAATCGTTCGCGGCCACCGAGCAGGCGTGGTCGAAGTCGGCAGAAATTTCGTCGTTGATTACAGAAAGGCGGAATGGGCAGCTCATGCACGCACCCCCAACCGCTCGCGCAGGAAATTCAAGCTCACAGCGTTCGCCTCCTTAGGCGTGAGAGTCTCGCCGTTGGGCACGCGATCAAGCTCGACTATGCCCCAGCCGCGGTAATGAATCTGATGGAGTGCGGCAATCACGCCAGGAAAATCGACGCGACCGTGGCCTAACTCGACCCACTCATAGCCGCTTGCATTGGGTGCGTTCTTGACGTCTTTGAAGTGCATGAGCACAATGCGGCGGCTGTATTTGTGGATCGCTTGAACAGGGTCGCCGCCTCCCTGCGCGTAGTGTGCCACATCGAGAAGCAGGTAAAGGTAATTGGGATCGGAAGCGTTCATGATGGCTTCAATTGCCTCCGGTGGCTGTCCAATCGAATTCATGTGGTTGTGGAAGCCAAGACGAATGCCGTAGTCGGCGATGCGCTTGCCGATCTCGGTGAAGACTTCGCCCTGGAGCTTGTATTGATCGGCCGTGAATGTCTGGCCCGGCTTGGCGGTGGCGCTGATCAATTGCATGTAGAGGCCGCCTGCCTCGTGCACGTATTGCGCATGCTTGACGTGGGTATCAAGTTGCGACTGGCGCTGTGCGGGATCGAGCGAGGTGCCGCCACTGGAAAGCGCGACGAACGTGAGCTTGTGCTGGGCCAACAGATCCCGAAGGACGTGCGGATCGGGATATTGGTCGAGCGTTGGCGCGCGCAACTGGATTCCTGCAAAGCCGTCGGCGGCGATGTCGTCGATGGCCTTGGCAGCGTCGTCGCTCCAGGTGATGGCGGAGCATCCGAGCCGGATCTCCGTCTCTCCGCGATGCAGAGGAACGTCAAAGGCGGCCAGGTTCATGGGCGGATAGAGGGGGCCTGCGGCGGCTGCGCGGGCCTTGCGCGGTACTGCTGCCAAGGCGCCGGCGCTCGCGAGGCCGGCAAGAAACTCACGGCGAGATGAGGTCATGGAAACTTCCTCCGAGAATTCGGACCGCCGATGAACGGCGTTCCGGTTGCGGTTGCGATTATAGACCCGCAAGAGGAGAGATTTCTTGAACCGATTCGGACGGCGATTGTGCGTTGAAAAAGAGGGTTATTGGGGTGGATATGCCTTGGTCTGGGCGGTGCGGGTGTTGGTAACGGAGAAACTGCCGTCGGGCGATGCGACAACCTTGAAATAAGCGCCGTCCGCGGCGGTGCCAGCGGAGCCTCTGAGGTTGGCGATCAGCGGGTCAGGGCTATTGTGCGCCGCGTCAGAACCCTCCGCGGTGTGAAGCTGCCATAGGTCCTGGAGGCCGGGACTGTCGTGCACCGTTTGCCAGGCTACGGGCATGCCGGCTTTGTGAGCTCCGTTATTCATGATGGCCACGCGAGGCCGCACGGTATCGACGATGGCCCGCGAGTTCGACAAATCCATACCATGGTGCGTGACCAGATAGAGATCGACGATTGCAATGGGATTAAACGGGCAGATGAGGGCTACCTCTTTCTGGCCGGTGAGGTCGCCTAGATCGAGAAACTTGAAAGCGCCGAAGGTGACGAGGATGCCAGCGGAACGCGCATTCTCAGTGGGGTCATCGGGCCAACTGTGCTCCGCGCCGCAAAAAGGATTGGGCTGCGGCGCGATGCCGGGAACGGCGGAGATATGCTCTCCGTCGGCAGCGAGAACGACGACGCTGAGGCCCGGGATCGAAATCGTGTCGCCCGGATGAACAATTCGGCGTGGACGGCCCGCAATGGCCTGGAGGTATGCGTCGTAGCCTGCGCGCGTGCTTGCGGAGTCTTCGCGGTTAGGGCCGTGGTCAAGGAACTCACCCACTTCGACGCGCTTGACGAGTTCCGGCACACCCCCGACATGGTCGGTGTGGTAGTGCGTGATGAGCAGGTGGTCGATGCGGGAGATGCCGGCGTCGCGCATCGCTGCCTGAATGCGGTCTGCATCGCGACCGTTGAAGCCGGGCCATCCGGTATCGACCAGCAGCGACCCACCGGCGGGCGAAACGAGCAGAGTGGATTGGCCGCCCTCAACGTCGATGGAATAGATGAGCAGGTGTCCCGGAGGTGCGGCCTGAGCCGGAGCGGGCTGCGGCATTGCGATCAAAAGCATCAAGATTGCGGAGAAATTGAGCAGGGCAACAACAAAAGCACAGGCGAACCGAGCGTGGAGCGGGCTGGCCGAAGGGGTCAAGCTGAAGTAAACAGCAGTTTTCATTGGCTCCAAAAGTGTAATTCCTCTCGCCGTGCTTTTGGAACCGTGGCGAACGAAGGTCCAGCATGCGAGCCAGCGAGCAGCACTCGACTGATAAAATGAAAACTGCCGCACTGTGCGGCAAAGTAGCTCTTTCTCGACCCACCACCTCAACGGCTCGACCGGCCGCACTCACGCGAAGGAAAACCACACTTGTGAGCCAGACGATACGCAATATCGCCATCATTGCCCATGTCGACCATGGAAAGACGACGCTCGTGGACGCCATGCTGCGCCAGGCGGGAACGTTTCGCGCCAACGAGCAAGTGGCCGAGCGAGTGATGGATTCAAACGAGTTGGAGCGCGAGCGGGGCATCACAATTCTGGCCAAGAATACGGCGATTAACTTTGGCGGCGGAAAGATCAATATTGTAGATACGCCGGGGCACGCGGACTTTGGCGGCGAGGTAGAACGCGCTCTGAAGATGGTGGACGGCGTGATGCTGCTGGTGGACGCAGCCGAGGGACCGCTGCCGCAAACGCGTTACGTGCTGGCCAAAGCTCTTGAGGCCAAGCTGCCGCCGATCGTCGTGATCAACAAAATTGACAGGCCCGATGCTCGTCCGCAGGAAGTGCTGGACGAGATCTACGATCTTTTCATCGATCTGGATGCCGAAGAAGATCAGCTTGATTTTCCGGTGCTCTATGCGGTGGCGAAGAACGGGACCGCAAGTACGGACGTCAAAGTTCCCGGTGTTGATTTGCAGCCGCTGTTCCGCGCAATCGTCGAAACGATTCCGGAAGCGACGGGCGACGCCGAGGGCGCGTTGCAGATTTTGGTGACGAACCTCGACTACTCTGACTACTTTGGCCGCATTGCGATTTGCCGGGTTTTTCAGGGAACGCTGCACGCTGGGGACGAGGTCAACATCTCACGCCGCGATGGCTCGCTCTACAAAACCAAGATCACCAAGCTGTTCACCTTCTCGGGGCTCAAGCGCATTGAGACCACCGAGACCACAATGGGCGACATTGTGGCCGTGGCAGGAGTGGAAGGCATCACCATCGGCGAGACCATCACGAGCGTGGAAAATCCGGCGCCGCTGCCGTTGATCGTGATCGACGAGCCCACAATTGCAATCCAATTCAACGTAAATAACTCTCCGTTTGCGGGGCGCGAAGGCCAGTACGTAACCAGCCGCAATCTTCGCGAGCGCCTGGAAAAAGAACTGCTTACCAACGTGTCGATTCGCGTGGAGGAGTTGGGCTCTCCCGACAGCTTTAAGGTGCTGGGCCGGGGCGAACTGCAACTCGCCATCCTTATCGAGATGATGCGACGCGAAGGTTATGAGTTGATGGCGGGACGGCCCGAGATCGTAACCAAAATGGTGGATGGCGTGCGTATGGAGCCTGTGGAGCACTTAACCATCGATGTTCCCGAAGCGCACACCGGCGTGGTGATTGAGAAGCTAGGGCCGCGCAAGGGCGAGATGACCAAGATGCACAATCACGGTTCCGGACGCGTGCGGCTTGAGTTTCGCGTGCCCAGCCGCGGCCTCATCGGGCTGCGAAGCGAGATGCTGACGGAAACGCGTGGAACGATTGTGATGAACTCGCTCTTTGACGGCTACACTCCTTACCAGGGTGAGATTCCGCAACGGCCCACCGGGGCGCTCATCTCAGACCGCCAGGGACAGACCACAACCTATTCGCTGAACGGTTTGCAGGAGCGTGGAATTCTTTTTGTTGGCGCGGGCGTGGAAGTCTACGAAGGCATGATCGTCGGCGAACACTCGCGCGACAACGATCTCGACGTGAACGTGGTGCGCGAAAAAAAGATGACCAACATGCGCGCGTCGACGGCGGACGATGCGATCCGGCTGGTGCCATACAAAACGCTGAACCTGGAGCAAGCAATCGAGTTCATCGCTGCGGATGAATTCGTCGAAGTGACGCCCAAGTCGCTGCGCCTGCGCAAGAAGATATTGCAGGCGAACAAGCGGCCTAAACGGTGGGAAAAAACGGAGCAGGTAAGTTAGGCTGGTCACGAGCCGGGCGCTGCAATTGGTGTGATGGCCTATGCGCGACACGCTCACAACTTCGCGTCTTTTGCTGCGCCGTTGGCGGGGAGCGGACCGGCTGCCTTTCCAAAGGATCAATGCGGACGCGCGGGTGATGGAGTTTTTTCCGGAGCCGCTCACGGCAGATGCCTCAGACGCACTCTTTGATCGCGCTCAGGCACACTTCAATCGTCACGGCTTTGGTCCCTTTGCGGTCGAACTGATCGAGACGAACGCGTTCATCGGTTTTATCGGCTTGTCCGTTC
>CAZKJB010000259.1:0-6129 GCA_964552975.1 uncultured Occallatibacter sp. | reverse complement strand
ACAAGGAGCGCTGTATCGAGGCTGGTATGGACGGTTATCTGTCCAAGCCCATTCGTCCTCAGGAACTGGATGACATTCTGGATAGACATGTCGCTCTGAAAAATGCGGGGCCGGCGCAGGACAAATCTGTACCCGCAGCGAATAACTCGATTGATGTTTCGCAGTTGCTCGATCGTCTTGATGGCGACCGGGCGCTCCTGGCCGAGCTGGTGGATCTCTTCCGAGCCGAATTCCCAGCCAATCTGACGGCCGCACAGCAAGCCATCCATCAACAGGATGCCAACGGCTTGCGCAGCGCCGCCCACGCCCTCAAAGGCGCACTCGCCAATCTTTCCGTTATTGAAGCTTCAGCGCTCGCCTCGGAACTTGAGGCCATCGGCAAGTCCCTCGATTTGACCAGGGCCCAGGCGACGCTCGATCGCCTCGCGCAGGAAACTAACAACGGAATGAGGGCTCTCGAAGCCCTCTGCCCGGCACAATCGCAATGAAGATACTCATCGCAGAAGACGATTCGGTCTCGCGGCTGCTCATGAAGCGCACACTGGAGAAGTTTGGTTACGATGTGGTACTCGCAGAAGATGGCCGCAAGGCTGTCGAAATCCTGTCGCAGCGCGGCGGTCCCCGCCTTGCCCTCATCGACTGGATGATGCCCGAGCTGGATGGACTTGGCCTGTGCCGCGAAATACGGAGCGCGCAGCGCGATGGCGCTTACGTTTACATTCTCCTGCTCACGTCCAGGCAGGATGCCGAGGACGTTGTCGCCGGCCTCGAAGCAGGCGCGGACGACTACATCACTAAACCCTTCCACCCGGCAGTGCTTCGAGCACGCCTTCACACAGGGCGTCGCATTCTTTCGCTCGAGGAGAAGCTCGTCAGGGCGCGCGAAGAAATGCGGTTCAAGGCTACGCACGATGCGCTCACTTCTCTGTGGAATCGCGCATCGATCCTGTCCAGGGCACGCAGCGAGCTCCATCGCTCCGCGCGCGAAGATCGATCTTTCTCGCTCCTGCTTTGTGACATTGACCACTTCAAACGAGTAAACGACAACCACGGACACCTTGTCGGCGATGTTGTTCTGGAAGAAGTTGCCAGGCGGCTCATCTCCTCGGTGCGCGACTACGATGCGGTTGGCCGCTATGGCGGCGAGGAGTTCCTGATCGTCTTCGGCGACTGCGATGAAAATAGTCTCAAGACACGCGCCGAAGATATCCGTACAGCCATCGCGTCAATGCCGATTCAAACCGGAAACACAGAGCTTTCGGTGTCGATCAGTATCGGTGCAATGACGCATTGTTGTTGGGAATCCGATATTTCTTTGGAGTCCCTCATCGCTCGGGCAGATGCAGCGCTCTACAATGCCAAAGCGGCAGGCCGCAACCGCGCGGTATTTGCCGTTCCCCCCATTGCAGCTTGATGACCCGGACCGACATGGATCCAATGACCCGGTAGAGTGTTGGCATATCGTTTCAAGCCTCCTAAGGAACTACATTTCCCCACCGTCATTGTGTTGCTAAACCCGTATCGGCAGGGTGAATCTCTTGTGAATATCTTCGCCATTTCTTCGCCTATAATGTCCCCATGCATCGCGTCTACATGAGCTTCATGTCGCGGAATGGATGGCATTGCCAGTTCCTCGAAGAGGATCTCAAAACCTCGCTCTCGAAGAAGCTCGCATTCCTGAGCCAGGACAGGATGATCGAGCTGGCTCGACGCGGCGGCGCCGTCCTCAACCTCGAAACCGAACAGGCGATCCGTCACGGCATCGAAATCGGCCGCGGTGGAATATGGCTCAATCTGACTGAAGAACAATATCGCAAGCTGAAATAGCGCCATTCATCTGCACTTCACTTCTGCGCCCGCCAGACGTTTCGTTCTGTTGCTGGCGGTTTCGCGACAACCCAAGCACGACCCCATTCCTGGACACTGCGGCGCTTGCGAGGACTGATCCTGCGCTGAGGTGAAATTTCGTCAAATTCGTTCAGGAGGGCTCCTCCTCTTCCCCTTCAATGGGGTTCGGCGCCGCGAAGGAACAGCCCTGATCCCCAATATCCGCCGTGGTATACTTCGGCTCGGCCTACCCGAGCAACGGAGGTTGGTTATGGGGACCTGCCCGAGGTGTTTCGTTGCCTACCCATCCAGCCTGCCTAGTAAAGGCGACGCGATTGAGGCGGCGGTCGACGAACTGAATCAAGGGGAGGTCGTGCGGGCCAAAAGCTGGGCAAGCCTCGCAGTCTCCGGGCGTCCGATTATTGGGGCGATTTGCGACGAGATCCGCAATTCAGATCTGTTAATTGCCGACATCACCAACCTGAATCCGAACGTGCTCTTCGAGCTGGGCTTTGCGCTAACCCAGCCGAAGCGGCTCTGGCTGATATTCAATCCGAAGGTGGCTGGCGCGAAGGCCCTATTCGATCGATTCCAGCTTCTCAAGGCAGTCGGCAATTCCCCATACACGAATAGCAAAGACATAGTCAGGCAGTTCTATAAGGATGAACCATACGCAACGCTAAACCAAACCCTTCTGGCAGACCTAACTCAATCGGCCACGGTGGTCACGCGAAACGATTCCCTCCTCTATATCACTCCAGAGTTCCCCACTCAAGCGGTCACAACGATTACGAGGCGAGTTGCCGGAGCTCCAATTCCACGGACAATTGATGACCCGAAAGAGATCGGCGTTCAGCCCCTTGAGTGGTACGTCATGAACGTCAAGGCCGCGAGGGGCGTAATCTGTCATTTTCTGTCTGATGATTACGAAGACGTCAAGATCTCCAACGCCAAGAACGCACTTGTGGCCGGGCTCGCGTTTGGCTTGCAGAAACCCCTGCTGATGCTTGCGCATAAGCCATACCAATCCCCAATCGACTACCACGACCTTTTGCGAGTCCACGAAGACGCCAAGCAGGCGGAAGCGTTTTACCAAGGGTGGCTTTCGGCGCTTTTGGAATCTGAAAAACACGACCTTGAGCGAAGAGCCCATCACACCAGGGCTGTGGCAGCGCACGGCGGCCTCGTCGAGTTAAACGTCGGTGACCCGATTGCCGAGCATGGGTCGGAAGAGCTCTTTGATTATTTCATCCCCACATCTGCCTATGCAGATGCTCTCAACGGGCAATACTCACTCTTCGTCGGGCGAAAGGGCGCGGGAAAAACAGCGACCCTCTTGAAGGTCGCCGATCGGCTTCGCTCCGATCCTAGAAACCACATATGCGAAGTTAGGCCCGTCGCCTACGAGCTTGAGGGGCTGCTCTCAATCCTCAAGCAGCAGATGACAGTTTCAGAGAAGGGATACCTCATTGAGAGTTTCTGGAAGGCACTGATTTACACAGAGCTTGCGAAGAGTGTCTACGAAGCCATCACGTCGAAGCTAGAGTATCTTGGACGAACTCGTGCGGAGGAGGAGTTAGTCGCTTTCGTCGCCAAGAATGAAGAGTTGATCTTGCCAGAGTTTTCCATGCGTCTTGACGCTCTTGTAGCGAGATTGTCTAGCGTGAGCCAGACCTCCGGAAGCCGTACCGATCTCAAGACCAGGATCAGCGAAGGGCTACACAAGTCATTGCTGGGCCAGCTAAGAGACCTGATCTCCGCCTGCCTTGAAAAGGCAAACAAAGTCGCGCTCCTAGTTGACAATCTCGATAAGAACTGGACGCACAAGACGGAAATTGAGCTGACAAGTGAGCTATTGCTTGCCCTTCTGAGCGTCGGCCCGCGTGTCGCAGATGAATTTAGAAAGTCATCCCTTGGTAAGCGTCGTCTCGACGTAATGATGACCATTTTTATTCGTAGCGATATTTACGCGGCCGTGCTTTCTCATGCGCGAGAATCCGATAAGCTTCCAATCCGAAAGATCGAGTGGAATGACGCGGAGCTTCTGGCGAGAGTAATCGAGAAGCGAATTATGACCTCTGACCCTGGAATCCGCGATAGTGCCGAGGTGTGGGACAAGTATTTCGTGGATCAGGTGCTCGGAACACCAACAAAGGACTTTCTGATATCGGCAGTATTTCCTCGTCCACGCGACCTTATTTACCTTGTCAGGGCGAGCCTTCAACACGCAGTAAACCGTGGGCATTTGAAAATCCAAGAGAGGGACGTCCTCTCGGGGCTCGAGCAATATTCGAGCTTTGCGTTTGCGTCCCTAATGGCAGAAGGTACGCCCCAATTTCGCCAGCTGCAGGATTTTATGGTTCAGCTATTCGGCGGCCCAAGCACCCTGACAGAGGACGAGATTAGGGATGCGCTTGAGGAGGGCAATCTGGGGATCACACACCTTGACTATATAGTCAGCCTCCTTCAGGAGCTCACATTCTTGTCCTTCGAAACATCGCGGGGACATTTCGTATTTGCTTACGACCAGGAGGAAAAGGCAAAGCTAGCCGTGCTCGCAAGAAAGACCTCGAGGTCTGTCGGCAAGAAGCGCTATCAAATCCATCCGGCATTCCAAAAGTATCTCGAGCTAAAGCCGATTGACGTCAACGGCCAGCAGCCAATGCTTTTTTTCAGACAGTGACTCATGTAGGGCACCCCGCTCCTGGGTGGGGCGCACCCAGCAAAATCAGTTCAGAGCCCCGGTGCTCTGCCGGGCGCCGCGTCCTAACTCCGTTAGGGCGGGATTCCAGGAGGTTCAACCAAATGGAACATTCGATCCGAACCAAGGTCGTCCCGCATGGCGGAAGTACGAAGTCGGCTTGTCACAAATTAACCGCCTCGGGCGACTGCAACGACTCCACCTGCAAGTCGACTCCTTCCGAACCCCCGCGAAAACGCTCCACCTGCAAGTGCACGAAACGCCCTTCTCAGAAAAAAATTGCGGAGTTTTTGCCGAAATCAACGACCTGCAGATCGTGCTTTCCTCAAATCGGGCCACCTGCAAGTGCACGAATTCTCCGAGCGGCAGCGCTCCCTCCCAACCGTCCACTTGTGGGTCGTCTTTTCTCCGCTCAACCGCCGGCCTGCCGGTCTACGAATGCCTCTCCGTCGCTCCGCCTGCAGGTGTACCGCGCCGCCCCTGACTTTGGTTACCCTCGCTGGTATCTTTCGAGACAACTCACGCATCAGAATTAATTGGTTCCCGGTTGACGCCTCGCCGTCGCCGCGTTACCCTCGCAATACCGGATTTGGTACACATCTCCAACCCGCGGTCTCGCCCCAGGGCGCAGATATTCAGCCGTTCTCTCTCGCGCGCTCTTCGGACTCCTTCAAATTCAGCCGTTTGCCTGCAGCCCTTTAGGGCGCCTGCGCTCCGGCCCAATTGTCGCCGGCCGCTCGCCTTCGCCGCGCAATCTACCGATAACTTATGCAGTCCGTCGCCGGCGAGACCATTGGTCCCGACCCCCTCGGTCCTGACACTCTCAGTCCGCTGCCGGCAAACTACAGCCCACTACCTTGGAGGAAGTTAAAACCTTTGAAGATCGCTCTGGAGATTACACCCAATCTTGAGCCCCTGTTCGGGACCCGCGATGAAAACCTCAGGCTGATGGAAGACTCGCTCGGTGTGCGCATCGATCTTCGCTCCGACGCTGTCCACGTTGAAGGCCCCGACGAAAGCGTCGCCCGCATCCAGCGCATCTTTCAGGACTTTGAAGCTTTACGCCGACAGGGCATCCATCCCCACAACGGCGAGCTCAACGGCATGCTGCGCCTCGTTGTGGCCGATTCCGCTGCCACCCTGCGCTCCGTAGCCGAGGCCGGCAAGCAGCGCTCGGCAGGCATCAAGCGGACCGTCCAGCCTCGCTCGCTCAATCAGCGCCGCTACGTCGAGGCCATCGAGCAGAGCGATATGGTCTTTGGAGTCGGCCCCGCAGGCACCGGCAAAACCTATCTCGCTGTCGCCATGGCCGTTGCGGCCATCAACGCCAAGCGCGTCAGCCGCATCGTGCTTGTGCGCCCGGCAGTTGAGGCTGGCGAGCGCCTCGGTTTCCTCCCCGGCACCCTCCAGGAGAAGGTCGATCCCTATCTCCGCCCTCTTTACGACGCTCTCTAC
This sequence comes from uncultured Occallatibacter sp., assembly GCA_964552975.1. GTDB lineage: Bacteria > Acidobacteriota > Terriglobia > Terriglobales > Acidobacteriaceae > Telmatobacter. The sequence continues at coordinate 146 of CAZKJB010000259.1, read as the reverse complement.
GATCTCCTCGACCCCGAAAAGGTTGAGAAGATGCTTGAAAAGAACGTGATCGAGGTTGCCCCCCTGGCCTTCATGCGCGGCCGCACTCTCAGTGACGCCTTCATCATCATGGACGAGGCCCAGAACACCACCATCGAGCAGATGAA
>CAZKJB010000258.1:0-6133 GCA_964552975.1 uncultured Occallatibacter sp. | reverse complement strand
CGCGGTCCCACGTCAGCCGGGGACGCAGCTCGCCGAACTCATCGGAGGGGTAGCGACCGCTCAACAAATCCAGCACGCCCTCGAACGCAGAGCGCGAAAGCGATCCAAAGGGCGCAGCACGGCGCACGAGATCAAATAGAAAATCGACGGGAACTTCGGCAGAAGCGGAGTCAGCGGCGTTAGCGGAACTGGCGGAGTTAACATTTTGCTCGCCTTCAAAATCGAATTCTGGAAGCTGCGCCGATCTCTGATCTCTGATCCCTGATCTCTTGTTCTTGCTCCCGGTCTTCTTGGTCCCCCGGTCCCTCGCCCCCTTGCTCCCTGCACTTGCAACAATTGCCACCAATTGCTGGCAGAGCACGTCCAGAGGATTCCGCGGAAAGCGCGTGGACTCGATGTGGCCCTCATGCATCGCGCGCGTGACGGCTGCGCAGGCCACCAGGTCAGCGCGGTATTTGGGGAACAAAATTCCCTCGCTTACCGCATCCACGTGATGCCCGGCGCGTCCAATGCGCTGCATGCCGCTCGCGACCGATGGTGGCGATTCAATCTGGATGACTAGATCGACGGCGCCCATGTCGATGCCTAACTCCAGAGTCGAGGTCGCGCACAGCGCGCGAATCTGGCCCGCCTTCAGTTGTTCCTCGATTACCGACCGCTGCGCCGCGGCCAGCGAGCCGTGGTGCGCGCGTGCGACGGGCTCGCCGGCAAGTTCGTTCAATGCACCGGCCAGCCTTTCGGCCACTTGCCGGCTGTTCACAAAAAGAATTGTCGAGTTGCGTTCGCGAACAATCTCCAGCAATCGCGGATGAATCGCATTCCAGATCGACACGCGCCGCGGTGTCTGCGAAGCGGGACCGGATGGGATCTCTTCCATCTCGCCCAGCCGCGCCATGTCTTCAACAGGAACCTCAATGCGGAGCTTCAGCTGCTTGGGCGCACTCGCATTAATAATCGTGACCGGCCGGTAGCGTAACGGCGCGGAATCCGTCACGCCCGGTTCGACTTGCTGGTCGAATGCCTCCTCGACCTTGGCCACATTAGGCCGATCCAATGTCTCGCCGACTTGCTGACTTGCTGCGGGCGCGCAAGCGCCGTCTGCCCCACCGCAGGTGGCCACTCCGCCCAGAAACTGCGCCACCTCTTCCAGCGGCCGCTGTGTGGCCGAGAGCCCAATGCGCTGGATCGGCCTCTTTGCCAGAGCCTGCAGCCGCTCCAGCGTTAGCGCCAGGTGTGCGCCTCGCTTCGTCGGAACCAGAGCGTGAATCTCATCCACGATCACCGTTTCCACGGTGCGCAGCGCCTCGGCCGCCTGCGATGTCAGCAGCAAATACAGCGACTCGGGCGTGGTGATCAGAATCTCGGCGGGATGCCGCGCAAACCGCGCCCGCTCTCGCTGCGGCGTATCGCCGGTACGAACGCTGATCTGTGCCTCGCGGATCTCCACGCCCATGCGGCGTGCCATGTTCGCTATCCCGGCGAGCGGCGAGCGCAAGTTCCGTTCCACGTCGACGGCCAGCGCCTTTAAAGGCGAAACATAGACGATCCGGCAGCCAGCCTTATGGCCATGCGGCAGGGGTTGCAGCATCAGCCGGTCAAGGCACCAGAGAAAGGCGGCCAATGTCTTGCCCGTGCCTGTGGGGGCAAGGATCAGAGAGCTCTCGCCGCGCGCGATGGCCTGCCAGCCCATCCTCTGCGGCGCCGTGGGCGCGTCGAACACAGCTTTGAACCAGGCCGCTGTCACCGGGTGAAAAAGTCCCAGAGGGTCGTGGACGTCAGCCGGATTGGACGGTTTCGGGGACATGCTGTTCTATCGAGATTAGCGCGGGAGGGCGGCGAATACAAAGCGAAGAAATACGGGAGCCCAAAGTCGGAGTCTCCGCTGGCTCTACTTGTCCTTTTCTCCCCACCGCGAAACGCTGAACTGCGCGCCAGCAAACAGGATGAGCCCCGAGACATAGGCCCAGAACAGCAGGCCCACCGAAATGAAGAACGGCCCGTAGAGCGACTCAAGATCAAGATGGGGCAGAACCATCACAAAGATGTATCGCGAAACCAGCCAGACAATCCCTGTGATCACCGATGTGCGCAATACCGGCCGCCACGGCACCTTGCGATTGGGCAATATGAAGTACACCACGAAAAAGAACAGGATAGACGCGATGCCGGTTGAAAGCGCAAGGGATACAAAGCTGATGGTCCCCGACACAACTTTGAACACAACATTGTCAGTGAAATGGAAGAACGCTACCGGCAGCGCATTGTCCACGGCCACGATTGAGACCATGCACGCAACCGCGAGCCCAACCATCAGCAGCGCCAAGCCGAAGGCGATGGTCTGGTTGAACAAGTAATTGCGGCTCTTGGTCACGCCCCAGGCCTGGTTCAGTGCTACTTCAAGCGGCAGGAAAATCCCTGTACATGAGATGAGAATCATGACCAGCGAAAAGACCTGTGCGCCGTGCCGCTTCAGCAAAGGCACTACGGCTTCCCCGTAAATAGCCTTCGTGAGCCAGTTCGGGTCGTGTGTGTGTGAAGGAAGGAAGTAGTTCACCATGTCATCCACCACAAGCTTCATTGCCTGTGAGTGAAAAACGCTAAGAGCCATGGTGTAGAGCAGCACCACGAAGGGAATGAACGAGATGATGGCATTTGCCGCCACGCTGAAGGCAAAGGTGTGCACTTCGCTGTCAAGCAGATATGCAATGAGAGCCGTGCCGTCCTTGCTCCATTGGTACCACTTGGATTCCGTGACCGGCTGGGTGGGGCCAGTTGCAGCGTCGGCCAGCACAGCACCCGCCTCGCGGGCTTCTTCAACAATTGAGGGGGTCTCGTCTGCCAATTCCTCTTCCTTTAGATGATTCTACGGTCGGGAATCAGATCGAGTTCCAACTCAATGGAAAGGAGTCGCTCATTTAAGGGTAGCGCCCGGAGGGTCTAATCTTCGCCAAAGCCCAACGAGCCGTAGACCGCAACCCATCGTCGGCCGCGGTCGCACATGACTCAAGCCATGGCGCAAACTGCTCGAGCCCGCTGTTGCCCATCGCGATCGCCACGTTTCTGCGGAGGCCGTTGAAGCCCGTCCGACGTACCGGTGAGCCGTTAAATTGCTTTTCGAACGACTGCTCATCGAGCGAAGCCAACCAGTCGAGCGCTGGATTGATCAGTTCCGGGCGCGCCTCGAGCTCCGGATCAACGGCGATTGGCGCCTTCCGATTCCACGGGCAAACATCCTGGCAGATGTCGCAACCGAACACCTGCCGCCCGATTCCCGGCATCAGTTCCTCTTCAATTTGCCCCTTGTGCTCGATGGTCAGATACGCGATGCAGCGCGTTGCGTCCATCTTGTAGGGCACATCGAGCGCATTCGTCGGGCAAGCGTCGATGCAGAGCGTGCACGATCCGCAACGATCGGGGTGCGGCAGCGTCACGGCGTTGAGGGCTGGCTCGGCTTTCCTGGCTCCGCTGTTTTTCGCCGACTCGCTGACTCGCCGGCTCGCTGGCTTGTTTACCTCAAGCGATGTCAACAGCACCGCCAGAAATCCCCACGACCCCAGCTTCGGGTGTATCAGGCAGGTATTCTTGCCGGTCCATCCCACGCCGGCAGCGACTGCCAGCGCGCGCTCGACCACCGGACCCGTATCGACGTAGGCCCGCGCCTCGAATTTGCCAAACTGCTCATGCATCCGCGCTTCAACTGCGCGCAGCCGCTTCAGCAGCACCTTGTGATAGTCGCTCGGCCGGCGCTCGCCCTTATCGTCAACCCGGCTGCTCCAGGCGTACCGCGCCAACCATCCAGCCCCGTCCGGCGCGGGGTCCGTCGACCGCACTGCGTCGCCGCGGTAGCTTGCAAAGCACACAATTGCTGAGCGGGCCCAGGGAAACGGCACCCCCACGCGCGATCGCGTCAATTGGCCATCCTCCGTAGTTCGCTGCAGGTATTGCATGGTGCCTGCGCGACCCTCTCCCACCCACTTGGTAAAGCGCTCGCTATCCCGCGCCTCCGCCTCATACGGCAGCGCGACCAGGCCAGCCTCGGCAAAGCCGGCGGCCTGCGCATAAGCGCGCGCCTGCTCGAGCGTTAGATCACCGTGCGATCCCGCTTCGGGTTGTGGGGCGGAATTTGTAGCTGAATCGGGCATAGATTCTCAGAGGGTATGCTTGCCCTTCGATTTCAAGAATATGCTGTCCGATGCTGCCTTGGCCCAAAACTCCGCGCCGTGGAATCGGCTCGCGTTGCCCGAGATGAGGCCAGAGCAGAATGGACTCCATCCAAGTCAGCTCGCCCGTATTGCCTCCGCCTGAACGCGCGACGGAACCGGAACGATTCTGCTTGCGTATTAAGCTAGGAACCGTTTGATTCCCTGCGATTGCAGCACTTTCCGCGCGCCGGTTTCAAAACTCGCGCCGTGCAGGCAAAATGCGAACGGCTTCCCGTTGGAGGAGTTTATGAATCAAACAATTTGCCACAGCCCGACCCCCACACCAAGCGAGTTCACTGAGCTGGTGCGAGGCAACGAAAAGCTCTTTCTCGATCGTTTTACGCCACTCGTGCGCCGCCAAAGCGTGTCTCTCGATTTGCGGCCAGTCGAGCGCATCGACGCCGCCGGACTTACCGCTCTCATCAAGCTTTATTGTGCCGCCCGCGACGCGGGCCATAACTTCGCCGTCGAGAATCCCTCACCGCACGTGGCGGAAATCCTGGCTTTGGTCGGCCTCGACAGACTGTTTGTCTCCCGGAATGCCGATGAATTCTTATATCTCGGCGTCAGCCTCCAGGAATCCGCGGCCTGATCCGGCCCGACTCGTTGAGAAATCGGCGCAACCCATTCAAGCATCCCGTCATACGAGACGGGGCATCTTGCCTTGGTACAGCCTTCCCCTTGTATCGCCATTGCCTGTGACCAAAAGCACAGGCAATCCTATCCCTAAGGCGATATTCGTACTTACGACAATCAAAGCCGCGAAATGCGGTCGCATATCCGGGTGAATCGTATGCACAGCCTGTCGTAGAAACCAATTGGCGCGCTGGGCCTCCGTTCCGTTACCCTTTCATGTGGACAAGCATTGCGGAATCCCAAGATGGAGGCTTTACCCATGGCGCAGGGCGTGATGGAACAGGCGGTCGCCGCGGCGACATCGACTTCAACGAAATACGTGTACTTCTTTGGCGGCGGCAAGGCTGACGGCAACGGCAAAATGAAAGAAGTGCTTGGCGGCAAAGGCGCTGGCCTGGCCGAGATGACCAATGCCGGCCTGCCCGTTCCTCCAGGCTTCACCATTCAGACCGAGGCTTGCCGCGAGTACATGCGCGGAAAGCTCAGCCCGCAAATCGAGTCCGAAATGCTCGACGCGCTCGAGAAATTGGAAAAGATGCAGGGCCAGAAGCTCGGCGCGGGCGAAAATCCGCTGCTCGTTTCGGTTCGCTCCGGCGCCAAGTTCTCAATGCCCGGAATGATGGACACCATTCTTAATCTGGGCCTCAACGATCAGGCCGTCGAAGCTCTGGCCAAGCGCAGCGAGAATCCCCGCTTTGCTTATGACTCCTACCGCCGGCTCATTCAGATGTTCGGCGACGTGGTCCTCGACATTCCCAAAAAGAAGTTTGAGCACATCTTCGATGGCGTCAAGGCTGCGAAGAAGGTCAAGTTCGACTACGAGCTCGGCCCCGATGCTCTCAAGAAGATCATCGCCGAGTACAGAGCGCTGATTAAGAAGGAGACCGGCAAAGACTTTCCGCAGGATCCGCTCGTGCAGCTCGTTGCCGCACGCGACGCCGTATTCCGCAGTTGGCAGAATGACCGCGCCAAGACCTATCGCCGCATCAACAACATCGACGACTCGATTGGCACAGCCGTCAACGTGCAGGCCATGGTTTTCGGCAATCTGGGCGAGAACTCCGGCACAGGCGTAGGCTTCACGCGCAATCCCGCAACCGGTGAGCACGTCTTCTTTGGCGAGTACCTCATGAACGCGCAAGGCGAGGATGTGGTTTCGGGCGTGCGCACGCCGAACCCCATCAGCGAGCTCGAAGCGGGCATGCCCAAGGTTTTCGAGCAGTTGAAAGACATTACCCGCCGCATGGAAAAGCACTATCGCGACATGCAGGACTTCGAGTTCACCATCCAGGATG
>CAZKJB010000257.1:0-6178 GCA_964552975.1 uncultured Occallatibacter sp. | reverse complement strand
GAGATCCAAAACAGCTTTTCAACCGACGGCAACGCGCTCAGTGACGAGCTCGACCACTACCAGATCGGCTTGCGCGAGATCAATCGCGACTCCGAGTGGGGCGCCAACGAGCGCCTGCAGATCTGCCTCAAGGCAATCCAAGAGCTCGTCGCATTCGCTGCGACTCTTCCTGGCCGCAAGATCGTTCTCTGGATCTCGCCGGGCTGGCCGCTCCTCTCTGGGCCGCAAGTCCAACTGGATTCAAAGCAAGAGCAACAGATCTTTGACCAGATCGTGTTCTTTTCCACGCGGATGCGACAGATCGAAATGACGCTCTACAACATCAATCCCGTCGGCGTCGCCGAGTCTCTCGGTCGAGCCGATTACTTCGAATCGTTTCTCAAGGGCGTAGCCACTCCCAATGATGTGCAGCTCGGCGATCTTGGAGTTCAGGTGCTCTCCGTTCAGAGCGGCGGCCTTGCTCTCGAATCCAACAGCGATGTTGAGGGGTTGATCCAGAAATGCCTCATTGACGCGCAGTCATGGTACGAAATCACCTTCGATCCTCCTCCCGCCGACAAGCCTGACGAATACCACCGCATCGAAATCCGGCTTGACCAGCGCGGCCTGATCGCCCGCTCACGCGACGGATATTACGCAAACCCTACATTGCCTCCATTGCCCTAACTAAAGTGCACTGACACGTTTAGGGCTAATCCTGATACGCGGGCACAGAATGCTCTCGCCAGCCTTGCGCGCTTTGCATTAGGATTTCAAGTTGCATGAAAACCCCGCTCAAAATCGTTGCCGGCATAGGCCTTGCTCTCGGCGGGGTCTTTGGCATGGCGGGAACCATGGTCGCCAGTCAAAACTTGCGTGCGGAGTTTTGGGCGCTCGACGCAACCGGCCTCATCGTCGCGACATCCCTCCTCGCGTTGATGTTCTTCAGAAAGGGCAACGACTGTGTCGCGGCCGGATTTCTCGTCTTCGCCATCGGTGAGGGCGTCATGCTCGGTGGAACGGCCCAGAGCCTCGCAGAGAGCGTCCCTTCGTTTGGTGCGGGCGTTGCACTTTGGTCCGCCGGGCTCTTGCTCATCAGCATCCCAAATGCTTTTATCATCTGGACACGCATCGCCGGGCTCATCGGCGCAATTCTCTTTGCGACTACATCGGCAGAAATCTTCAGCGGCGCAACACTGCTACCTACCTCCAAGCCGCTTCCGTACTTTGGGTACCCCTTTCTTGTGCTCACATTTATCGGCTGGATCTGGGCTCTTCGCAAGGCGGATTGAAAGGCCCAGTCGCGAAGGCTCCAACTACTTCCACCGGAAGATTCTGAGTGACACCGCGAACGGCACTACAAACCATGCCAGCAGAATTCCAACCTGCGCGATCATCTGGCCGAGGTGCACACCTTGCAGCATGTTTCCGCGCATAGCGTCGATCGCCGCCGTCAAAGGCAATGCGCGTACCAGCGGCTGCATGAACGCCGGGAAGCGCGACGCCGAGAAAAACACTCCCGACAGAATCCACATCGGGAGCATCACCAGGTTCATCAAACCCGATACCGCCTCCATGGTTCGCGCCCGCGAAGCAACCAGCAGCCCAAGCGCCGAAAATACCAGCGACGTAAGCACGCACAGCACCGCAAGCTCCCAAAACGGCCCGCGAAACGGCACGCCGAACACCAGCCGCGCAAAGCCGAGAAACACAACCACCTCGATGACCAGCATGCAGAGCCGCGACAGGAGATACGCCGTGAGATACTGCCAGCGCGGCATGGGCGAAGCCACCATTCGCTTCAGCAGCTTCTTTTGCCGTCCTTCAACAATCGAGAATCCCAAGCCCCACATCGCCGAACCCATCAGGTTCATCCCCAGCAGCCCGGGAATCACAAAGTCGATGTAGCGCGATCCGGTCTCGTGGACGAATTCATTCTGCGTTTCGACCGCGCCGCGTTGTCCACCCGAAATCTGGATCGCGCGGTCCGCCACCAGCCGTGCCGTTCGCGCGTCGGGATTGGTGTCGTCGTATCTGTAGACCACACGGTCCGGCTCCTGTACCGCGAGCAGCAGAATGTTCCCAGTAGCCAGCGCCTGGCGGCCCGCGGCCTCATCCATCTCCGTCGCCTTCAGCCCCTTGTCGGCTGCCAGCCACTCTGTCAATTTTGGAGTCGTGGCAGCTACGGGCAAGATGTCTGCCGGTCGATTCCGGAATGCAATCCCGAGGCCGATCGCGAGCAAAATCGGGAAGACGAAAATCCAGAAGATCGCTTCTGGCTCGCGCAAAGTCAGCCGGAATCGCGTCGCCGTCAGTTGATAAAGGCTACTCAATTCAAGCTTATTCATCGCGCAAATTCCTTCCCGTGAGCCGCACGAACACATCTTCAAGCGACGCCGAGTGCGTGCGGAACTCGCTTAAGTGCAAACCCTGCTCCTCGAGCGACTCAAAGATGCGCGGCACTGTTGTGTGCAGCTCGCTGACCGAAAGCTGGTGCAGATCCTTGTCGAGGCGGTGCGACTCGACGCCTGGAATCGCCGTCAAGCGCGCCGGATCAATCGCAGCAACAGACTTCTCTGAATGCGAGTCATTCGAGCTCACGGCAAACTCGACAATGTCTGCGCCGCCGACCGTTGCGATAAGTTCGTTGGGCGTACCGAGCGCGATGACGCGTCCATGATCCATAATCGCCACACGGTCGCAAAGCTGCTCTGCCTCTTCCATGTAATGCGTCGTTAAAATAATCGTACGGCCTTCGTGCTTCAGCTCTTCGACCAAATCCCACAGGTGGCGCCGCGCTTGCGGATCCAAGCCCGTCGTCGGCTCGTCGAGAAACAACAGTTCTGGATCGCCTACCAGCGCCGTCGCCATGGCCAGCCGCTGTTTCTGGCCGCCACTCAAGCCGCCAACGCGCGCACGCCGCTTTTCTTCCAACTGCACCAAATGAATTGAAGCGTCTACCGTGATGCCGCTCCGGTAGAAACTCCGAAACAGGCGGAGCGTTTCTTCAACCGTAAGCTTGTCAGGAAACTGCGTCTCCTGCAGTTGAATTCCAATCCTCTGCCGCAGTTCGCCGGCGCCGGACTGCCAATTCAGGCCCAGCAACTCAACAGTGCCTTCGTCGGACGCTGTCAACCCTTCACAAATTTCAATCGTCGTTGTCTTACCCGCCCCGTTCGGCCCCAGCAGTCCAAAGCACTCACCCAGCGCTACCTCAAGGTCGATGCCATCGACAGCCTGCACGTCGGCAAACGCCTTGCGCAATCCCCGAATCAGCAGGGCGGGGGCCCCAGAAGTGCTTGATGTAGCAGAGCTGCTCAATCTGGCAGAAAAGCTGTTGCCACTCGTTTGGCTTGCATGTTCATTCACGAAAGTAGAGTAACGTATCGGCGACTTCGGGGCTCAAAGCACGATGCCGCACCATCGTGGAGTGCGACCGATTCCTGCTGCCCATGAAGATCGCGTGATCTCGCTGACTCTCCGCACCCCGCTCGTGGCATCATGAAACCGGAGGCGCTATGTCAACCTCAACCGATGTAAAAGCCAAAGCCCAGGATGTTTGGCCGGCTCTGCCCCAGGCCGCTTGGAGCGATACCTGCGCTAACTTGCAGCTCTGGACGCAGGTCGTCGGCAAAATTCGCCTCGCGCTCATGCCGCCGATCAACCATAGCTGGAGCGTCACGCTTTATCCAACGGTTCGCGGCCTCACCACTTCGCCCATGCCGTACGGCAACCGGATACTGCAGATCGATTTCGATTTCATCGAGCACAACCTGATCCTCGAGACGGGCGGCGGCGCCCACCGTTCTTTTCCTCTTACGCCGATGACTGTCGCAACCTTCTATCACAAGGTGATGACGGCGCTCGATGGCCTCGAAACGCCTGTCCGCATCTGGCCCGTGCCATGCGAAATCCCAAACTGCATACCCTTCGAAGAAGACCAGACGCACCGGGCCTATGACCCTGAATACGCGCAACGCTTCTGGCGCGTTCTATTGCAAACCGCGCGGGTCTTGACGATCTTCCGCGCGCGATTTCGCGGCAAGGTCAGCCCCGTCCATCTCTTCTGGGGAGCACTCGATATGGCATGCACGCGCTTCTCTGGCCGCACCGCACCCCCGCATGCCAGCATGCTGGGACTTCCCGATCGCGTGACGCGTGATGCTTATTCGCACGAAGTGAGCAGCTGTGGATTCTGGCCTGGCGCGCCCGGTTTCGAAGCAATGTTCTACAGCTATGCCTACCCTGAGCCGCCGGGTTACCGGGAAATTCCCGTCGCCCCAACGGACGCTCGATTCGACGCGACGCTCGGTGAGTTCATGCTGCCATACGAAGCCCTGCGCCAGGCTGCCGATCCCGATAGGGTTTTGCTCGAGTTTCTTCAGAGTACGTACGAGGCCGCCGCCAATTGCGCGCACTGGGACCGTGGGGCGCTTGAAGTCTGATCTCAAGGCCGTTGATTCATTTAGAACATCGGCAAGCGCTTTCTTTTCAATACCAAGGGACGGGAATCCAGACTGCAGGTAAACTATGAGCATGCCGGAGATTCAGCGCAGAAAAACTCCAACCGTTCATTTAGGCCAAGTTCGCGTAGGCTGGGAAGTTCCCGTCGTCGTACAGTCGATGACCAACACCGACACTGCCGATGCGCAGTCGACCATTGAGCAAGTCGCAGCGCTGGCACTGGCAGGCTCGGAGCTGGTGCGCGTCACGGTGAACAACGAAGACGCCGCCGCCGCCGTTCCACACATCGTTGAAGGTCTCGACAAGCGCGGCATTCACGTGCCGATCATTGGCGACTTCCACTACAACGGCCATATCCTCCTCAAGAAATATCCGGCCGCGGCCCGCTCTTTGGCCAAATACAGGATTAATCCCGGCAATGTTTCGATCGGACGCAAGGACGACGACAACTTTCGCACGATGGTGGAGTGCGCCGTCGAAAATCAGAAACCCGTGCGCATTGGCGTCAACTGGGGTTCGCTCGACCAAGCACTGCTGACGCGCATGATGGACGAGAACAGCAAGCGGGCTGAGCCGATGCCCGCCCGCGAAGTGATGATCGAGGCCATGATTGCGAGCGCGCTCGATTCCGCCCGCGCCGCCGAGCGCTATGGCTTGCGCCATGACCAGATCATCCTTTCGGCCAAAGTGAGTGGCGTGCGCGACCTGCTCGATGTCTACACCGCCCTCGCCGCACGCTGCGACTATCCGCTCCATCTTGGGCTCACGGAAGCGGGCATGGGCTCGAAAGGACTGATCGCGTCGACGGCGGGACTGGCTCCGCTACTTCTCGCGGGAGTCGGCGACACGATTCGCGTAAGCCTGACGCCCAAGCCCAACGGCGACCGGACGGAAGAGGTGCAGGCCGCGCAGCAGATTCTGCAGTCGCTCTCGATCCGCAGCTTTATGCCGCAGGTGACGAGCTGTCCCGGTTGCGGGCGCACGACGAGCACATATTTCCAGGAGCTCGCTGAGCAAATTCAGAGCTATTTGCGCAACTCCATGCCGGAATGGCGCAAAAAGTATCCTGGCGTGGAAGAGCTAAAGCTCGCCGTAATGGGCTGCGTCGTCAATGGTCCCGGCGAATCGAAGCATGCCAACCTCGGCATCAGCCTGCCCGGAACATTCGAAGACCCTGTGGCCCCGGTTTACATTGACGGCAAGCTATCCACGACTCTGCGCGGTGACTCGATTGTTGCCGATTTTAAGCAGATTCTCGACCACTACGTCGAGAGCCACTACGGCCATGCGGCCAAGAGCGGCGAACTGGTCGGCGCACACTAAGTTCGGGGCCTGATTCGACAACGGAGGCTCAGGCCCAGCGAAACGAGCCTTAGCGCCTGTGAATTACTTGAAACCGCACCGAATATCCCAGCCCAACAGAGTAATCCGGCGCCGCGGCCGATAAACCGAAGCTCAAGTGAAGATCGATCTGCTGATGTGGCGACGGCTTATAGCATGCACCGAAGTTGAGGATATGCTCCGGGCCGCCACGCTCGGGAAAACCGCCGGAGTACTCCGCCCAGGCATCCATTGGTTGAGTGATTTGCCTGTCAAAATAGAAGGTCGATCCCCCGGTCACGTTTCGCCCTGACGGCTCAGTCGGGTCCGCGATTAAGAACATCCCGGCCGCGATCCAGTTTTTCGAGAGAGAACGCGACCACGGAATCTGCAGCGATGGGTCGTAGCCGCCGCT
>CAZKJB010000256.1:3132-6196 GCA_964552975.1 uncultured Occallatibacter sp. | reverse complement strand
GGTCGAGCCTCCGCCGCTCGGAATGCGCGTCACACGCCGTCGAACGAATGCACGATTGGATGTCCATTTGCATCTTCGACCACCGCATTGCCTTCCCTCATCACCAGCCGCGTCTGCATCCCCGCATCGCGCGCAGCGTCCAGTTCCTTCACCACATCCGAAAAAAATACTGCCTCACCCGGCGCAACTTCCATCGCCTTCGCAATCGCCGCGTAGCTTGCGCTCTCCATCTTCGGCCCGGTCCGCGTATCAAAATACCCCGCAATCAGCGACCGCAGATCGCCGAACACTGTGTGCCCGAAGAGCAGCTTCTGCGCCTCCACGCTTCCGGAGGAGTAAATCGCCACCTTCCCCGTCGCCGCCCAACGCCGAAACGCCTCCGGCACATCGTCAAACAGCGTGCCCTTCAACTCGCCGCTCTCAAACCCTGCCTTCCAGATCTTCCCCTGCAGGCTTTTGAGCGCGGTCGATTTGCGATCGCGGTCCATGAGCCACATGAGGTAGGTGCGCGCAAACAACTCGTTTCTGATTTCGACGCCGTAGGTCGGGCAGTCCTGACTCTCTTCGGCTCGATTTTCCTCGGCGAGCTGTCGCAGATCAGCCTGCACGGCAGGATCCTGCAGGTTCTCCTTCAAATACTGAGGCAGATGCTTCCGCGCGTACGGAAAAAGCTGCCCCGTCGTCAGCGACAGAGGCGCAACCGTACCTTCCACGTCGAGCAAATAAAGCTTCGGCCGCGTCGGATCCTCACTCATGCGCTTCGTTCAACCGAGATTCCCGTCGCGACTCGCGGCCCAAGGTACGCCGGCCCGAAACAGAGCGGCTGATAATCCTTGTCCACGCCCGAATCCGTGTAGTGCGGGGTCCAGCCCTCGGTCTGCTGGAACCACCTTATCGCCCGAATCCGCCGGTCTTCGCAGAGCGTGAACCAGTGTGTCGCGCCGCGCGGCACGCGAAGCATGTCTCCCGGCCCCACCTCAACCGAATAGACCGTCCCGCCAAGATGCAGGAAGAAAATGCCGCGGCCGGCGAGAATGAAGCGCACCTCGTCTTCGGAGTGCGTATGTTCCTTGTCGAACTTCGCGAGCATCGTTTCGAGGTTCGGCGTTTCCGGCTTCACGTCGATCACGTCTGCGGTAACGTAGCCGCCGCGCCGCTTCATGGCGTCAATCTCTTCGGCATACGCCGCCAGCACCGCATCGGCGGAGCTCTCAGCCGGAACGCGGTCGAGGCTCCAGCGCTCATAATCGATGCCTACTGCACTGAGCGTCGCCCGAATCTCCTGCTCGTTCTCGATTTTCTGATTGGTTTCAGGGAAGCGAAGTACCGCCATAACCTCTCCTCAGCATCGGCGCCGATCAACTCGAAGTCGGGGTGCCCCAGGTCCCTCGCATTTGGGGACCTGGGAAAGCACGAACCTAAAAAACTTCAGCCGAGCTCGAACGATCCGGTGTTGCTAACATCCAGCCGTCAGCCGCCGTCCCTCCACCTCGAACAGGAACTCGAGCGCCTCAAGGTGACGGCGCGCTTCAGCCACCGATTGCCCCCAAGTATATAGCCCATGACGGCTGAGCAAAACTCCGTGCGCGTCGAAGTAATGAGCCAGCGCGTCCGTCATTTGGCGGCCGAGGACCAGGTAATCCTGCGTGTTTTCGAGCAGCGGAATGCGCTCAACGTGTGTGTGTGTCGACACGCCCGAAAGCCCCTTGAGAATCTCGTAATCCGTGATGGATACATGGGGCGCCGGAGCATAATGCGCCGAGACGAGCGCATTCCAAACCGTATGCACGTGAAGGATGGCTCGAGCCTCGGGGCGCGCGCGGTAAAGCACGAGATGCAAACTCGTTTCGGCGGAGGGCTTGCCGTTGGATGTCACCGGCTGGCCTTCGCGGTCAATTTCCAGCAGATCCGTCGGTTTCACGATACCTTTGTCGAGGCCCGACGGAGTAATGAAGATGCGCTCTGATGCCCCCTCGACAGTCCGCACGCTGAAGTTGCCGCTGGTAGCCGGAACCCATCCGCGCGCGTAGCACCAGCGCGCAGTGGCACACAGAGCGTCGATCTCGGGATCGGGAACCATTGGCTTTTTGAGTGTACCAACAGGCCGATTGCCCACTCTACAATCAGTTCTTGCTCACTCCAGCCCAACGCGAACGCCTCACCATCGTCCTCGTCTCGCCGCGGAACCCCCTCAATATAGGAGCGGCGGCGCGGGCCATGGCGAACTTCGGCTTTCCCAACCTCGCCGTCGCCGCTCCTTATGAAGAGCACTGGCAGGAGGCCCGTTCGGCTGTGGGCGCCGAAGCACTTCTCCAAAACGCCCGCTGTACGCAGTCCATGGCGGAAGCGGTTGCGGAGGACACTCTCGTGATTGGCACAGGAACGCTGGCCCATCGAAAACCGGAGCAGAAAGTGGTTGCGCTGCCTGCAATATCGCCGATTGTCGAGCGGGAGATCGCGCGGGGCGGGCGTGTAGCGATCGTATTTGGCTCAGAGAAGCGCGGCCTCACGCGCGATGATCTTGCGCATTGCCATCTGCTGGTAGAGATCCCGACCGACGCCCGCCAGCCCTCGATGAACCTGGGCCAGGCTGTTGCAGTGTGTCTTTACGAGCTCGCGGCGAGTCATCGAGGCCAGACGGCGAATCACGATGAACCGGCTGCGCGGGCGGCTGGTGATTCAGGCGACAGCGACGCGGCAGCGGCTCCGGCCAGGTCGGACGAGCTACCGCCCTCGGCCGGCGACCTTGAGCTGCTCGCCGGGCTCGTAGAAGAAACCATGCAGGCAGCAAACTACGCGCCCGCTACAATGCGCGCCGCGAACCGCCGCGATCTGCAACTTTTGTTATGTAAACTGACGCTTACGCGGCGTGATGCGAGGCGTATCATGGGGCTGTTCCGTCGAGTTCTGTGGCGGCTTGGGCATTTGAGCGATCGGATCGAAAAGTAAAGCTCGCGTTTTAGGGTCTACTAACACATCGGTAATGTTGATTGACGTTATTCTTGGCACGATGGAAAATGATTCCTGCTAAAGTTGCGTCAAAAGGCAGCAATATGTCTCTCGA
>CAZKJB010000256.1:0-3032 GCA_964552975.1 uncultured Occallatibacter sp. | reverse complement strand
GCGGCTTGGTGTATTGGTCGCCTCCGGTGCATTGGCTCTCGCGTTCAATTTGGGCGGATTCGCCCAGCAAGGCGCACCACAGCAGCAAGCCGCGCCCACGGCGCAGAGCCCAACGCCCGCGCAACAGACGCCTGCGGCACCAACTCAGGATTCGGCGCCTCCTGCCGTTGCACCCCAAGAAAGCGCTCCCGCACAAGCGCCTTCTGCGGCACCGGCAGAAACCCAGCCTGCCCCGGCTTCGACGCACGCGGATGCGAAAAGCAATGCGCCCCAATCGGCAGAGCCCGCCGGCATCAGTGAAGACGACCTGAAAAAGATGTTGGTAGGCAAGCAGCTCTTCCTGCGCGGCGGCTACCTCGACAACTCTCTCAGCTTCAATGAGCGCGGCGCGCTGATCGATCACTCCGCACAGGGTTCTTACACGCTGAGCGCAATTGAGATCGACAAGGTACACCTCTCTCGGCACAAGGTTGAGTTGGAGGGCCAGCGCTACGGGCTGCACTTTCTGGGCGCGATGCCCTACGAGGATCCCACCAAGGCCGTGGACCGGGTGATGATCACTCCGAAAAAGAAAGTCGTGAAAATTACCATCGACCGCGAGCTGGTGATCAAGCCCAAGCAGGAAAAAACCAAGGGTAAGTCGGCTGGGCCCGCTCCGAAGGCAACGCCATCGGCAGCACCCGCCATGGCCGCCGGTTCGGCAACCGCGAACGCGCCGAGCCAGACCGCTGAAGCCAGCGACGCGACCGAGGCACAAGCGGAGATTGCTGCCGCGCCCGCCGCCGAGCGCCCCGCGGATCCAAAGAGCGTAACCACGACCTATTCGACCGCTCACGCGAACAAAGTTCTCACCGATGCGCTGGACAACATCTTCGCGCAGCCGTTCGACGACCGGATGATGGCAGCGATGCCCGATTTCTGGAAACACTACTACGAAGCAGCCGCGGCCAAAACCGATTACCGACCGGCGGATTCCGCCGTCCTGCGGCAAAGCGCGGTCGATAAGAAGGCACGCCTGGTATCGCCATTCGAGCCCGCATCAAACCAGTTCGCTCAGGACAATGGCGTCGCAGGCATGTCGCTGTATCACGTGGTGATTGGCGCCGACGGCAAGCCGGGCGAGATCTCGGTTGCGCGGCCCATCGGCTTCGGACTCGACGAGAGCGCCGTCGACTCGATCCGCAAGGCGAAGTTTGAGCCGGCAATAAAAGACGGCAAGCCGGTTCCGGTGCTGCTCGACGTGGTTGTGGAGTTCCGCATCTACTCTCAGCGCACCGCAGTCGCCGGGCAGCAGCAAGAGGCGTCTGACAGCACCGCGAAAACCGTCCTGCCTGGTCCCTACAGCGTGCAGCACCAGTAATGTCTTGTTGAGACTGCTTGGTTCCCTGCAAAGCCGCACGTCTCCGGAAACCACTCCGGATCTATTCCGTTGCAGGCGGCTGCCACAACTCAACGCGATTGCCTTCCGGATCCCAAATCCACGCGAATTTCCCGTACGGGGCTTCGTCGCGTTTGGGATCGATCCGCACGCCGGCCCCAGCCAACTGTTTCAGCAATTCATCCAGATCGTCCACGCGGAAGTTGATCATCGCCTGTTGCGCGCCATCGCCAAAATACTTCGTGTCGGCCGGGAAGTGGGCGAAGACCGTCATGCCCATGGATTCGGGGCCGTCGAAACCGAGCGATCCGCCGCCCTGGTCGGGGATGCCGAAGTGCGTTGCGTACCACTGGCCGAGCGCCTTGGGGTCGCGCGCCTTCAAAAAAACGCCGCCAAAACCAACTGCTTTCGCCATAGCTACTCCTCTTTACGAATGATCTCTTCAAGCTTGGGTTTGTGCTTTGCCTGGCGGCCAGTGCGCGGTGCATCGGGAAGAACACGGGAGGGTTTTGGCTGACCAATGCGCTCGCGGGCGTTGGCCTTCACGGCCTTGGCCGCCGAAAAACGGGTTGGCTTGCGTTTCGCCATCACAAGCATGAGTATGGAAGAGATTCCTGCGGCGCGAAAGTGCCGGTGTGGATTCCTGGGTAAGGACGAATCACAAGACCGAGCCGACTCAAAGGCCTGGCAACAAAGGAAATGCAGCATGGACGAGCGGGAATTCTTCAACGAAACGACAGAGCAGCGCAGCCACAATCTTACCTGTCCTAAGTGCGGGCAAGCCGGCGAATACAAGGTGACCTGGGTGGTGCGGCGCAAACGCCAGCAACTGCCGCGAGGAGCCGACGAGCGCGACCGGGCCCGCTTTGCCAAAGCGCAGTCTTACATGGTGAGACGCGACGACAAGCTGCAATGCGCGAACGTGCGCTGCCGCAAGCCCTTCGAAATTTCGACGCTGCAATCTCTGGCATTCCTGATGGATTGACGTTTCGGATTGGGATGATCGGGAGTGTCTCGGTTTGAAAACGCGCTAGTGAGCTACTTTCCTCTGCTCTTCCGACCGTCTTTTTGTTACAGCAAACACGATGAATCCCCCGGACGCTAAGGCTACCAAGGCCCCGGCGCGCAGGAGCGCTGGTGCCTGCGCCGCCTCCCATTCCATGATCACGCGCGCGTGTTGAAGTCCGAACAGTGTCCCTGTAAGTGCTTGCAGACCCATCACGGCTCCCATCGCTCGCAGGGTCCATGGCCATCGGGAAATCGTCGAGGTAGCGAGGGTCAACACTAGCCCCATAGCCATGCGAAAAGCGCCAGCCGCGTAGAATCGGCTCGGCGTCGCATAATACAGTCGGCGAATTGCCATAAAGCGATCGGGGGAAACGATACCCCCAATGCCAACGACGATTGTCAAAAGTGCGACAAGCAACACGGCCATTGTCAAGTTTTGCTTAGCGCTAGGCATGGCTCATTCTCACACGGTGGGTGGTGGCTCAACACCACCCTGGCCGCCAAGGCCGTTACCCTGCAGCCCCGGCGGGTGGCGCTGCCCCGGCGGCCTGTGATTGAATTGAAGAAAATAGCCGGACCCGGAGGTCCACCCGCGAGGCCGGTTAGGAGAACGTCAATGGCAAATTCCCTGCTTCCTCTCGAAGAG
>CAZKJB010000255.1:0-6198 GCA_964552975.1 uncultured Occallatibacter sp. | reverse complement strand
TGAATCTGGACGAAATCGCTGACGTGCGCCGCACCTGGCAGTTCTATCGCGACCGGCGCCCCGATCTTTATGGACCATTGGTTGCGTCGTAACGGAAGGAGAACCGCATGAGCACTGCGACTCTACCTGACGATCCGAAACTGCGCGCCCGGTTCGGCGAGCTGAAGCCCGCGCTTTCACCGCAGGCGGCGGTGATTGAGGCCGACAGGTGCCTGAACTGCTTCGATGCCCCTTGCACGGCGGCGTGCCCCACGCATATTGATGTGCCGGGATTCATCAAGCGAATCGCGTCAGGCAATTTGCGCGGGTCGGCGCTGCGAATCCTGGATGCCAACATCCTGGGCGCCAGTTGTGCGCGCGTATGTCCGGTCGACGTACTGTGTGAGGGCGCCTGTGTCATGGTCAGACACAATCGCAAGCCGATCCAGATCGCGCTTCTGCAACGCCACGCAATGGATGCTTTTTATGCGACGAACGATACGCCGCCAGCGGCCGCGCCGGGAACCAAGAAAGTGCGTGTCGCCTGCATCGGTGGTGGGCCTGCGTCGTTGGCCTGCGCGGCCGAGCTTTGCCGCCGGGGTGCCGCTGCTACCGTGATTGAACGCCGCGAACTACCCGGCGGCCTCAATACTTATGGTGTCGCCGAATACAAGCTGCGCGCGGCTGATAGCGTGCGCGAAGTGGAGATGATCCGAAAACTCGGCGTCGAATTCCGATGCGGTGTCGATGTAAGTTCCGCTGCGGATCTGGAAGCGCTGGAGGCTGAATTTGATTTCATCTTTCTCGGGCTCGGCCTGGGTGCGATGCAGAGGTTGAACATTCCCGGCGAAGACAGCGAAGGCGTAATGAATGCGCTGGAACTGATCGCAGCATACAAGACTGGACACTTGCGCGAACTGCACGGGACCGTGGTAGTGGTGGGTGCGGGAAACACCGCGATTGACGCGGCTAACGCCGCGCGCCGGCTGGGGGCAGAGACAGTTTATATGCTCTACCGGCGCAGCGAGAGCGATATCTCCGCGTTCGATTTCGAGTATGAGCACGCAAAACAGGAGGGCGTGCAGTTCTTGTGGCGCCGCCAGCCGCTGGCCATCCGCCCCGACGCGGAAGGCCGCCTGATGTTGGACACAATGCAGGTGCAGCAGGTGAATGGAAGGCTTCTGCCACTTCCCGATTCGAACTTCTCGATTGAGTGCGATCTGGTGGTTCCAGCTATTGGCCAATCTCCGCTGGCAGAGCTCTTGCGCGATCTGCGCGGCGTGGAAGTTCGTGAAGGACGGATTGCGGCCGATCGCGTCACGGGACAGACAGGTAATCCGCGCTACTTTGCCGCGGGCGATTGCGTAAATGGCGGGCGCGAAGTGGTGGATGCAGTGGCTGGCGGCAAGCGGGCCGCGTTCGCGATTCTGAAAACAGCGGAGGTGGCTCATGCCTGAGATTCGCGTTCGAGGGTTTGCTGGCAGCATCAATTCGCCCAATCCCTTCTGGCTGGCTTCAGCGCCGCCGACAAATTGCGGCGAGCAAATCATGCGCGCCTTCGACGCGGGCTGGGGCGGGGCGGTGTGGAAGACGATCGGCGAGCCGGTCACCAATGTGAGCTCGCGCTATTCAGCGACAGACTGGAACGGCCAGCGCATCATGGGTTTCAACAACATTGAGCTTATTAGCGACCGGCCGGTAGAGCAAAATCTGCGCGAGATGCAGGAGGTAAAGAAGCGCTATCCGCAGAACGCGGTGATCGCGTCGCTGATGGTGGCATCGACTCGTGAGGCGTGGCACGAGATCGTGGCCCGCTCTGAAGATGCCGGTGCCGACGGGTTGGAACTCAACTTCGGATGTCCACACGGGATGAGCGAACGCGGAATGGGTTCGGCAGTGGGGCAGGTTCCGGAATATGCGGAGATGATTACCGCGTGGGTGAAGGAGAAGGCACGAACCCCGGTGCTGGTAAAGCTGACGCCGAATATCAGCGACATTCGCGCGGTGGCGCGAGCCGCGAAGCGAGGTGGGGCCGATGGATTGTCAGCGATCAACACCATTAATTCGATCACGGGCATCGATCTCGATACGTTTGTCCCACGCCCCAACGTGGATGGGAAAAGTTCGCACGGCGGCTACTGCGGGCCGGCGGTAAAGCCGATCGCGTTGAATATGGTGCAGCAGATTATGGCCGATCCTGAAGCGGCGCTTCCGCTTTCAGGCATTGGCGGCATCGGGTCATGGCGCGACGCGGCAGAGTTTATTCTGCTCGGCTGCGGGACGGTACAGGTTTGCACGGCGGCCATGCACTACGGC
This sequence comes from uncultured Occallatibacter sp., assembly GCA_964552975.1. Classification (GTDB taxonomy): domain Bacteria; phylum Acidobacteriota; class Terriglobia; order Terriglobales; family Acidobacteriaceae; genus Telmatobacter. Next base: position 3,903 of record CAZKJB010000255.1, on the reverse strand, counting down.
TATCGGATCGTTGAAGACATGGCCGAAGGTCTCGACAACTGGATGCGGGAAAAGGGCTTCAAGACCATCGAGGATTTTCGAGGATTGTCGCTCGGACGCGTGACCGAGTGGAAATATCTGAACTTGAACTACAAAATCGTGGCGCGCATTGATGAGCAGAAGTGCATTGGCTGCGACCTTTGCCATATTGCCTGTTGGGATGGCGCGCACCAGTGCATCCATCTCGACCGTGTGACAGGCCCTGTGAACGGGCACGTTGAGCTGCATCGGACGCCGGCCGCGCAAGAGTCGGCAAGCCGGGCGTCGATCGCGGAGACTCCGGTGACGCGTAAGGAGCGGGCTGCGTTGGGGACACCCGGGCCGTATCCCACGCCGCTCGCACGCATTCCGAGGGTGGATGAGACTGAATGCGTGGGCTGCAATTTGTGTTCGCTGGTATGCCCAGTGGACGGTTGCATCACGATGGTACAAGTAGATACGGGACTGGCGCCGCAGACCTGGGACGAACGCACACGCGGAGCGGAGTGTGCGGCGCAACCGCATCGATCGTAGGGGAAACGCTTCGTGAATGAACCCGCGTGCGCCTTAAAGCTTTGAGGCCCTGCGCCCACGACTGACAGTTCCCGTAGATAAGAAAGGATGCAAGGCCATGTCTACCGTGCTCATTCAGAACGGAACCATCGTGAATTTCGACGCGAGCGTGCAGGCCGACTTGCTGATTGACGGCCCAGTAATTAAAGAGATTCGCGCAGGTATTCCGGCGAGTGCGGCTGACAAAGTAGTGGACGCCCGCGGGCTGCTTCTGCTGCCAGGCGGCATCGATGCTCACACGCACCTTGACATGCCTTTTGGCGGCTCGAGATCTGCGGACGATTTTGAAACTGGCACAAGGGCCGCGGCGATCGGTGGGACGACGACCATAGTGGATTTTGCCATTCAGGCACGCGGCACCAAGATGCGCGATGCGCTCGACACATGGTGGAAGAAGGCTCAGGGAAAGGCCTGCATCGATTACGGATTGCACATGATCGTAACCGACCTGCCGGACGCGGGCCTCGAAGATATGGATGACATGGTGCGCGAGGGAGTGGCCAGCTTCAAACTGTTCATGGCATATCCCAACGTGCTCATGGTCGACGATGCAACCATTTTCAAGGCGCTACGGCAGACGGCAAAAAACGGTGCGTTGATCTGCATGCATGCCGAAAACGGGTCGGTGATCGATGTAATCGTGCAGCAGGCGCTGGCTGAAGGAAAAACCGCGCCGATTTATCACGCGCTCACTCGGCCCACGCGAGCGGAGGCGGAGGCTGTACATCGCGCCATCGCGATGGCAGAGATGGCCGGCGTGCCGATCTACATCGTTCATCTCTCTAGCGAGGATGCGTTGAACCAGGTGCGCGAGGCGCGCGACCGGGGATTGCCGGCCTTCGCGGAAACATGCCCGCAGTATCTGCTGCTCTCGATTGAAGAAAACATGGAGGGAAAGGGCTGGGAGGGTGCAAAGTATGTCTTTACGCCTCCACTGCGCGGGCGGAGCAACCAGCCAAAGTTATGGGATGGGCTGCGCTCGGATCATCTGCAGGTGGTTTCAACCGACCACTGCCCGTTCTGCTTTGAGGATCAGAAGGCGCTTGGCAAGGATGACTTCACCAAGATCCCAAACGGCGGCCCAGGCATCGAAAATCGGTTGCAATTGCTGCATCACCATGGCGTGGGCCAGGGGAATTTCTCGATCAACCGCTTCGTGGAATTGGTTGCAACTGCGCCGGCGCGCATCTTCGGCATGTATCCAAAGAAAGGCGTCCTGGCACCTGGCAGTGACGCGGACCTGGTGCTGTGGGATCCGAATGAGGACTACACGATCAGCGCAGCCACCCACCACATGCGCGTGGATTATTCGATGTTTGAAGGATTCAAGGTGCGCGGCAATGCCCGCGATGTGTATTCGCGCGGCGAACTCATTGTGTCGGGCGGCAACTTTATCGGCAAGCCGGGCCGGGGCCGGTATTTGCGGCGCGAGGCACGTGGTGGAGCGTGGACCTAGAAGGCGGCTACCCGTTTCCAGCCTTTAGCTATCAGCATTGATAGTGCTTACACGAAAATTTGATTATGATTCCTCATGGGCTGAAGCCTCTCGCTTTCCAGCCTTCTTTCAGCACGACTGAAGTCATGTTCTGACACAGATCCAGTTTCTGAAATGCTCATCCAGGAGGATCTTTGAGCTCAGTTGACCCGTCACTTTCGAACCGCGATCTGACGCCGACGACGCCGGAACAGCGCAACTGGGGTTTCTACAACTACACGGCGCTATGGTTTTCGATGTGCATGGAGATTACGACCTATCGGCTTGCGTCAGGGCTCATCGCCAAGGGGATGGATTGGAAGCAGGCGATCGGGACGGTGCTGCTGGGCAATCTGATTGTGCTCGTTCCCATGCTGCTGAACGCGCACGCAGGAGCCAAATACGGGATTCCGTTTCCTGTCCTTCTGCGCGCGCCATTCGGCGTGCGTGGAGCCAATCTGGCCGCGCTGTTGCGCGCCGTGGTGGCCTGCGGTTGGTTCGGCATTCAATCGTGGATCGGCGGAACTGCGATTGATGCGATGTTGATTGTGATTTGGCCGAGTGCAGCGGGGAATAACAGCATCTTGTGGGCGTGTTTTCTCGGCTTCTGGTTACTGAACATGGTCGTGGTTTGGCGCGGCGTGGAATCAATCCGCCGGCTGCAAGCCTTCGGCGCGCCATTCATGTTTGTCATGGCAGCCGCGCTTCTGGTTTGGGTGCGCATCAAGGCCGGCAGTTTTGGCGCCATGCTGTCGACGCCGAGCCAGTTTCACACGCGCAGCGAATTCTTGAGCGTGTTTTTTCCTTCGCTGACCGCGATGGTGGGCTATTGGGCCACGCTGGCGCTCAACATCCCCGACTTTACTCGCTACTCGAAGTCGCAGAGCGCGCAATCGTGGGGCCAGGCCTTCGGGCTGCCGGTCGCCATGGTCATGTATACATTTCTGGGAATTGCAGTGACTTCGGCATCGGTAGTTCTGTTCGGCAAGCCGGTATGGGACCCGATCCTGCTGATCGGAATGTTTCATCAGCCATTTGTCGCATTCATCGCGTTGATTGCCGTGCTGATTGCGACGCTGAACGTGAATATCGGGGCCAACGTCGTGTCTCCGTCAAACGATTTCTCGAATCTCTATCCGCGATTGATCAGCTTCAGGACCGGCGGATTGATTACGGGTTTCCTCGGCCTCGCGATGTGCCCGTGGAAGCTCCTGGCTACGCCGGACGCGTACATCTTCGGCTGGCTGGTCGGTTACTCCGGGCTGCTCGGTCCCGTGGCTGGGATCATGGTGTGCGACTACTTCTTCATCCGCGGAACAGAGCTGGACGTAAACTCGCTGTACCATCGCGAGGGCTTGTACTACTACACGAAGGGCGTAAATCCGAGAGCGCTGATCGCACTGGCGCTCGGCGTTGGCATCGCGCTGGTGGGAGTGTTTATACCGAGACTGCATTTTCTCTACGACTACGCGTGGTTCGTTGGGTTCTTTACCGCCGGCGGTGTGTACGTCGCGCTGATGAAGCTGGCCGCGCCCGCCGACGCGGCGCAGAGCGCAGAAGAACTCGCGTAAGGAGATGGAACAGCGAATAGGGAATAGGGTCATTCGCACGGGACGTGCGGAAGCGCGATTCCAACCCCCGGGGAATTTCAACCGAAGGTCCTACGACTTCGCAGAGCCCGTAAGCGCGCACAGTTCCGCTCAGGGTGACAAATCATTTTTCTTAAGAATCTCTGAAATCGCCGCCAACGGCTCTATCCTTCGGCGAGTGCGTCGGCGATGCTGAGGTGCTCATCGAGTGCTGCAATCCCGAGCTCAAGCTCCTCTTTCGTGACGATG
>CAZKJB010000254.1:0-6219 GCA_964552975.1 uncultured Occallatibacter sp. | reverse complement strand
CGAAGATCACCACCTCTTTTACGTTGCGCACGCCGCGCTTCAGGTCCTCGCCCAAGGCTGCAATCTCGCGAATTACGATCGGTGAGCGTGAAATCGCCTTCAGCACGCGCATCTGGCCGCGCTCAATTCGCTTGGCAATTTCCACTTCGCCTTCGCGCGTCAACAGGGGCACGGTGCCCATTTCGCGCAGATACATGCGTACCGGATCGTTGGTTTTTTCCAGGGTGCCCGGCGTCAGATCGAGTTCGACATCCTCTCCCTCTTCCAGCTCAAAATCTTTGTCGCCGGGAAATTTGGGAGTGTCCAGCAGGTCAATGCCCTGCGTGCCGATGGTTGTGATCAGATCATCCAGATCGTCGGGCGTGCCGATCTCGTCCGGCAACGCGTCGTTCACGTCGCCGTAGGTCAGAAAGCCCTTCTCTTTGCCGACCTCGATCAGGCCCTGCACATCTTCTTCAAATTTGTCGTCAATCGCCAAAATATTCCTACTCTCTTCGAACAGGTCGCATCCTGCCCGATTGCATCCCGTATTCGTCCCCTTGATTCCTTCGCTGCCTCATCTGTTGCCCAGCGCGCCTCGTCGACTCGTCAGCCTTCAACCGGAGCCCGCGCAAATCCCAACCGTGCCGCATCGCACGCCGGTTGATTACCCGGGCGCACGAAAAAGAAGATTCCCAGCCGGAATCCTCGCGTATGGACACGTGCACGCATCCGCAAATGCGGACTTATCTTTTGCTCGGAACAGGATGGCAGCGCTTCAGGTTTCGCCTGGGTCGCCCGCGAGCCGCAGCTCATATGTGGGGCAAAGGGGCGTGCATCCTCACTGAGATCAATAGATTACCACAATCGCAACGATCTTCGCCAGCACGAATTCGGCGGAAAATCAGCCCGCACAAACTGCGATCGACCGAGCCAGGTGTGGATCTCCAGCTCTTCCACTCCTGCTTCCATTCATTTAGACGCCCGAAACCCCCGTTTCGTCGCAGTTTTCCACGCGGTAGTTCAGACCAAAAGTAAGCCCCGAAATTCTATTTTTCCACGGCTTTCGTGCTGTGCAACTGCCGCAGCGCCCGGTCCAGCGCCAACTTCTGCTGAGTCAGCAGAGCCAGGCCGGCATAGTCGCCCTGGCGCTCCGCCTCGGCAATCAGCGCCCGCAGGTCCCTCTGGCGGCCTTCGATCGCCCTTTCCTGGACTTCCTGCAGAGCGCTGGCCACTTCGATCTCTTCCGGCGGCCGCATCTCTGCCAGCAAAGCCTCCGCCAGCAGTGCTTTTTGGGCTGGATCCTCAACCGCCTCGATCGGGTCTTTGGCGCCGCGGCCAGCCAGCATCTGTATGGCTTGGAATGCGCCGAGATGCTCGAACCAGGCTTGTTGCGTTTGGACTGCTTCTACAGCGAGCCGTCTTGCCTCGGCCCCTTCCGGGTCAGTCACTGACAGCGCGCGAAGCAGAACGCGCTCTACCTCCGTCAGCACCGCCGGCCGCGCTTCCATCTTGTCTCGCCGCTTCAGCGCCGCCAGCCGCAGCTCCTCTCGCAGTACCGACGAGCCGATCCCCAGCTTCTGCGCCGCATCCGCGGCAAACTGCTCGCGTGCCACAGTCTCAGGCATCCGCTTGATGTGCGGCAGCAGATAGTTCATTGCCTTCACTTTCTGGTCACCGCTGGCGCCGGGGAACATTTGCCGCGCGCGCTCAATCAAGTAGTCGGATTGCCGCCGTGCCCCGCGCAGAGCTTCTTTGTAAGCGTCCACGCCACGCTCCCGCACGAACCGGTCGGGGTCCAAACCACCGTCGAGCGTCACAATCCTGATTGCAAATCCCTCTTCAGTCAGCAGCGCAATCGACTTCTCTGCTGCATTCGCTCCTGCTGCGTCGGGATCGAAGTTCACAATCACGTTTGAAGTGTGCCGCTTCAGAATTGCAACCTGTTGCTCAGTGAAAGCCGTTCCGCTCGTGGCAATCACGTTCTGCACTCCGGCCAAAAACACGCTGATGCAGTCCATCTGGCCCTCTACCAGCAGCGCGAACTCAATTTGCCGAATTGCTGTCTTCGCCTTGTCGAGATTGAACAGCACCTGGCCCTTCGTGTAGAGCGGCGTCTCCGGCGAATTGATGTACTTTGCTCCGGCTTTTTCGCCGCTCTCCAGGGTACGCGCAGTAAACGCAATCACGCGGCCGCCCTCATTGCAAATGGGGAAGACAACGCGCTTGCGGAAGCGGTCGTAGATCGGCCCCTGGTTTCCGTCGCCCTGTTCCTTCGAGCTGAAGAGCCCGCTCGCCCGCAGCGTCTCCTGGTCTGCCATGCCGCTCAGCCGGTCGCGCAGCGCGTTGAAGCTGTCGGGCGCATATCCGATCCTGAACTTCGCAATCCCCTCGGCTGTTAGTCCTCGGCCCGCAAGGTATTCTCGTGCCACCGCTCCTTCCGGCCCACGCATCTGCTCTTCAAACCAGCTTGCCGCGGTCTCGTGCAGCTCCAGCAACCGTCCGCGCAGCCGCGCTCCGGCAGCCTCTTCCGGCGAGGAGTATTCCTTCTTCGGCAGCGGAATGCCGCACTTCTGCGCCACAATCCGCACTGCCTCAGGAAAGCCAACGTTTTCAATCTTGCCCACGAAGCTGAACACATCGCCTGTCGCCTGGCAGCCAAAGCAGTAAAAAAACTGCTGCGCCGCGGCCACACTGAACGATGGTGTCTTTTCCTTGTGGAACGGACAGAGGCCGGTATATCTTTGCGCTCCCGCCTTGCGCAGGCGAATGTACCCTTCGATCACCTTGACGATGTCGGCCTGGTGCTTCACGGATTGTGCAAAGTCCTGCACGGGCGGTATGTATTAAAGGATACGGCGCAGTGCAGAAAAGCAGCAGTGTGGAATGGGTGGATAACGGGGCGGACGCTTGCGCCATACGTAAACTCAACAATTCCGACGAATCAAGCTTCAGATCTGTTTTCCACCATCCAGGCGACGTCAATCAAGAACTAACCTTGACCGTGCTCGCATTTGACGTTCCCCAAAGGCCCCAAAAAGGATGAAAATGAGGCCGAAGACCCGCCTGCCGGAGAGACACGGAAACCTTCAATGATCAAGCGGGACCAACCCCAAAATACTTGTTGCAACGAATATCTACCCGCCGCATCCAAATACGTGAAAAGGAGACACAAGTCTATGACCCCGACCCTCGACAGCCCCGTGAACGCGACCACCGCCACCTCCACCTGGAACATCGATCCCGCCCACTCCGCGGCCGAGTTCAAGGTAAAGCACATGATGATCTCCAACGTGAAAGGCAAGTTCAGCGGAATCAGCGGCGTATTGCACCGCTACGAAGCCGACCACACTAAGTCCACCCTTGAAGTCTCCATTGACGTCAGCACCGTCAACACTCAGGACGCGCAGCGCGATGGCCATCTCAAGAGCCCGGATTTCTTCCATGTGGAGAAATTCCCCGCCATGACCTTCAAATCCACTCACATCGAGAAAAGGGGCGACGGCTTTGCCGTTACCGGCGACCTCACCATCCACGGCGTCACTAAGCCGGTGGTTTTGAATGTCGAGGAAGTGAGCGAGCCCGCCAAGGATCCATGGGGCAATACGCGCATTGGCCTTAGCGCCACGACAAAGATCAATCGTAAAGACTTCGGCCTCACATGGAACTCCACCCTTGAAGCCGGCGGCGTGTTGGTCGGCGAAGATGTCACCATCACTCTCGATGTCCAATTCGTCAAAGCCAGCCAGTAAACGGCGGATACGGGCAGGAAATTCGCGGCCCTGAATCTGATCCCTGAATTACCTGTTGCAACGAATATCTCCCCCGCGCATCCAATAAAAGTAAGCCAACAGCGGAATCGGCAGCATACCTCCCGCGGGCATGTCCCGCGCGAGACGCAGACGCCTTGCCTACAATGGCTCCAGGTGCTTCCTCTCCGATTCCGCTCACCGGAGGTCCACCATGTCACTCAGAGCTGTAAAAGAAGTCTTGCAAACCAAGCCCACCATCGAGGGAGCCGGCGTCAAGCTCCAGCGCGCCTTTGGCTTCGGCAAAACGCACGAGTTCGATCCGTTTCTACTCTTCGATGACTTTCGCAATGAGAACCCGGCTGACTACATTGCCGGATTTCCCTGGCACCCGCATCGCGGCATCGAGACAATCACCTACGTCCTCGCGGGCGAAGTCGCTCATGGCGACTCGCTGGGCAACAAGGGCCGCATGACCGCGGGCGATGTGCAGTGGATGACCGCAGGCAGCGGCATTCTGCACCAGGAGATGCCGAAAGGCGACGCCAATGGCCGCATGCACGGATTCCAACTGTGGGCCAACCTGCCTGCCGCCCACAAAATGACTGACCCGCGCTACCAGGACATACCGTCAGCCGCGATCCCTGAAGTCACCGAGGACGACGGGACGAAGGCGCGCATCATCTGCGGCGAATTCTGGGGCAAGCAGGGACCGGTCGAGGGAGTGGCGACCGAATCGAGTGTTGCCGCGCGTTACGTCGATATCTCCGTTGCGCCGCTCAAGCGCAAACGCATCCAGGTCGAGACCACGCGTAACGCTTTCGCTTACGTCTTCGCCGGATCGGGAACCTTCCGCGATGCGTCGCAGCCACAGGCCGTCCTCACCGAATCAGCCGTCGACCCTAACGCCGCGCCCGTCTACGACGCGAAAAACCATTCGCTCGTGCTCTTCGACCGCGGCGACGAGATCGTGGTCCAGGCCGGTCCGGGGGGCATCCGCTTCCTGCTCGTCTCGGGCAAACCGCTCGAGGAACCGGTTGCGTGGTACGGCCCCATCGTCATGAACACGCAGGCTGAGCTGCGCCAGGCCATGAGCGAACTCCAGGATGGCACATTCATCCACCACCGATAAGTGGTGCAGCCGCCCGTGCGCGGCGGGAAGTTGAACTTTTCCCGCCGCCACAGCCCTGATAAACTAGCTCGAGTCGCGTTGTAGGCGCGTAGCTCAGTTGGTTAGAGCGCTTCCTTGACACGGAAGAGGTCGTTGGTTCGAATCCAATCGTGCCTACCATTTATCCCTCCAAATACATCCTAGCGATTCCTATCTCATCCTAGCTTTGCGCATGAAATCGCTGAAAATAGGCAATTTAGCGCAAAAATTCGTCCTAAGATACCCCACCAATGACTATTGAAGCCGATTGCTGGTGGGGGTACAATTGGGGGTATCCACTTCCGGAATTGGGGGTACATTGAAATTCCGGAGAAAATAGGGGTATTCGCCTTGGCCCTCACCGACACTGAAATCCGACGCTCAAAACCCACAGACAAGCCCTACAAGCTCTCCGACAGCGGCGGTTTACATCTGCTGATCACACCCACAGGCGGAAAGCTCTGGCGATGGAAATATCGCTTCGACGGTGCTGAGAAGTTGATGACCCTGGGCCGATACCCCGAAGTTGCGCTCGTTGATGCCCGTGAGCGCCGCGACGCTGCCAGGAAAAAGCTCGCCAACGGGATCGACCCGATGGCCGAGCGCATGGCAGAGAAAACCGCCGTCATGGTTGCCACCAAGCACACTTTCGAGAAGGTCGGCGAGTTGTGGCTCGAACATTGGAAGGGAAACAAATGTACGCGCCATTCAGAGACAACGAAGAATCGTTTGAAGGGAAACGTCTACCCCATCCTGGGCGACAGACCTATCGCCGACGTGGAACCGATGGAACTTGTTCAGCTTGCCAAGGACATCGAGGCGCGCGGTGCATCCGACATGGCCAAGCGGATTTTACAGATCGTCGGAATGGTCTTCCGATACGCCGTCGCCCACGGCTACAGCAAACGCAACCCCGCCGCAGAGATTCGCCCTTCGGATATCCTCAAGCCGACTCGCAAGACAAACATGGCCCGGATCGATGCCAAAGAGCTTCCGGCTCTGCTTCGCGCAATTGAGCTTTACGATGGTCGCCCACTCACCAGGCTGGCAATCAAACTCATGGCGCTCACATTCGTTCGCACCAGTGAGTTGATCGGCGCGCGCTGGGAAGAATTTGACTTTGAAGTCCGCCGCTGGGCCATTCCCGCCGCTCGAATGAAGATGAATTCCCCGCACATCGTTCCGTTGTCCGCCCAGGCCGTGGAAGCGCTCGAATTGTTGAAGACCATCTCGGGCGACAGCGATTTGGTTTTCCCAGGCGAACAGGACAAAGACAAGTCCATGTCTAACATGACGATCTTGAAGGCGCTGGAGCGCATGGGCTACAAAGGCCGCATGACC
>CAZKJB010000253.1:0-6230 GCA_964552975.1 uncultured Occallatibacter sp. | reverse complement strand
CCTTTGCCGTGGTTGTAATGGCAGCCATGCGCGATCTTGGCCTTCCCCACGAAAAGGTCAACGTCCACGGCGGCGCCTGCGCCCTCGGCCATCCCATCGGAGCATCCGGCGCGCGCATCATCGTCACCCTGCTCGCGGCGCTTCAGAAATACGATCTCCGGCGCGGCATCGCCTCGCTTTGTATTGGCGGTGGCGAAGCAACTGCAATTGCAATCGAACGGATCAGTTAGAGTTTGATCGCTTTACGCGCCCGCCAGCGCTGCTTCGGAGTAGCCGGAATCGGCCTCAGGCTGGGACTCTGCGGGGGCTTCAACCGGCACGTGCGCCAGCTCCCATGCCGAGCGGTCCTTCATCAGGCGCGCGACCAAAGCCGTGTGCATCGCGTGGCCGGCGCGCACTGCCACAACGTGTCCCTCAAGGCGGCGGCCCGCCAGGGCCAGATCGCCAATCAGGTCCAGCACCTTGTGGCGAACGTACTCATCTGGAAAACGCAACGGGCCGTTCTCCGGCCCGTTTGCTCCCAGCACGATCGCATTCTCTGTACTCGCACCGCGAATCAGCCCCATATCACGCAACTTGCGCTCGTCGGCCTTGTAGCCGAAAGTGCGGGCTGCGGCAATCTCTGAACCGTAAGTCTCCGTGGCAAGGTCGATGCAGGTCTTCTGTACCCCAATTGGCGCGGGAAATTCGATCGTGTAGGAGATTCGATAGCCGCTTCCCGGATAAACACCGATAAATTTCTCGCCCTCGCGGACTTCCAAGGGCTGCAGCACGCGAATCGTCTCGCGGCGTCGCCGCTGCTGGCGAATGCCGACAGCGAGAATCGCCTCAACATAAGGCAATGCGCTGCCGTCCAGGATCGGCAGTTCCAGGTTGTCGATCTCGACAATCACGTTGTCGATGCCCATCCCGATCAGAGCCGACAGCAAATGTTCGGTGGTGGAGATCAGCACGCCCTGCCGCATCAGGCTTGTGGCATAGCTGACCTTGGCAACATTGCGCCCCGTGGCCGGAATTTCAAAATTGTCCAGGTCGGTTCGGCGGAAGACGACGCCTGACCCCGCGGCGGCCGGCAGCAAGCGCATCGTCACTGGAGCTCCTGAGTGCAGTCCCACTCCTGCAAATTCCAGCGGCTCTACAATCGTCTGTTCCAGATGCGCAAGCTGAGCCAAGTTCTCTCCCCGAGGTCGAACACCTGTCCGATCTATAGATTAGACGGAATGTGAAAATCCTGTCTTGTGGCAATTTTGCCACACCATGCGCTTTTGAGGGCACCGGTGCCTTTTCAGATAACATCCGCGGCGTCATCCTTTAAACGTCGTAGAATCAGGAAGTCTCGCACTTTTCACACCTTGGAAAGCTGAAGAATAAGGAGCGCGAATGCAGAGGTCGGCCGATTTCCCCCTCCCTATTCGGGCGCTGTTGGCCGGTGTTCGCCGTCGCGAGAAGTCGCTCCTCGATCTCAGCAGGAAACTGGTCGGTGTGGAGTCGCCCTCGGATTCAAACGCTGCTGTCGACAAATGCGTTCGACTGGCGGCCGAGCAAGCCAGGAAGCTGGGCGGCCGGGTTAATTTACACCGGCAAAGTGGGTTCGGCGACGTACTCGAAGCGCGCTTTGGGTCGAAGTCCAAAGCCGGCGCGCCCCATAGGATTTTGCTGCTCGGCCATTTGGATACGGTCTGGCCGATGGGAACTTTGAAGACCATGCCGTGCCGCATCGGCGAGGGCCGCCTGTGGGGCCCGGGAACGCTCGACATGAAAGTCGGTGTCGCCATGGCCTTCACGGCTCTTCGGGTGCTCGGCGAAGCCGGCCTGCTCGAGCGTGAGGTCGTGCTATTACTCAACCCCGACGAAGAGATCGGCAGTCCCGTCTCGCGCCCCATCACCGAAGAACTCGCGAAGACCTGCGGCTCCGTCTACGTTCTCGAGCCGGCGCAGGGCCTCGCCTACAAAACCGCCCGCAAAGGCATTGGCGATTGGCGCGTCGAGGTCCGTGGTGTGGCGGCGCATGCCGGCGTGGACTTCGAAAAAGGCGCCAACGCAATTCGCGAACTTGCGCGCGTTGTCGAAAAGGTGAGTAGCTGGACCGATATGAAGCGTGGCCTCACAGTCAGTGCCGGAGTCGTAGGCGGCGGAACGAAGAGCAACGTGGTTCCCGCCGAGGCTTGGGCCGAAGTCGACGTGCGAATTCCTCGCGCTACAGACGGGCCGAGAATCGAACGCAAATTCGCCGCGCTTCGGCCCGCAGATCCGCGATGCACGTTAACTGTCGCAGGCGGCATCAACCGTCCGCCCATGGAGCGCAGCCGCGGAACGGTAAAGCTCTTCCGCACGGCGCAGGCTCTCGCGGCCGAACTCGGCTTTGCTCTCGACGAAGCCTCCACAGGCGGCGGATCCGACGGCAACTTCACCGGCGCGCTCGGCATTCCCACGCTCGACGGGATGGGCGCAGTGGGAGAAGGTGCGCACGCGCGCCACGAGTCAGTCCTGCTCGAGCATCTCGCTCCGCGCACCGCGCTCCTCGCCGCCATGCTGCTTCGCTAACAGTACCGCGCCATCTTGAAAATGTTGATGCTCCATGTGGATGCCCAGGTCCGGGGTCCCCACAGACAGGTCTTAGTCTGTGGGGTGGAGATCCTTTGCATTCGGGGACCTGGGTTGGCCGAACTGCGAACAATCCCTCGGGTCTTCTCTTCTAGAGCGCCCTTGCACGAATGCCCTCTGATCTCGCCGACCCGCCGACTCGCTCACTTGCCGCCTCGCTAACTCCGCTAGCACCGCTAACTCCGTCCCCCTCAATCCAGCTTCGGGTGCAGTTTGTTGAAGCCGGTAGCTTGCTGGTAAGCAGAGGCGAATGCGGCCAGCGTCGCATCCTTATACAGACCGCCCAAGAACGTCAGCGATACCGGAGTACCTGGCCCGCCGATGTCATCGTGGTCGCCGTCATCCACTGCCGGAGGCACCGGCGCATCCGGTCCGCGCAAGCCATTCGGCAAAATCACCGCGGGATTGCCGGTCAGATTTGTCGCGATCAACTGCGCATCCGTGCTTGGCGTCACGACGATGTCCACTTGCTCAAACAGCGTGGCAAACTGTCTTACGGCAAGTGTCCGCGCGCGGTTGGCCTGGATGTACTCGACCGCCGGGTAGAGCCGCGCCACGCGGAAGTCGTTCGGCCAATCTTCCGCCCCTTGCTCAGTGAGGAGTTTGTCCCGGCCACTCATCGTCAGGTCGTCAAAAGCTGCGGCAGCTTCCGCCGTAAGCAGCGGCACCATCGAATCCCACGGCAGCGCGGGCAGCTCTACAGGAATCAGAGCCGCTCCCATCTTCGCCAGCGCCGCCAGCGCGGCCTGCTCAAATTTGCGGTCGTAGTCGCGGCGTGCGCGAGCGGCCTGCATATCGGCGTTCGCGTCTTCGCGCTTCTTCTGCTCCTCCGCGGTTTCGTTGGGCGCGGCATCCTTCAGTTGCAACGGCGGCGCCGGATCGAACTCGCTCTTGAAGTAGCCGATCCGCAGCGAGTGCCAATCGAACTGCGGATCCCAGTTGTAGATGGCCGATGGTGCCGCGGAGGGATCCTTTCCGTCAGGACCCTGAATCACATCGAGCACCAGCGCGCAGTCTTCCACCGATCGGCAAATCGGGCCAAGCTTATCCATCGTCCAACTCAGAGCCATGGCGCCCGTGCGCGGCACAAGGCCGAAGCTTGGCCGCAGACCCGAGTCGCCGCAGCGCGTCGAGGGCGAGCTAATCGATCCAAGCGTCTCTGACCCGATTGCGAACCCCACGCACCCTGCAGCCACGGCACTCGCAGAGCCGGCAGAAGATCCGCTCGAGCCCTGCTCGGGATTCCACGGATTGCGCGTGCGCCCGCCGAACCACTTATCCCCCATCGCCAGCGCGCCCAGCGTGAACTTGGCCACCAGCACGGCTCCCGCCGCGTCCAGCCGCTGAACCACCGTCGCATCTTCGTTAAACAACTGGTGCTCAAACCCGCCTGCTCCCCACGTCGTCGGATAGCCCTTCACTGCGAGCAGATCTTTTGCGCCCCACGGAATCCCATGCAGCGGCCCGCGATAGAGACCCGCAGCCAGATCCTGATCCGCGGCACGCGCCTGATCGAGAGCGCGCTCCTCGGTCAGCGTAATCACGAAGTGCAATTTCGGGTCGTACCGCTTCAGCCGCGCAAGGTACATCTGCGTCAGGTCGAGAGACGTGATTTTGCGATGGTAGATCAGGTTTGCCAGCTCCAGAACGGTGGCAAACGCCAGGTCCTCGAGATTGGCCGGGGCTTTCGCCTCCTGGCCTTCAAGGTCGTTCGTGCGCAACTGCGGCATCATATCGCCGGCGGTAACGCGGCCTCCAACGGGCTTTGGAGCCGGCTGCGGATGAAAGATATATGCCGGCGGCACGTTGTTCGGCACCTTCAGCGCGCGAATCTTGTCGTAGGCGCCGCGCTGTTCGCTTAAGCCATCGAGCATCATCCTCTTCTGCTCGGCGGTGAACGGGCCAATGCCTGCGAGCGCAGCAGCCTGATCAATCATCTCCGGAGTAATCTTCGGCAGCGCCGTCGCGTTTTCCGCCGCCCCTGTCACCGGAACGGTGACCTGCGCCTGCGCAGCCAGCGTGTACAGGATTCCGGGAAACAGCGGGGAAGCGATCCCGGCGCTGGTGCATGCGTTCAAAAAGGCCCGACGATTGAGAGTCATAGGTAGTTGTCCTTTCGCTTGTGTCCGTCCCGGATGTTCGCAACATAAGTGGAGCTGTCATCCTGAGCAAAGTTTGCCGCGCTTTTGCGGCAAACGGAGTTGAAGGATCCGCGGTTGCTTTTCCGTCTTTATGCAGCGAACTTCTGGGACATCACACTGGAGCCGCTGATGAACTTTCACTCGCACCCCCGCCAGTACGAAAAATCGCGGCAGAATTCGGGCAAGCCCCCTGACCCCAAACTATAGCCCACCTGTCCAAAAAACCTGTCCCCGAAGCATGGCCCGAACTTTTTTCGGTCGGCCCTGAATTTTCACTTGACATATTCCTATATGGGAATGTATTGTCTTGAATCATGGCAAGGGCGGCAACCACATCCGATTCGTTTAATGCCGTCGCCGAGCCCAGGCGACGCCAGATCCTCACCTACCTGGCACAGAATGAACGGCAGGTGGGCGAAATTGTTCTGGCCGTCGGGCTCGATCAGCCGTCGGTCTCAAAACACCTTGGCGTTTTGCGGAGGGTTGGATTGGTCCACGTGCGGCGCAACGGGCGCCATCGGCTCTACAGAACGAATGCAGTGGCGATCAGACCGCTCTACGAATGGACTGAGACCTTCGAGCGGTACTGGCGCCACCAGTTGAACCGGGTAAAAGAACGGGCCGAGTCGCAAAGCGAGGGCGGTCCGGAATCAAATCATGATCCAAAAAGGAGAGAAGAATGACGACGTTAACTGCACAAGAGATTGAGAGCCTCACCCTGCGGGTCGAGCAGGAAATCCGCGTCCGCGCTTCCATTGAGAAAACATTTGCAGCCCTGCTGGAACAGTTGGGCCCGGGAAACGAAATGATGGACGGCACAAAGATGCCGATGAAGCTCGAGCCCTGGCCGGGCGGTCGCTGGTTCCGCACCCTGGGAGACGATACTGGCCACTTCTGGGCAACCGTGCAATCCATCAAGCGGCCCACTTTGCTCGAATTCTGCGGCCCGCTGTTTATGTCGCAGCCGGTATCGAACAACGTGATCTACCGGCTCAGCGAGGACGGCGGCGAAACTGTCATCAAGTTTTTACACACAGCCTTCGGGCCCATCCTCGAAGCTCATCGCGAGGGAGTGAACAAGGGCTGGAGCTACATGAACGACAAGGCACGCCAGCGCGCCGAAAAGGCATAGGCGATTTCGGCTTCGCGCAAATCAATTCCCCTTCCCCGATTCACCTTCAAGTCCAAGCAAGCCCATTTCCCGCAAGACAAAACAAAATCCCCAGGAGGCAGTTATTATGACCATCGCAACAGAATTCCTCTCTGAGTTTGAAACGCAGGCTCCCATCACGCGCAAATTCCTTGAGCGTCTGCCGGCCGGCAAACTGACTTGGAAGCCGCACGATAAATCCATGACCGCCGGCCAACTGGCGTTTCACATCGCCTCTGTGCCGGGCGGAATCGTTCGCTTCGTCGGCACCAATCCTGGACAGGCGCCGGAGTCCTTCAAATTTCCCCAACCGGAAAGCTGCGCTGAAATTCTGA
>CAZKJB010000252.1:0-6243 GCA_964552975.1 uncultured Occallatibacter sp. | reverse complement strand
GCTGGAAGGTGGCCAGCCCGCAGGACGCCATGATCCGCGGCAATTGGTGGGAGGTATTTAACGAGCCCGAATTGAACACCCTCGAAGACCAGCTCAACATCAATAACCAGAATCTCAAAACGTACTTCGAGAACTATATGGCAGCGCGCGCTCAGATCGCTGAAGCCCGCTCGCAATACTGGCCGACAATTACTTTGAATGGGGCCTGGAGCCGGTCGAGAACTTCAGCCAATCAGCGGATCTCTACAACGGCTACAACCGGAACGACGACCAACCTCTGGAATTTCCCGCTCGATGTCTCGTGGACGCCCGATTTCTGGGGCAAGATTCGCAATGAGGTGCGTGCGGCACAATACGCGGCCCAGGTGAGCGCGGCCGATCTCCAGGTCGAGAAACTCACCGAACAAGCCAGCCTGGCCGAATATTTCTTTGAGATTCGCGGGCAGGATATGCTGCAGCAGATTTTGAACGAGACGGTTGCGGCCGATCAGAAATCCCTTGACTATACGCAAGCACAATACGACACCGGCGTCGGGGATTACATCTCAGTCGCCGAGGCCAAGGCTACGCTGGCATCTGCTAAGGCAACCGCTACAAATGTGGGCTTGTTGAGGGCACAGTATGAACACGCCATCGCGATGCTGCTCGGAAAAATTCCCACCGATTTTTCCATTCCAGTGAAGCCGCTGATCTACGCCGCGCCTGCAATTCCCACGGGTGTTCCTTCGCAGCTTGTTGAGCGCCGGCCCGACATTGCCGCCGCAGAGCGCACGCTCGCTGAAGCGAACGCGACCATCGGCATTGGCTACGGTGCATTTTTCCCGCAGGTTACTCTCTCAGCCAGCGGTGGACTTGAAAGCGCAACCCTCACGCACCTCTTTGATATTTCAAGCCGCACCTGGTCGCTTGGCCCATCGGCTTCGCAGGTCCTCTTTAACGGCTGGCTCTATCGTGCTGAGCTCCATCAGTATGAAGCCCAATACAACGCCGATCTTTCCAATTACCGGCAGGTTACCCTCACGGCCTTCCAGCAGGTAGAAGATTCGCTGGTGGCCACGCGCGTCTACTCGCAGCAGATACTCAGGCAGCAGGAGGCGGTTAAGGCGTCGCAGGATTATCTCTCACTCGAACTCGATCGCTACAACATCGGGGTCGATCCCTATGTTGACGTTGTGATTGCGCAAAACACCTTGCTGAGCGACCAGGAAACCTTGAATGCGCTTGAGGTCGAGGAGATGACATCGACGGTTCAGCTTGTCCAGGCGCTTGGCGGCGGATGGGACCGCAGCCAGCTTCCTACGCCTGATCAAGCGGGCGCTAAGACGACTAACGCGGATTACACTTTGCAGCAGTAATTCTTATTGCGCCATTCGGTAGCAGATGTTGTCGCCGTCGAGGCGGTACTCCGCCGAACAGACATCTCCGCCACAGATCATGGTTTCGCCGCTGTACAGTTGCCGGCGGGTAATCAACCCCAACGTGCCGCAGCGCGGGCACGACATAACGGCCACATACGGATTTTGCGCCTGGCCAAGTTTGGCCTGGTTCTCCAGCACAAAAACCGTTCCGGGGTCCATTCTTTCCGGGATCCACTCTTCCAGAAACTGCAAGTCGGCTGACATCGTTCCCTCCCAAGGGTCTGTCATCAAATTCCGAGAGTGCAGATTTCGATGGCAAATCCTCTGGTTGATGTAACCGAGCCATGAGCTAGGTTTCCGCCCGGGCTCCCACGCTTCTTAACAGCAGGCTTCGCAAGTCATACCGGATTAGGATGCTCCCGGTCAAGCTGAGTGTTGCCGGGCACAGGCAACCGTGTCAATCCGAATCGAAGGTGAGCAGTTGCAATCGAGGTACCTTTGTTCCTATCACCCTAAAACGGGAATGAAAAAACTGCAAACTACCTCGCCGCGGTCGTCGTCCCGCCGTGTGCCTCTTCGAAGCTGTCAATCGCTCTGTATGTCTCCTCGTTGCGCAGGATGGCCTCCACATACTCGCGCGTCTGCGTGAACGGAATGGATTCAACAAACTCGTCGATGCCGTGATAGGGACCAGCTGCCTCCCAATCCGCAACGCGGCCGTCGCCTGCGTTGTAGGCGGCCAGCGCGTATTCCTGCACACCGCCGAATTTATCGAGCATCTGGCGAAGGTAACGAGTTCCCAAACGGATATTCGTATCGGGATCAAGCAATTGAAATGTCTGGAAGTGCGTGATGCCTTCCTCGCGTGCCATCGTTCTTCCCACTGACGGCAATAACTGCATCAGGCCATAGGCATTGGCGTACGAGATCACTGAGGGGTCGAACTCCGACTCCTGCCGAATCAGCGACGCAACCATGTAGGGATCGAGGTTGTTCTTCTTCGATTCAGCCTGGATCGTATCCCACCACGCTTCGGGGAACAGGATTCGCCAATAAATCAGCGGGATCGATTGAATCGACGCGGACGCCGCACCCGGCAAGGCCCGTTTGATCGCGCGCACGGCGCGAAATGTCTCGCCATATGAGGAGTAAATTTGCGCCTCGGCCAGCGCGCTCCAGGACGATGAATCCGGATCGGCCTTGATCTCCTGCGAAATGTACTCATTCAGCCCGGCATTCGCCAGCAGGCGCGCCTTGGCCAAATGAGGGCTGTCCTCGGGAGTGGTGTCTACAAGGTGCGGGGCGGGCAATGGCTGAAAGCGATCCAATTGCGGGTCCGATGCTGGCAGCGTGCCACCTAATTCACTTAGGCGCTGGCGCGACATTTGCGCGTAAAAGTAATGCTGGTAAGCGCGGATAATTGTGCGATAGTTGGCCGCAGCAAGTGCAGGATTATGGTCCTGCGATTCATAGAGGCGTCCCCGCCAGTAGAGCGCCGACACGGTTTCAGTAGCGCCAGGGTACAGGCGGATCTGCTCATCGAAGATCTTTTCCGCAGTGTCGTAAAGTCCAAGCCGGTAGCTCAGCCAGCCCGAGCGGCAGTGCGCGGCGGCGGCATTCTTGTCGCTGGGAAAATGCGCGGCCAAATAACTGTAATATTCGATCGCCTTGGGGTAGTCGCGCTTGAGCATATACATGTTGCCGCTCGAAAAAAGAGCATCGGCGAGCCATGCACTGCTGGGAAACCTGGTTTCCATCTCGGAAAGAATGCGTTGCTGGTCGGCAGTATCGTCGCGGTTCCTGGCCAATTCCATCAGCATATCGAGCCGATGCGCGCCGTCTTCGTCATTGCTATCGAGCAGACCCTGAACCTGAGCTGGAGTGAGTCTCTTCAATTTCAAATTGCAGGCGGCCTCTGCCACGGCAAATCCATTGCGCACCTGGGCATCGAGGCCCGGCTCCCGCTCTAGTACGCGAAATTGTTCCGCCGCCTCGGCATAGCGCCCCGCGTTGTAGTAGGCATCGCCCAGGCTGTGCAATTCAGTCACTGTCAGAGTGGTTTCCGCGCCCATCTGCGTCAACTTGGCACGCGCAGTCAGCGCTTCGGGGCTGAGGGGGTGGCTCAACAAAAGATGCTTAAAGGTGGCTTCAGCGTTTGGATTCTGGCTCAGTGCGAGTTCCACTTCGCCCTCCACCAATTGAAAGCCAGGGCGGGATGCGGATTCGCTATCCTCGGCGGCGGCAAGCGCCTGGCGCGCGCCACTCACGTTGCCGGCGGCGAGCAACACGTTTGCCTCAAGCTCGGGCGCCTCGGCATCGAAGATGCTTTCGGGATAGCGGCCGGTAAAGCCGTGGAGGATCGTCTCGGCTGCGGCATCGTCGCCAGCATTGTGGCTGGCTTCTGCATCGAGAAAATCTGCGTAGTCCCCTAACTCGCCATCGGCACGCCTGGTCTGGGCCAGTGCCGCCTCCGCTTCGGAATAACGCTTGTCAAGCAGATACGCGTGCCCCAGGGCAAGATAAGCCGTGGCTGCAAGTTCGCCGCTGTGACTGTGCGCGTAGGCGGTCACTCCGGCGTATGCCTCCGGAGTGCGCAGCAGCGCAAGTTGCTGGGCCATGGGCCGCAATTCAGCAGATGCGACAAACGCCTGCTTGATCCGCGCGGTCCGCGCCAGTCTTGCTGCGCGGCTCGACGTGTGGCTCGACGTGCGGCTTGATGAGTGGTTCGACGAATGCACCGAAGGCTTCCGCTTCGGGGCCGATTGCTTTGTGGTTGCCGCCGGATCCGTTGTCCTCGGAGTCGAGTGCGCAGTTGCTGGAGGTATGGAAGCCGGCGCAGCGGACGAGCCAGAAGATTGCGGTACCAGCGGCCACGCCGCCGCAAGCAGGACAAGGAACACCACCGCAACGCGAGTCACGAAGGAGCGGAAAGGCGGGAGGGAGGAAAAACCGAGCATAATTCCACTTTATTCCCCATTGGACGCACCTGGAGCCCAAGGGGAACCAGTTACGTAACCACACTGTTGTGCTATTCAAGTTTGGTGCCTCGCCCATGCGTCCGTTACACTCTAGTCTTGCCGGCCTTTTCTCGGTTGCCGCGGGCCGGTCCGAATGTTACTTCGGAATGGCTTTTTCGCGGCGATTTTGCATCCAGAGCCCATGTCTACCATCCAATCGATTGCGGGACAAGACGAGCAGCATCCCGACGTAGCCCTTGTTGAAAGAACAAGGGCTGGTGACGTGGGCGCGTATGACGAGCTGGTCCGCAAGTACGAGCGGCAAATCTTCAGGATCGCGCAGCATATCACGCAGAATCGCGAAGACGCTGAAGATGTGATGCAGGATGCATTCCTGAAAGCATACGAGAAGCTCGATCAGTTTCAGGGGAATTCGAAGTTCTATACATGGCTAGTACGAATCGCAGTGAACGAAAGCTTGATGCGGCTCCGCAAGCGGCGCACCGGCAAAATGGTCTCGATCGACGAGGACCTGGAGACCGAAGAAGGCAGCGTTCCCCGCGATTTGGCCGACTGGGCGCCCGATCCGGAACAGAACTTCAATCAAGCAGAGCTAGCCGAAATTCTGCGCAAAACGATTCAGGGGTTGCCCCACGGCTTCCGCGTGGTTTTTGTTTTACGCGACGTGGACGGGCTCTCAACAGAAGAGACGGCAGAGACGCTGGGCTTAAGCGTTCCCGCGGTCAAGTCGCGCCTGCTGCGCGCGCGCTTGCAATTGCGCGAGCGCCTGAGCCGCTATTTCAAAATGAAAACCGCGCCGGCACTTGCCGAGAAACAACGGAGTTGACCAAGTGACCTGCACCGAGTTTCTTGCCATGATCGACGACGTAATTGACGATGAGGCGATTGCCGCCAATACACGCGTCGAGATTCAAGCGCACCTGCACTCCTGCGGGCACTGCGAAGTCGTCCTGAACACCACGCGCAAGACCATCGAGATCTATCGCTGCCACGAAGTCTATGAGTTACCGACTGAAGTAAGTGAGCGATTGCACGCTGTGATCAGGGAACGGTGCAGCAAGCGCTGCTAAGGCGCTTCCCAGTTCAACTTGAACTTCTCGACCATGAGGGCCAGACTATGCCTATGGCCGCCGCACGGATCGCCGCCGTGTTCTTCGTCATGCTTATTCCTGCCGCCGGCGCGCAGCAATCCTCCCCAATTCAAATCACAGTTCAGGCCGTCGACCCAACAGGAATGGCTATCCCATCGGCGCACGTGAGAGTCGATCCTTCTCCCGGTGCCATGAAATCTGACGTGACGACCGACGGCAGAGGGGAGGCTGTCCTTGAACTTCCGGCGGGAAGCTACACCCTTTGGATTGATGCGCCGGGCTTTGAGAGATGGTCCCGCCGAATCGAGGTCCGGGGCGCTGAGAGTCAAACGCTCAGGGCCAAATTGGAAGTGGGACAGGTAAGTGGACCACCGCTCGTTGCTTGGCAGCCGGAAATCCCGCTCGAGTCACCGCAACCGATCTTTCTTGCGCTTCAGCCGGCTGGCACACTCTCTCCGCTTCTATCGAGTCGAGCGAAGAAACGGCAGTAAAGACAATACGCGAATAATTCCGATTCGTAAGTTGCTGAACAATGGGCACTTAAGTCAGCGATCTCGGCTATCAAGTTGCTTCAACTTGTTCGCATCACATGGCTCTTTCTTTTCGCATCACATGGCACTTTCTTGCAGACGAGGCTCAGAAGTTAGAGAATCGATCGCACTGGACCTCCGAAGCCCGGAGATCGCCACAACTTTCCGAACAAGATCGCGTCTGACCCAACAGGTAGCTCGTGCCGCGCGACTGAGCGCCGGCTCATCCCCTGCCAGGAGCGCTCTCGATGAAGACGCTGCAAGGCCCGTTGGCCATCGTCCTCTG
>CAZKJB010000251.1:0-6278 GCA_964552975.1 uncultured Occallatibacter sp. | reverse complement strand
GGGTAGACACGCAGGAAGACTACGAGCGCATCGTCCGCTTCCTTAACCGCTTCTCTCCGACGCTTGTGCGGCGCGTGAAGCTTTACACCAAGGACGTGCCGCTCTTTGAACACTTCGGGATTCAAGACGAAATTTCGAAGGCGCTGCGCTCCAAGGTCTGGCTCAAATCGGGCGGCTCCATTGTCATCAACCAGACGGAAGCGTTGGTTGCGATCGACATCAATACGGGAAAATATGTCGGCAAGTCGGCGCGTCTTGAGGACACCATCCTCAAGACCAACCTCGACGCAGTCCCGGAGATCGTTCGCCAGATCCGGCTGCGCGACCTGGGCGGCATCATCGTGATCGACTTCATCGACATGGACGAGCGCAAGAATCGCTTCAAGGTGATGGCCGCGCTTGAAGAGGCTCTCAAAAGCGACCGCGCGCCGACGAAGGTTCTGCAGTTTAACGATTTCGGCCTGGTTGCAATTACGCGCAAGCGCGTGAAGCAATCGCTGGAGCGCACCCTCAGCGTGCCATGCCCTACTTGCCAGGCGACCGGCATGGTCAAGAGTCCCACCACGGTGTGCAACGAGATTTTTATCGAGCTGCGCAAGATGCGAAAGCACTTTGAGAACGCCGACGTGATGCTGCGCGTGAATCCAGAAACCGTGAAGATTCTCAAGTCGAACGGCAATCGCTGGCTCAACGAATTTGAAGAGCTGGTGGGCAAGAACGTACTGGTCAAGAGCGATCCCACGCTGCACCCTGAGCAGTTCGACATTCAGGGGTAAGCACAGCAAGTTAGCGAATTGGCGAGTCAGTCGAAGGCCGGCGCGAAAAGCCGGCCTTTCTTTCTTGGGTGCCGGGACCTGATTGCCTGGATGTTCTTGCATCCCACGTCCCGCAAAACCTGGCCTCAAAAAAGCAACCTCTGGCCGGTTTCGGTGTCTAACCTATTGCCGGGGGAAGCTGTCCCGGCTTAGATAAGACAATTCGATCCATGAGGTTCCGACATGTTATCCCCCTATAGGATGTCGCTGATGCGGCGTGTCAAATTCCTGGGTTGCGCGGCCATTCTTGTCGCTGGAATTGCGAATGCGCAATCCACCCCACTCCAAGATCAATCCGGCTCGACCGGCTACTCTTCCAGCCAGGCAGGCCTGAGCGCCACTGGTTTGCAGCTTAACGAGTTTTCTCTGCTTGACAGTCCCGGATTCGGCGTTGCCTCCCCGAACGACGGCTCGTCCGCAGGCCAATACGGCAACGGCGGAGGATACGGCGGCGGTGAAAAGCGTGGTGGCATGCTGCATAACTGGGCATTTGAGGCCTCCGGCGGCTTTAACGCTCCCGAAAGCAACTCCATTACCTACGGCGGGCAATTCACGACAGGCGCAGGTTTGAACTTCTCAAAGTATCTTTCCGGGCTCATCGAATACCAATTCATCGATGACAAATTGCCTGGAAGCCTGATTGCCGAGACCGGCGCTAACGGTGGCTACTCGCACATCTGGTCGTTCACCTTCGATCCGGTCGTACACCTGACTCCCAAGGCCAACAACGGGGTCTACATCGTTGGCGGCGGTGGATTCTATCGCAAGGTTACGAGCTTCACCGATCCTGAGGAAACGGAGTTCTGCTACTACTTCTGCGAAGTGGGAACGGTTCCAGCAGTGGTGGGGCACTTCTCCTCGAATCAAGGTGGATTCAATATCGGCGGCGGTTTCGAGCACCGAGTAGGCGGCTCGTCTGGCGAAAGCAGTGCGAGGATCTTCGTTGAAGCTCGCTATCTGGATGTGCTGTCGCCGGCATCGGTGAGCAATCCCAACGGACTGGGAACAACGGCTGTCGCAGCGGATACAAAGATGATTCCCGTTTCGTTCGGCGTGCGCTTCTAAAGTAGGGCAGCGGAGCTAGCGGGGTTAGCGGAGTTTGATCTGAAGCGTAGCCCCGCTGCTACCAAGGTTTCTGTTGGGTGGGCGTTCCCACTTCGCCCCGTTCAATCCGTTCGAGAAACGTGCGCGCCAGCCTGCGTTCGCCCGGATGACTCTCGCCGTGAATCGAACACAGGTCGAGGAACTCGTCGCAAAGCGCATTGCGCTCTCCTTGCTGCGCGAGCATGTTTTGCATGGCAATAGCCAGCTCCCGCAGCCGCGCCGCGTCAGGCCACGAATCGTTTTCCTCGTCCGAGCCCACAGACTCCGCGAAGAGCCCGCGCCGGCCGCGCGCGCACTCATCGAGACACGCTAATAGTTGTTCGCTAAAGGCGCGGTTCAGCGCTTCGACTTGCTCGGGGTCCATCGCGTCGCGCGGGTCCATAACTCCCTTTTACTTCGCCCGCATGGTCGCTTCAACTTCTTCCGCAGTGTGGGGCAGCGCGGCGTCAAGGTCGATGAGTTTCCCATCTTGCCCAACAAGGAAGTCGCACTCGATTCGCACACCCAGCTTCTCTTCGGGAATGTAGATGCCCGGCTCGATGGTGAAGACCATTCCTGGCTTCAGCACCACCGGGTAGATGGCCGGATCGTGCACATCGATCCCCACCATATGCCCCAACCCATGCAGCCAGTACTGGCCGAGCGGCTGCCCGTGCAGGTCTTTTCCATGGGAGTTGATGTAACTGTAGGCCGCCGTGTCCAGAGAGTTCGGATCCTGGCGGTCGCGATCGTTGAGCGTAGATCTGCCCGCGACAAATGCTTCGATCGCCGCGCGCTGCGCGCCCAGCACGATGTTGTAAATTTCGCGCTGACGTTCTGTGAAATGCCCGTTCACCGGAACGGTCCGCGTAATGTCGGCGGCGTACATGGAGTACTCGCAGGCCGCATCCACCAACAGAATGTCACCATCCCGCATGGTGCGGTCATTGGCAGCGAAATGCAGCGTAGTGGAGTTGATGCCGGAGCCAACAATGGGCGCATAGCTCGGCCGCTCGCATCCGTTTTCCATCCACACGGCCGTCATGCCTCCGGCGACTGCGCGCTCCGTCATTCCGGGTTTCACCCACCACTGCATCATCACGCGCTGAGCCAGGACCGACGCTTGCGCCGCTTTCTTCAGCAGCTCGATCTCGCCTTGATCCTTGATTTGGCGCAGCGGCATGGTCAAGCTCGTCACGTCGTGCGGCGGTGCTGCTGTTTGCGTCCCCAGCGTCACTCGTATAAAACCCAGCAGCGCCGTGGCCGCGGCAGAATCCGGCTGCGTCCACACATTGCCGACGAGGGGCCGGTCGGCGGTCATCAGGCGGGTCAACTCGCCGGGCAGCTCGGTCATCGATTCCACGGTGTCAACGCCCGCAGCCCGCGTAACGCCCTGCGTCGTCGCATCCATCTTTACGCCGGTGTACTTTTCCATGGATAGGTTGCGCGCCGGCAGAAACAGAATTTCTTTGTATGTGCGCGGTGAAGCAGCCCTCGGTGCATCGCCTACGATCATCAGTGCCGCTCCCGGCTCCGTCCATCCGGTGAGGTAATAAAAATCCGAATCCTGCCGGTAGGGCGTGAAATCGAGCAACGGTTCTTCGGCGGCGAAGAGTACGGCCACGCCGCCCTGCAAGTTGCTGCCGAGCGCCACACGCCGCGCGCGATAGGCGCTGGCAGGCTGTTTGTCGAGTGCATGCAACGAGGGAAATAGCGAACAACTGGCGAGCAATGCAAGGGCTGAGAGGCGAAGCCACTTCATTCCGTTATTGTCGCGCCTTCAAGTCCACTGCGCAAAGCAAATCCTGGAGGCAGCAACGGTTGCCCGATCCAGAAGCGGTTGCTCCATCGAGTGAATGTGCCTGCGCGCCTTCCGGCCAGCCGCGCTTGCGCCTCGCGCCATGGGCCGATGAAGCGCGCCGCGCCAGGCAATTTACAATAGATCGCGGGAAGCCGGCGCCGGGCTTGTTCGGCCGCGTGCTGCTCGTGCGGACCAAAGGCCAGCCCAAATTCCTGCCGGAATCTCTCTGGCATCCACTCGGTGGTTAACGCCCGATACCAACGTGGAGGACGAATCCACGATCCGGCGCCTATAAGCAAATTGTGCGCCATTGCGCGCGCTCGATCGCTGACGCCCACTTCGTCTGACGCGTGCATCTGCCGGTTGTACGCGGCGAACGCCTCCCAGTCCTCCGGCAGCGCCCTCACGGGAATGCCGAACAACCCAGCGAGCGTTTTCGACTCGGCGTAGTATTGCTCGCGCTCGGCCGCAGTCAGCGCCGGCAGCACGCAATCGTGCGCCAGCACCGCACTGTCCACAAGCGTTGCGAAAACCCAACGCAGAGCCGCGATCTCGTTCGCTTCGTAATGCGAGCCACGCTTCCACCGCGCAACATCGTTCGGCATCTGGCCGCGAATTCGCGTGTGCAGGGCATACAAATGGCGCGAAGCACTCAGAGCCTGGTCAAGCGAGCCAAAGACCATGGTCAACACCACGCGAAACGTATTGTGGAAACGCGCGATTGGCTTGTTCATCACCGTCGAGTGATCGGCAAGAGCCGCTGCAACCCACGGGTGAGCAAGTTGCAAAAGAGCCGCGCGGCCTGCGCCCAGAAACAGGGCCGACTCACGATTGATTCGCCAGCTCATGGAATTCGGCCCGAAGATGCCCGCGCTCGGGTCCGGAGTCTGCGCCGCAACTGCGGCCAGCAGCGCCTCGCTCGCGGACGGCGAGACGCTCCCGCCGGAATCCTCGTTGAGCCGGATCATGTTTTCTGTCCAATCAATGAGACGATCCGCTCGCCGACTTGAGCATCGCGGCAAGGCTTTGCTCCACGTCGTCTTCGCTTGTCACCCAGGAAGAAACGCTGATGCGCATCGCAGCTTTTCCCTGCCATACTGTCGGACCGCACCAGCAGGTTCCCTCAGCTTGTAGACGGGAAATCACTCTCGTCGTTTCATCGGCATCGCCAAACGAAACCAGCACCTGGTTGAGTACGACTTCGTTCAGCACCTCGTAACCGGCGGCTTTTAGCCCTGCTGCAAATCTCTGCGCGTGGCTGCAGGTTCGCTCCACAATCTCAGCCATCCCTGCTTTTCCCAACTGCCGCAGTCCCGCCCACAGTTCAATGCCGCGGGCGCGCCGCGAAAGCTCGGGAGTGTAGTCTGCCGGCTCGCGCCGCTCACCGCGCTCGAGATAAGCCGCACGAAGGCTCATGGCAGCCCGCAGCGCCGCGCCATCACGCACCAGCGCCAGGCCGCAGTCGTAACCAAGGTTCGGCCATTTGTGCGCATCCGTCGCCCACGAATCGGCCAACTCGAATCCATGAACGAGTTGGCGGTATTTTGGCGAAGCTGCCGCCCACAGGCCGAAGGCGCCATCCACATGGATCCATGCACCCGCCGCACGCGCCGCCGGACAGATTGCTCCCGCGGGATCGAATGCGCCTGTGTTCACATTGCCTGCCTGCAGGCACAAGATGGTCCGCTCATCGAGATGAGGAAGTGCATCGGCTCGCATCCGTCCCTGCTTGTCGACCGGAACACGCACGACGCGCTTCTTTCCCAGGCCCAGCATGGCCAGAGACTTCAGCAGCGATGGGTGCGCTTCATCGCCAACCACGACGCGCAATTCGGGTGCACCAAAAAGCCCATCCGCTTCCACATCCCAACCCGCGCGCTCAAGCAGGTGATGGCGCGCGGCAGCTAGAGCGGTAAAGTTGGCAACGGTCGCGCCTGTCACCACACCTCCGACAGTTCCTTCTGGCAGGCCGAGCAATTCGCGCGTCCATTCGACGGCCGCGTCTTCGAGATTTGCAGCCGCGGGGGACGCGACCCACAGCCCGGCATTCTGATCCCAAGTGTTGACCAGCCAGCTCGCGGCCATCGCGGCCGGCAGGCAACCGCCGATGACGAATCCAAAGAAGCGGCCGCTGGAAATTCCCATCGTCGCGGGTCCGCCGATCTCGCTGAGCAGACGGATCACTTCCGCGGGATCGGTCGTCGAGTCCGGCAGCGGACCACTTAATGCCCGCAGCGCCGCGACGGACTCGGATCCCGGCGCGACCGAGCGGGAGTCGAGACCCTCAAGATAATCCACGGCGGACTGCGCCGCCTGCCTGAGAACTCGAGTGCGGGCGGCGAGTTCGGGGCGCTCTTTTGTCGCGGTGTCTGTCGCTTGGGTTGACATCGGGCCGGTCCTAAATACAGGCGAGTTTACCACCCATGCGGCCGGTTGCAAGCCAAGGCAATTCTGCCAGGGGTGGTTGAAATTCGCGGCGATTAGCCGTATTCTAAAAAAGCAGACTAATTTGTCCGCCAGGTTTATGCCGTGTGCACACCGGACTGGCGGAGAGATGAGTGGGCTTACGGCCCACTTTT
>CAZKJB010000250.1:0-6292 GCA_964552975.1 uncultured Occallatibacter sp. | reverse complement strand
TCGTTTTGTCGCAACCACCCATGAGCACTGCCGCATCGATAGGCAGACTGCGCAAAGCTTCCTCGGTGTCCATAGCCAGCATGTTGCGGTACATCATGGGGCTGGGCTTCATGTAGGTTTCGGTGATGGTGATCGTAGGAACTTCGACCGGGAATCCGCCAGCCTGCCATACGCCGCGCTTGACGGCCTCGGCACGCTCGCGCAGGTGGGCATGGCAAGGATTGATTTCGCTCCAAGTATTGATGATTGCGATTACAGGCTTGCCAATAAAATCTTCACGCTGAAATCCGAGCTGCAACATGCGCGAGCGATGGCTGAAGCCGCGCAACGTGTCTGGACCGAACCAACTGAAACTTCGCAATTCTTCAGGCTTCTTCTTTGCCGTCATTAAGCAACCTCTTTCGGAGCGGATTCCGTGCGGATCTGCAGAGCGAGCAGCCCTGCCAGCACCAAACAGCCGGACATGATCCACAACCCTGTATCGTAGCGTCCGGTGATGGTTCTTAGATACCCAAAAAGCCAGGGCCCAGCAACTCCGCCGAGATTTCCAAGGCAGATGATACCAACTGCAGTGGCAGCAGCCGACTTGCCGAGCAACGTGGTGGGAAGGGTCCAAAACGGAGGCATATAGGCCTGGGCGGTGAACCCCGTGAGGCAGAGCAGCCCTGCCATAAGCCACACATAATCGCGAGCCAACACGGCGAGCCCGAGGGAGACTCCTGTGGCGACCATGGGCAACGCGGTATGCAACCGGAGCATGCCGGTGCGCTGCGACCAAATGCCATTGAGCAGAATGCCCATCGCGCTAAACGCATAGGGCAGACCCGCTGCCAGAGAGCGAAGCCCAGCCGGCATTCCTTTCATGGTGTCGGTGATTGAGGGCATGAAGAAGATCAGCGCCTGGTTTCCAGTGACCATTAGAAAGAGGACTGCGGTCAACAAAAAGGTCTGCGGGTTGCGCAAAGCGTCAACGACGCGCACGCGATGCGCGGAGATCTTGAGGGCTTCATCTGCCTTTAACCGGTCGAGTAACCAGGACTTCTCATCATGAAGGAGCCAACGGGCATCTCCGGGGCGATCTGTGAGATACCAAAGCGTGACGAATCCCAGGAGGAAGGGAAGAATCCCTTCAAGAATAAAAACCCACCGCCAGCTTGCGAATCCGGCCCAATGAATATGGTTGAGAATCCATCCGGAAAGCGGGATGCCAAGCGCAAGCGCGATGGACTGGGAGATCATGAAATACCCTTTGGCGCGCGGACGATCTTGGGGCTGATACCAGTGTGAGAGATAGACGATGACGCCGGGGAAGAAGCCCGCCTCCGCGATGCCCAGCAGCAGGCGCAATCCGTAAAACTGCGTCGTAAGCGGAAGGGAACTGGCGATCGGAGTACCCAGGAACCCCATCATTGATGCGACCAAACCCCAGCAGATCATGATGCAAGCGAGCAGTCTGCGGGCGCTCCGGCGTTCGACAATCAGGCTGGCGGGAATATTGAGCAGGAGAAATCCGAGAAAGAAGACTCCAGCGCCGAGGCCAACGACTGCATCGTTGAAACCGAGGTCCGTCTCCATCCGAAGCTTGGCAACGCCGATGTTCGCGCGATCAAGATACGCGAGCAAGTAGGTGAACATCAAGAACGGGATGAGGCGGCGCGTGACGCGCTTTCGCGTGCGGACTGCAATATCGCCGGCAGAATGAGTCAGTTCAATCACGCGGATTTGAATTTCAGGGACGAAGGACGCGTTCGCCGGCCTTTGATCGATTGTCACATATCATGCTACGGTCAAGCCAACTGAATATTACGAATGAGTGCCCCGATCTGCATTCGTTTACGATTTGAAGGCGCAGTGCGTTCAATCGCGGCCGGGATTCAACGAGGGGCGGATGGCGGCCGCAGATTCGGACCATGCCGACGAGTACGGCTGAAGGCTCAGTGCAAGTTGGGATAGGTTCGGTAGGCTTCGATGGTGGCGGTGAGGGGTGTTCCTCTCACCTGCGATGTTTTCAGCAGCACCTCGAAATAGGGAAGCTGCGTTGTATGCAACAAATTCTTGAAGGCAGCGAACTGGTCTGCGGAAAGTAGAAAATCTCCGGCAGCTTCGGTCGCCTCGGACGAAGTACCTTCCAGGAGCAACACCTTGCCGTCATGGCCGCTGTTGGGCAGGTAGGCCACGACACAGTAGCCTACTGAGTCAGTCGACGTGTAGATTTGCGGTTCTCCGGCAGCGGGTGCGCGATTGGTGACGGTCGTAGTGCCCAACCCTTCGAAGATTGTATTTTCAATAAAATTCAGGTGGTTCTCGAAGAGTTCCGACCAGGGATTCGACACCCGGCCCCCGATCAGAATGACATTGTCTTGTTTCACCAAAGCGGGCATATATTGGCGGGCGCTATATAAATGGATCTTCTTGTCCAAGGGATCCATCGCAAGGATCCGCTCCGCCAACTTGAACTCGCCGGTGTTTCCGAGGCTCTTTGAGGCCAGCAGTTCCTCAACAGAGCGCAGGTCGGGGCTTAATGCCTTGGTCTGCGAAGGAGCGAGGTAGCTGCGGCCGAGATAACCATAAAAGGGAGTAGGCTGTTTGCTGATCTCTTCGATCACCAAAAAAGAATCGTCGCTCAATACAACGTCTGTATCTCGATTTGAGTCCAGGAACGTTGACCACAACGACGCCAGGTCCGACTCGTACCTCCAGGGCGACAGCGTCTGATGCATCGTGTCCAGTGATCGTTTCAGTTCGTTGTTCTTCACCCACAATTCAACACAACCGGCAGCCAACGCCAGAATGATCGCCGCGGCAACAATTCCCTGGGCCTGCCAGCGACCCCGTGCCTGAAGGCCATTCGTCTCCTGCCTCTGGCGACCAACCAGGCGGGTCGATTCTTCATCAAGGTCATCGTGAGGCTGCCTTTGATCAGTTCGTAATTCGGCAGCCGTGGGGGGTGTTAGAGAAAGCTTGGAGCGATTACTGAAAACCGGCTTGTAGGTCCCCAGTGCAACCGTAATCACCACATCTTCGTCCTTGCCCTCGGTCGAAAAGTAGAGATCCAGTTTCTTTCTGAGGTGCGCCATCTGCACGCGCACGATATTGTCGTCCAAGGGATTGAAGTCGCTCCGTCTGCCCAGGACGCGGTGCGCGATCTCGAACTCATGAATAGGCTCTTCGGGCTGAAGGATGGATTGGCGTACGATAAATAGCAGAATGTCGCGGAGCTGGGTGGCACGGGAAAGCGCGGAACTGCGGCTCGCTTTCTCAGCCGCCTTCCATCGCGAATCGGCCTCAAGAATCGACTCGTTTACCGCGAACATTCCCGGGTTTTTGCTCTTCGATGCCAACGTTGATTGCCCTTGGGAGCCATCGAGATTATCGGCTCTTGAAGCGTGGGTTGACAAGCAGAATTGTCTGAAATGGCTTTAATTTATTGAAAGCAAAGATTCTTAACGTAAAAATCTCGCTAACGCGATTACCGTATCGTAAATTGACTGTCTTCACCTAGCCGCACTGCGAAAGAGTAGATGCGCTGCCCAGCACCGCTAAAAGTGCTTTCCCCTCATACCGTGGACGCCACAAGCCCGTGAGGAAACAGCAGAAATTTCATACTGGGCCGCCTGAAATTCGTTCGAAATTGCAACATCAATCCGTCGAAACTGTGACTGCGGAGCACAGAGGCGCTAACTGAAAATCTCAGGAGGGAACACTTCAATGGAACACTTAGCCAGGAAACAGACGTTCAGGATGTTGGTTGGGCAATCCCAGAAATCGTGGAAGCAACCGGCACTCTCCAATCCATCCCCGGTCACAAGTCACAAAATGGAATCCATATTCGCACGGTCGATTCTGTCCTGTGCCGCGGTGCTCGTGGTTTTCTTAACCCTGCTGTCTGGCGGCAACGCCTCGTTGGCCCAGGGCATCACGGGCTCGATGACCGGCAATGTGACCGACCCCAGCGGCGCGGTTGTTGCAAACGCAGTCGTCACAATTCGGGAAGTCGATACCAACGCCGTTCACTCGACGAAAACTTCGGATGCGGGAACGTTCACTGTGCCGCAGTTGCCCCCTGGGCATTACACCGTCAAGGTCGAAAAAGCAGGTTTCAAAGCCTACACGCAGAATGGAATCACGCTGGCTATCGATCAACTGGTGCCAGTCAACGTGCAGTTGGCGGTCGGCTCGGAGCAGCAAAGCGTTGAGGTCACAAGCACCGGCGCTGTGATTCAAACTGAAGATTCATCGGTGGGCCAGGTCATCGATAGCCAGTCCATCCAGAACACTCCGCTCAATGGACGCCTGAGCGTCATGGGATTGATCGCCCTGTCGCCCGGTGTCCAAGGCGTGGGCGCACAGGATCAACTCGCCGTGCGTGGGCTCACATACGCCGTCGGTACCGGCAGCCGCAACGCTTACGGTGGCTTGGGCAACACACTCGACGGAGTCATCAATAAAGAAGTCACTCTCCAGCGGAGCGAGCCCGAGCTTCCATCGATCGATGCTTTGGCGGAGTTCAAGGTGCTCACCACCGGAGCTCCGGCCGAGTTTAATGAGCCATCGCAGGTTATCGTTGTCACAGCCAGCGGAACGAATCACTTCCATGGTGAACTGCTTGAATACAACCGCTCCAAAGGCACATCCGCCAAGACCTACTTCGGCGGTTCATTGCCCAGGGCCGCTTATGAGAGAAATGAGTTCGGCGGCAACTTTGCCGGGCCAATCCTGCTTCCGGGCTACAACGGCAAAGATCGCTCGTTCTTCTTTGTCGCGTATGAGGGATTCCGCCTAAATCAGGCAGCCAACGTGAATAGCCAGGAGCCGACTCTTCTTGAGCGGCAAGGCATCTTCACCGAGTTCACGCAGCCGATCATCAATCCTGCGACCGGCACAGCATTTGCCAACCAGACCATCACAAGCATGAACCCTGTCTCCGTTCAGCTGCTCAACCTCCTTTATCCGAAGCCGACCGCTTCAGGAACCGGTACGAATACCTTTGAGCTGGTTCCCTACACAAGCCAGGCCAAGCGCTTCTCGCTCCGGATTGATCATAAGATCAGCGACAAGGATCAGATTCGCGGTACGTTCATGGAAGCGCTTTACGGGCCAAATCCGGACGTCGGATCCTCCAGCCTGCAAGGCGGCTTTTCGGGCGACGGTGAGCACAACACGACTACAGTTCTTGGCTGGACTCACACTTTTTCGCCTACGCTACTGATTGATACGTACGCTTCGTACTTCCATCTGCCCATCTATCGCACGCCGCAGAACGTCGGCACCAAGTGGGAGTCGATTATTCCGGGCCTCAGCTCGCAGTTGATTGAGGGCGCGCCGCAGATCACCATCACCAACATCACGTCAGTTTCTGAAGCTGGTTCGAAAGATCTGGAACAAGTGATGCAGGCCAATACTGCAGTGACCAAGGTCTTTGCGCACCACACGATCAAGACCGGCTTCTCCTATGTATTCGACAACCATTGGAACGAAGGCGCGACCAGCCCGCAGCGCGGTTCCTACAGCTTCAACGGGCAATACACCCAAGGCACTCAGGCCAGCTCGTCAGGCGCTCCATGGGCTTTCGCGGACTTCCTGCTGGGACTGCCGGCGACAACGGGACAGGGCGCCCCTGGCACTTTCATCACGCGCAACATCTCCAGCCAATACGCAGCCTTCGTTCAGGATGACTGGAAGGTGATGCCAAAATTGACGGTCAACATCGGCCTCCGCTATGACCTGCAGTGGTTCGAGCCCGGTCCGTACGGCGAGGCCTCGCTCTATGATCCTGCCATCGGCAAAGTGGTGGTCTTTGGCAGCTCCTATCCATCAGGGGCCATCTCCTCGTATGTAAACTCGCTCACCACCTCGAATCTGATCACGCTGTCGTCGAACGCGTCGCTCACCAGCAATCCGTTCAGTTTCCTGAGCCGGCCGGACAAGAACTTCGCTCCACGCCTAGGGTTTGCGTATGAGCTTTTCCCCAACACCGTCCTGCGCGGCGCTTACGGTCTCTACTTCAACTTGCTGCCTGCCTCGTACATGGGCTCCATGTTCGGGACGCTTCCATTTGAAGCCTCGCAGACGTTCACCAACTCGAAGACGTATGCGTCCGCATTCACGATGAGCAACCCATTTTCTGCGACGGGCTCGTTCAGCGCCAATCCTTCGGTCAATGCGGAGCACGCACTCGTCACCCCCTACACCGAGGAATATAACCTCGCAATCGAACACCAGTTCCCCGGCGCGCTCGGAGTTCGCATCGGCTACGTTGGCCAGCACAATATCAAACAGAACAATGCCAGCG
>CAZKJB010000249.1:0-6297 GCA_964552975.1 uncultured Occallatibacter sp. | reverse complement strand
TCAGGTAATTCTCTTTCGATACGTTGATTGAATCTTTCATGGTGTGTCCATTCAGTCTAAACGGAAGCGCATTTCCGGGCCCGCGCCTATTCACGCTCGGCGCCAGCCTCAATCAATCGGTCGCCCGCCGGTCTTTCCGCAAATCATACTGACACCCTCGCGGCACAACCGATTGCATCTCGCTGCGAGACCGGTCTCTCATTAAAGCAGCCGCACAGGCTTGGGCAATTTAGACAGTAACGCGCCCTACGAGCACACGGTCTACAATTCAACGGCTGGAACTGGCTGAAAATCAAGGAGTCAGGATGGATAGGAGAACGTTCAATAAGTTGGCGAGGCTTGCAGCGCTGGGCGCTCTCAACGACGTGGAGATGAGCGCTGCGGAGGCCACCTCAGCAGCCGGGGAAGCCGTCCTTGAAGACAGAGCGTTGCTCGTTGCCTTCCATCCGGCCAATGGTCCGCTCATACGCTTGGAACACAAGTCAACGAACTGGACATCGAACTCCGGCCTAATCCTTCACCCGTACCTTTGGCTCGACAGAGAGGCCCGGCCGCAATTCGTGTCTCGAGTCCTCGTCCTTGAGATTCGTGAAGTCGATGCGCACGGGAACGCGCTGCACCACTTTGACGTAGTTACCGGTGGCGTTCTCAGGCGGGAAGAGCGAGAGCACTGAGCCGGTAGCTCCGCCAATCTGCGTCACCTTGCCGTCATAGTCCTTTCCCGTCGAGTCCACATGGATCTGAACCTTTTGGCCCGCCGTCATGTGCCGCAGCTGCGTCTCCTTGAAGTTCGCCGTTACCCACAAATCATCCAGCGAAACCAGCGTGAGCAGATTCTGCCCTGCAGTAACGTTTTGGTCGACCTCAACGCTTTTCCGTGTAATGATGCCTGCTGCCGGAGCCACGATTTTCGTATAGCTCAGGTTGAGCCTGGCTTGATCGAGTTGCGCTTGCGCCTGCGCCACCTGAGCTTCGGCCTGCTTCGCGCGAGCATCTTGCGCAGCTACCTGTTGCGGTCCGGTCTGCGCGTATTTCTGCAATGCCTGCGCCTGCGTTTCCTTGTCGTGCGCTACGTGCACGCCATCCTGCGCAGCCTGCATGCTTGCCTCTGCCGCCGCCAGGGTGGCTTGCGCTGCCTCGGCCGCGGCTGTCGCCGCATCGAATTGCTGCTTGCTGATCACGTCTTTTTGGACTAACGGCCTATACCGCGCCAGGTCGGCTTGCGCCTTGTTGTTGTTTGCTTCGGCCTGGACCACGTTGGCGCGTGCAGCGTCAAGTTGCCGCTCCGCTTGCTCAACGGTTGCGTGCGCGCCCGTGACATCGGCGTCAGCCGAACGCAGGTTGCTCCCTGCGTTGATGGTCGTAAGGGGCACCGCGACCTTTGCCGCCGCGGCATTGGCGGTCGCGCTTGCCAGCGCCGCTTCTGCATTCTCTACCGCCACCTGGTAATCACGCGGGTCAAGCTCGGCAATCGGATCGCCTGCGTTCACTACCTGGTTCTCTTCAACATCTACCTTCAGAATCTGCCCCGCAACGCGCGCGCTCACCTGGATGAGATGTCCGTTCACTTGCGCGTCGTCGGTGTCCTCGCTGAAAGTGGAGTGCCACCAGACGCCGAGCGCGATCAGCACCACGACCAGGATCATGACCACAAGAATTCCCCTGCGGCGGGACGGCGGTGCCTCGATCTCTGTCTCAGCCGGTTCGTTTTTTTCTGGTGTTGGAGTTGGATCCGCCACGTTTCACTTCCCTCCTAAGTATCTCTTGTAGTCCTGCCCTGCTCCCAGCGCACGGGCCAAGCTCAACTTCGCCACATTATCGCGGTAAAGGCTGGCCACATATTGCACGTTGGCCTGGGCTACGGATTGCTGCGCCTGGCTCACTCCCAGGTTGTCGCTTACTCCGTTTGCGTAGCGTTCTTGCGCCTCTTTCAAGGCTTCGCTGGCCAGTTCGACACTCGATTTCGCCACCTCCACCTGCTTTTGCGCTGACGCAATATCAAGCAGCGCATCGCGCACGTCGGCTTCAACCTGCGCCTTCTTGTCGCTCAATTGCGCTTGCGCGGTATCGAGTTGCGCCTGCGCCTGTTGCGCCTGGCCCCGCAGCGAAAACTCCTCAAATACGGGGACGCTTAGCGAGCCCGAAGCATCCAGCGTGCCATGCGAGTGCGCCAGCGTCGTTCCAATGTCGCCGTAGTCGGCATTTGCCTGCACAGTCGGAAGACGAGCCGCTGTAGCCGCTTTGCGCTGTTCGAGCGCCGCCGCTGTCTGCTCCACCATCGCCGCGAGGTCCTTGCGGCTCGCTTCGGCTTGCTCGATCAGCGCATTCGCATCCAACTCGTCGAACGGCGCATAGGGCGCGGTGTCGGTCAGGTTGAACTTCTGCGCAAGTGGCAACCCGATGGTGCGCGCCAATGCCAGCTTGTCCTTCTCGAGCGCATTCTGGGCGGCGATCAATTGCTGCTCGAGCGACTGGTAATCCACGCGCGCGCGCAACTCATCGAGCAACGGCGCCGTACCGGCCTGGTGGTTGTCCACGGCCTGGTCCAGCGAAACTTTCGAGGTTGACACCTGCGATTCCGAACTCGTCACCTGCGCCTCGTCTGCCAGCACCAGCAGGTAGGCGTTGCCTACAGTCAGCACCACCAGATCGCGTGCGTCGTCAGCCGACAACTGCGCGGCGGCAAAGTTGTGCCGCGCCGCCAAGAAGTTTCGCAGCGAAGCCACGTTCACCAGCGACCAGCTCAGTGTGGCGCGCACATCGATATAACCGAATGGCCCGATGATCGTGGGGAATCCCGGAATCCGCAACCCCTCCGCGGGAAGATCGGTCTGCATGTCGGCTTCGCGAGCGGTAAAGTCGACGGACGGCAACAGCGACTGCAGTTGGCTCAGCCGCTCTCCCCGTGCCGCAGCCGTTTGCGTGCCGCTCAAAATAATTCCCAGATTCGCCTGCAAGCCCCGCTGGATCGCCTCATCGAGCGAAACATCCACCGGCTGCGCTGAAGCCTCGCCCTTTGCCACGCTGCCCTGAAAGCTCGATGCGGTCGGCCCTGACGGAGGTAAGGAAGTCGGCAGCGGCAACGATTGCGCGGCCAGGCCGTGCGAATTCAAAACGGCAACGCACAGCAGAAGCCCCGCGGCACAGGGAGAGATTGCGATTTTTATGGGATTTTCTAGCAATTTCAAACCTTGATTGAATGACGGCGGGCGCAGTCGCCCAAAAATGGCTTTACTTCAAATGGATGCGGCCGAAGCGCGTAACGCTTCTAAATCTAGTGTATCGAATTGTGGTCCTTGCCGCTTGTTTGCGGGATTTTCGCACTGGATTTTCCGCGATCGAATGAGCCGCCTCGGCCCTCGCGGTCAGCGTGCCCTAATAAGTCCCCGGCTGCCGATAGGGCGATCCCGCCGCGTAGCGCCGCTCGTCTCCACGCGGGTCTTTCGCTACCGTTGGCGGGATGTCCCAGATCATCGTGTTGCGTTCCTTTAAGTCGTAAGCCGGCCACAAGGGCAATCCCGGGTGATTTGGATTCCCCGTTGCGCCGTACGCGATCAGCATCGCCGACATCGCGTCCGCCAGCGGCTGTGCCGCGGCCAGTTCTTCGGCCGTGGCCCCAATCTGGCCCGGAGAAGCGGCGAGATTATCAAACATGAATGGAATGTCGATGGTGTGCATGGCGCGTGCGCCAGGCGCATTGCGATGCCAATTCATTTGGTAGACCCAAGTGTGCTGCTGGCTCTTCGGATTGCTCGCCCTCCGCTCGGCCTCCATCACTTGCCCAGGCCACGCGCGGAATGCCGTCGCTGCCGCGATCACAACGTCAATCGGCGATTTGTCCGGATAGATGGCGCGATACTTCGCGACCACTTCTTCGGCAGAGTAAGGGCCGAGATAAATAGCAACCGCATTCTTCAGCGCCGCGGGCGCGTCGTCCCAGGTCAATGTGCCGCGCACGGGCACTGCGGTTTCGTCATGGACATTGCCAAGGATCATCGGCACATCTTCAGAGAGCGGGGGCGCATCCGGCGTAAAGGGATCGCGCGAGAGCACAACGCCGTCAACGACCGGAAGCCAGTCAGAGCTCGTTGAAACGGCCGCGGCCTGAATCTGCTCCCACGGAATCGTCTTCAGATCGCCGAGATTCGACTGCGCGATTCCAAGTTTGCCAAGCATGACCTCAGTCCGCTTTGACGCGATCTCAATTGAAGCTCCTTTCACCTGCTGCCCGCTCATCGTCATGACTCGGTGAAACAGGCCTTTGCCTGCCGGCATGGCCATCAGCGTGGCGCACTTTGCTCCTCCACCCGATTGTCCGAAAATTAGAACCCTGGAAGCGTCGCCGCCGAATTCGGCGATGTTGTTCTTTACCCATCTGAGCGCCAGCACAAGGTCCAGCATGCCCACGTTGCCGGAGTCCGGGTACTGCTTGGGATCGATCGCACCCAGATACATAAAGCCAAACGCATTCAGCCGGTGATTTACGGTCACCACCACCACATCTCCGCGATGGCACAGCCGCTTGCCGTCATACAGCGCGCTGTTCACCGATCCATTGTTGTAGGCGCCACCGTGAAAGTACACGAGCACCGGGCGCTTGCGGTGGTCGCGCATCCCGGGAGTGAAAACATTGAGATGCAGGCAATCCTCGCTCTGTACCCCGGCTTCGGGCGCAACCCGCGGTCCTGCCCCAGCCGGTCCCAGGCTCGGAGCCGCTAACGGCGCTTCCGGGGCGCGCGATGCGACCAGTTGCGGCGCGCGCGTGGCAAACGCGTCGCAAACCTTCACTCCGGTCCACGGAGCCGGGGCCTGCGGCGCCTGAAATCGGACAAGCGCTGTATCTGCGCCATAAGGAATCGTACGGAAAACGTTAATGCCATCTTCGACGGTACCGCTGATCTGCCCGTAGTTCGTCTTCGCAATCGGAGTGGTGTTTGCCGCTGGAGTGTCGGAAAGCGCCCAGAGGCCATTTCGCAGGCCAAACGAGGTTGCGGCGATTCCGGAGTAACGCAGAACGGTGCGGCGATTCACGGTTTTCACAGGTTCCTCCACAAACGCCGAAAGACTACCAGAATTGAGGCCTTCGAAGAGCATTTTTTCCAGCTATTAATATCGCCAAGCCCCCTCGCCTGTGACCATAATCACTCGGAGATTTTCCGGAGTGCGGCGCGTCCCCCCACACCTGCCAAGCACCGGCCTGACGCTGTAGACTTCCAACACGGCCCGCTGGAACCCAAACAATGGCCAAAATCACGCGCAA
The DNA here is from genome assembly GCA_964552975.1 of uncultured Occallatibacter sp. Lineage (GTDB taxonomy): Bacteria > Acidobacteriota > Terriglobia > Terriglobales > Acidobacteriaceae > Telmatobacter. Next base: position 1,037 of record CAZKJB010000249.1, on the reverse strand, counting down.
ACTCAAGCTCTTCAACGGCCGCGACCACTCCTGGATGCAGTTCAACCGGCGTGTGCTTGAAGAGGCCGAGGACCCCTCCAACCCTTTGTTGGAGCGCGTGAAGTTCCTCGCCATCACCGGTTCAAATCTCGACGAATATGTTGAAATCCGCCAGGCTGGCCTGATGCAGCGCATTGAGGATGGCTACCGCGAGCCCGGTTACGACGGCTTGCGGCCCGACGAATCCCTTGAAACCCTCACCGCCGAAATTCACAGCTTTGTGGCTGCGCAGTACCACTGCTGGAATAAGCTTCTGCTCCCCGAGCTCCGAAAGAACGGCGTCCGCCTCCTGGAGTGGGACGAGTTGGGCCAGGATGCCAGCGCCTTTGCCCGCGGCTACTTTCAACGCGAAGTCGATCCGCTACTGACGCCCATCTCCATTGATCCAGCCCACCCGTTTCCGCGCGTGCTCAACAAGGCGCTTTGCCTGGCGCTGTTGCTGCGCCCCAAGCGCCGCAGCTCCGGCCCGCAGGTCTTAGGCGTAGTCACCGTACCGCGCGCGCTCGCCCGCTTCGTTCGCCTCCCATCCGGCAATGGAGGCAACGACTATTTGCTGCTCCAGGACCTTATCGCGCAGCATCTTGCCGGCATGTATCGCGGCTATGAGGTACTCGCATCCGCCTCCTTCCGCGTGACGCGCAATTCCAACCTCTACTTCGAAGAGGAAGAAGCGCGCTCGCTGCTTGAAACCATCCGCGTTGAGTTGCACAACCGGCGCAAGGGTGATGCCGTTCGCCTCGAGATTGAAACTGGCGCGCACCCTGAAATTGTCGAGCGCCTGCGGGTCAATTTCGAACTTGAAGAGGATCAGGTCTTCCGCAGCCAGGGCCCGGTAAATCTCTCGCGCTTGATGTTTTTGTACGACGACGTGCAGCGGCCCGACCTCAAGTTCCAGCACTTCACGCCCAAGCCGTTCATTCTCAGCCGCAAGTCCACCAGCGTTTTCGATGAGCTCCGCCATCGCGACATCCTGCTCCACCACCCCTACGATTCCTACG
>CAZKJB010000248.1:0-6337 GCA_964552975.1 uncultured Occallatibacter sp. | reverse complement strand
GATAAAGAACCCAATGACGTACTGCATTTGCCCGCCTCGAAACTCTCTTCCGTTAACTCACGACCCTGGCGCCGCCTGAATGTGAATGCCGCACTCCTCCTTGCGGCCGGCCCATCGGCCCGAACGCGGATCGTTTGGATCGAGCGGCAGCGATGTGCACGGCTCGCAGCCGATCGATGTGTAGCCCCGTTCATAGAGCGGTAGCAGCGGGATCGCCAATTGCTCGCACGCGTACCAAACGTCGCGCGTAGTCCACGCGGCCAGCGGCGCCAGCTTCAGTACCTGCTTCCCACCGGGCAACGCGAACAGCGCTTGCTCCTCAAGCGCTGTTCGGCTGCGCGCTTGTTCGCGCCGCAGCCCTGTGAGCCACACGCGATATCCAGCAACCGCCTTGAAAAGCGGCTCTACCTTGCGCAGCCCGCAGCAGCGGTCCGGTGCAGATTGATACAGCAATCCGAACTCCGCTTCCTGCTCGGCAACCGTCTTTTCCGGAAGCAGATTCACGAGATTCAAATCCCACTCGCGCGCAATGCGATCGCGATACGTGTACGTCTCGGCAAAATGGTAGCCCGTATCGAGAAAGAGAACCGGAATGTGCGGATCGATCGCGATGGCCAGCTTGGTCAACAGCACGTCCTCGGCTTGAAAGCTGCACGTGAGGCACACATCGCCCTTCCCGGTAACCTCGCGCGCCAGCGTGGCGCGTACCTCGTCGAGCTTCGCATTCACTTGAGCGGCAATTTCCAAAGTGCTCATCACAAGTCCGCCCTTTCTGGAGAGATGAATATGCCGACCCTGCGCAGCAGTTCATGAACCGCGGCCACGGCATGCATCGGATTGCCGGTGTCGAGCGAAATCTCCGAGCCTTCGGCGCGCGCCGTTAGCGTACCTTCCTCGTTCGCGCGCGCCACAAGTGAGATCAGGCCCGAGCGGGTTTGTGTCTCGGCCAGTGCCGCAAGTATTCCAGGAGCGAACTGAGCCGCGTCACTTCCGGCATCGGTGCGGCTGGTTACGGCGCCAACGGCAAACAGCGAGCGTTCAATTGCGTCGATCAGTTCAGCCGGCCCCGCCAATTCAAGAACCCCGCCGCGATGGCCCCAGCGAGCTTCACGTTCGCCCGCAGTTACGGGACCCCAGGCAGCAGCTTCGTCATCCTCAACTGAACCGGCAATCCCGGTGGCTGCCGTAATCATGCCCGCCGCGACAGTCGCATTGGTTTCCGCATCAATCAAAATCAACGCGCCGGTGCCGCGATTGTCGCGATAGACATCGACGGCCATGGGCCGGAGCAGCTGCAGCGAAACCGCGCCAATGTCGTTCATGCCGAGCGCCGAAGCCGGCTCAGGCGCGAGCGTGTTGAGGTCCACACAGTAATCGATCGACGAGACAAACGCCGGCACCGTGTGACTGGTGTGCTTCAGCAGATAGCGGCGATTCTGATCGAGCGGTTTCTCGCTCATCCACACCAGAGACGCTTTCACGCCGCGCGCAACGGCAGGCGCTGCATCGTCAGCGGCGATCAGGTCGCCGCGACTGATGTCGAGTTCGCGATCGAGCACGAGCGTTACAGAAAGCGGTGCGATGGCTTCCTCGAGATCGCCGTCGAAGGTCACAATGCGTTCGATCTTCGCGCCACGCCCCGAGGGAAACACAGCAATCGAATCACCGCGCCGCACTGTGCCTGAAGCAATCTGCCCCGCGAATCCGCGGAACGTGTGGTCGGGCCGCAGCACGCGTTGAACCGGAAAACGAAACGGCGCCGTGCGCGTATCCAATGAGGACGGCAGCGCCTCAAGCAGCTCCAGCAGCGACGGCCCGGTGTACCATTCCATTTCGCCAGACAGCTCAACGGCGCGCCGCACGACGTTATCGCCCTTCAACGCGCTCACGGGTACAAAGTGCGCTTCGACCGGCGAGCCGGTAGAGGCCGCAATGCGATCGAGCACCGCGCTGAAGTCCGCTTCAATCGCGCGGAAGGCCGCTTCGTCGAAGCCGATCAAATCCATCTTGTTTACGGCCACAATCACGTTGCGCACACGCAACAGCGACGCAATGTAAGCGTGGCGGCGCGACTGAATCTGCACGCCCTTGCTTGCGTCGATCAGCACGATCGCGGCATCGGCCGTGGAAGCGCCGGTGGCCATGTTGCGCGTGTACTGCTCGTGGCCCGGCGTATCGGCAATGATGAACTTGCGGCGCGACGTGGAGAAGTAGCGATACGCCACATCGATCGTAATGCCCTGCTCGCGCTCTGCTCGCAGGCCGTCCGTCAGCAAGGCGAAATCTATCTGTCCGGGCGCCGTAGTGCCTTTGCCTTCGATGGAGCGGACCTGGTCTTCGTACACCGACTGCGTGTCGTAGAGCAGCCGCCCGATCAGTGTCGACTTGCCGTCATCAACGCTGCCCGCCGTTGAAAAACGCAGCAGGTCCTTCCCGCGCTCCGCGAGCAGGAACTCTTCGATCTCGAATCTTCTGTTCTCTAACTCCGCTGCAACCGCCAACCCAACCTCCAAGCCCTGGTCCCTACGTCCCTGTATTCTTGTTCCCTCGTTCCCTTGGTCTCTTGTCCCCTGCTTTTAGAAATATCCCTCCCGCTTCTTGATCTCCATCGAGCCTTCCTGGTCGTGATCGATCACGCGGTTGGCGCGCTCCGACGAACGGAACGAGATCAACTCCGCAATGATCGCGGGAATCGTATCGGCATCGGAGCGGATCGCGCCGGTGCACGGACTGCATCCCAGCGAGCGCAGGCGCGACTTCACCATCTGGGGCTGCTCGCCATTCTTCGCAACAAACGTTTGTTCAATCGGTAGCAGCGCGTCGCCCCGCACATACATGGGGCGCTCCTTCGCAAAGTAGAGATCGACGACGGGAATCTTTTCCTCGTGGATGTACTGCCACACGTCCATCTCCGTCCAGTTCGACAGCGGAAACACGCGAATGCTTTCGCCCGGATGAATGCGCGCGTTGTACAGGTTCCACAACTCGGGGCGCTGATTTTTCGGATCCCACTGTCCCGCCAAGTCGCGGAACGAATAAATGCGTTCCTTGGCGCGGGATTTTTCCTCGTCGCGGCGCGCGCCGCCAAAGGCCGCGTCGAAGTTGTAGTGGCGCAGCGCGTCCAGCAGTGCCTGTGTTTTCAGCAGCCCGCAACAGCGCTTGGTGTCGAGCACAATCGGGTTCGTCCCCGCCGCGATCGCCGGCTCATTACGCCACACCAGCAGCTCCGCGCCAATTGACCGCGCCATTTCGTCGCGGAACCTGAGCATTTCGGCGAATTTGAAGCCGGTGTCGATGTGCAGCAGGGGAAAGGGAATCGGCGCCGGATAAAATGCCTTCTGCGCCAGGCGCAGCATTACCGACGAATCCTTGCCGATGGAGTAGAGCATCACCGGCCGCTCGAACTCCGACGCCACCTCGCGCAGTATATGAATACTCTCCGCCTCAAGCAGCCGCAGATGGTTCAGGCGCGGAGCAGAGAAGCTCGCGAGTGGCTTTGAGTTTGTGGCTACGCTTTCGTCGACCGGCATTGTGACCTCAAGGCTTCAGGGATAGTGCCGAAGGTCCGGGCCGAAAAAAGACAAACCCGGCATTCAGCTACGGGTGCGTCTTCTGGATCGATTGTGCAGGGAGATCAGAGACTAGCGGGGACACCCGTCGGCGATGTGCAACGGGCGACAACAGGAACAAAGTTGGGAAACACAAACCATCAGTAGGCTCATGATAACAAAAGGCGCTTGGGAGCGCAATGGAACGTCTTGGTCAGTAGTGCCTTGATTTGAATGATGCCTCGCAAAGGGCGAAGGGCGGGAGAAAGCTAGTTGCCCTTCTAATCGGTCATAGGCTATATGCCAGCGGATGCTTAGGCTCGTATAGCATGATGTCGTCCGCGCCAGGTACGCCCATCATGACGACGAGCCCGTACCCGTGATCCTGAACTTCGCCGTGGAACTCTGCTCCTTTGCTCTTTAGTTCAGCGACAGCTTGTGAGATGTCGTCACACATCAGGGAGATCAGATGATGCCGCGGCGACTCGTACGTTTTGCCGTCGTAGACACTGTGGGTCGGGTGCACACCCATCTCGCTCCGCCCGGTCTTGAAGATGAGCCAGCCCTGGCCTCCACCCATCGAATCCTCGACGTAAGGCCAGCCGAGTACGTCGCGAAGGAATGCGCGCGTTGCGGGGGCATCGTCGGAATAAATCAGGGTATGGATGCTGGTGATCATCGGGATAACCTGCTGATAATGCCTAAGATCGCGTGATTCTGTCAATCGCGAATCACGGAGCCCCTCGTCGCCCCGGAGGTCGAAATAAGGACACTCCGTTTGGTCCAAGAAGTTCGTAACCTCTACTTGAGCCTTGCCCCCAATGGCACTTCTTCCAGGAATCCGGCCAGCACAGGCGCGCCGCCTTCGAGCGAGGCCGCCAGCAGCATGCCGTTTGACTCAAGGCCGCGCATTTTGCGCGGCGCCAGGTTGGCAACGATCACAATCTTTCGCCCCACCAGCTTCTCCGGCTCATAGTGTTCCGCAATGCCTGCTAGGATTTGCCGCTTCTCATACCCCAAATCGACTTCAAGGCGCAGCAACTTGTCAGCCTTGGGCACACGCTCGGCTACAAGGATCTGTGCCACGCGCAGGTCAACTTTTACAAAATCATCGATCGCAATCTTCTGTGAGCCGTCCGAGGAGGGGGCCTCGCCAGCCGGCGGCGTCAGAGCAGACCCCTCGGCTGCGGGCACAGGAATCGGCGTCAGGCGGCTGCTGGCCTGCGGCGCAGGAACCTGGTGTACCTTCGCAGTCTCAACAGGCCTCCCCGAATCCAGTGGGGCAGCAGTTGTTGGCGTCATCGCCTCGCCTGCCTTTGCATTCGAGTTTTTCGCTGCCGCAGTGGGAGCTACCGAAGGCGCCGCGGGAACCTGCGACGGCGCCACGATCTCGCTCTGGCCACCCGCCGCTTCCACCGCGCTGCGGTTGTTTTCGTCCTCTAGATTTTGCATACGCTCCACTGCGTCCTTTTCGGCGCGGGGAAACAGAGGCGCCGGCTCACCAAATTTCGTTCCGGCCCTCAATCCGCCCCACGCGAGATCGGTCAAAAATGATTCCTTCGATGAGTCCGAGATCTCGCCCTGACCCAACTGGCGCCAAACCTTGGATGCGGCATCGGGCAGAATGGGATACACCAGCGCGGTAATCACGCGTATCGCCCCCGCAGCCGTCGCCAACACGCGTGCCTGCAATTTCAGGTGATCTTCGTTCGAGCGGTCGGCTGGCTTTTTCCATGGAGCGTTGGCTGTCAGATAGCCATCCGTCTCCGCGACCAAAGTCCAAAGGCCCTTCAGCGCTTCTGAGAAATTCAGCTCATCGAATGCGGAGCCAAACGCCGCAATCGTAGCCTCAGAATTCGCGCGGAGTGCCGTTTCGGCCGCCGTCGCTTCTCCGGCATCAGGCGCAGTTCCACCAAAGTACTTGTGCACCATGTTCACCACGCGGCTCACCAGATTGCCGTAGCCGTTAGCGAGGTCTCCGTTGTAGCGTTGCACCAAAGCATCAAATGAAAAATTGCCATCCTGCCCGAACGGTATCTCGCGCAACAGGAAGTATCGCAGCGCATCGGCGCCCAAAATCTCATCCACGGTCTCCGCACGAACTATGTTGCCGCGCGACTTCGACATTTTGCCTTGGTCGAAGAGCAGCCAGCCGTTGGCGCGCACTGAACGGGGCACTGGAATTCCAGCGGCCATTAAGAATGCCGGCCAGTAGACGCAATGGAAGCGGCTGATCTCTTTGCCGATCAGGTGAAGGTCGGCCGGCCAGAACTTCTCAAAGCGAGCTTTGTCCGCGGGACCATCCGATCCATATCCAAGCGCCGTAATGTAATTCGCCAGCGCGTCGAGCCACACATACACAACATGCTTCTCGTCGCCCGGCACCGGAATGCCCCACGAAAAACTTGTCCGGCTGACTGAAAGGTCCTTCAATCCGCTGCGAACGAAACTGATCACTTCGCGCCGCGTCGATTCCGGCCCCATGAACCCCGGATTCGCCTCGTAGAACTCCAGCAGCTTGCGCTCGAAGGCCGAGAGCTTGAAGAAGTAATTCTCTTCGCTTACCGTCTCGGTAATGCGCCCGCAGTCCGGGCACGGCGCGCCCGGCGCAACTTCTACCCACGCCTCATCGCTCACGCAATACTGCCCGGTGTACGAGCCCTTGTAGATGTAGCCTCGTTCCCGCAGCGTCGTAAACAACTTCTGCACGCCGCGCTTGTGGCGCTCCTCGGTGGTGCGGATGAAGTCGTCGTAGGTCAGCCCCAGCCGGTCCCAAAGCCCGCGGAATT
>CAZKJB010000247.1:0-6352 GCA_964552975.1 uncultured Occallatibacter sp. | reverse complement strand
CATGCCCCGCGGCGGCATGCGGAACTGCCCTGCCCTTTCGTGCCATCTCTTTTGTCGCGCATAGCGCAGAATCGCAGATTTGTCGCTGTGCCAGTTCGTGCAGCAGCAGTCTGCGTTCTTCGCCACGAGATTGCGTGGCCAATACATCGCGCCGCAACTCGCCCAGTTGCGCGAGCCACTCGCCCAAATCCGATGGCAATTGCTCATCGATCTCGCGCCGCAGCCGCTGAGCAACCGCCGGGCTCTTTCCTGCAGTTGAAATCGCGATTTGCAAATCGCCGCGGCTCACCACCGAGCCAAAGAAGAAATCGCAGTTTGGAATATCGTCGACGCTGTTGCAAGGAATGTCGCGCTCCACCGCCTCGCGATACACGGTGGTATTCACTTCGGGCGAATCCGTCGCAGCAATCAACAGATAATTGCCATCGAGATCCGATGGTTGAAACCCGCGGGCAATCCACTCAAGCTTGCCTTCCGCAGCCAGCTCTTGGATCTCCGCGCGTGCCTCGGGTGCAACGACGCGCAGCCTGAGACCCGTCTTCAGCAAACTGCCGATCTTCTCGAGCGCAACATTGCCCGCGCCCACCAGCAGTACCTGGCGGCCTTCGAGCTTCAGAAAGATTGGCAACAAGCTCATGCTCTCAATTCTCTATTCCCTACTGGCTATTCCCTAGTCCCTGCATCCACTATTCTGCCACCGAGTGCGGCACGCATGCGGTCGGCAGGTCGCGTTCCACCGGATCAAGAACCTCGCCCGCCAACTGCGCGCGCAGCTCATCGTTCGTGTGCCGAGCGAACCAGGACCGCAAACTCTCCTCCGGCGTGCGCCCCGCCAGATACTGGCGCAACAGCCGCTCAATCGCCTCAGGCACCAGTGGCGCCGGGCTCCGGTAACCGACTGGCCGAGCCACGCCTGCGTATTGACCCACTGCTCCGCCGAGGCAGAAGTAGAACGCGTCGACAAGCTGGCCCTCATGTTTGATCTTCTTGCCTTCCAGGCCAATGTCCGCGATCCAATGCTGGCCGCAGCTGTTCGGGCAGCCCGTCACGTGCAGCTTCAGTTGCTGATCAAACTGCGGTAGCCGCTCTTCCAGCTCATCAACCAGCCACTTTGTGAAGCCCTTGGTCTCCGCAATAGCCAGCTTGCAAAACTCCGTACCGGTGCAGGCGATCGCTCCGCGCCAGAACGTCGAAGCCTCAACATGAAGCCCGATCTGTCCTAGTTCGCGCGCCAGTTCGGCCGTCTTTTTGTAAGGCACATCCACGAAGACCAGGTTTTGCGAAACGGTAGCTCGTAACGACTCACTGCCAAAGCGTTCCGCCAACTCGGCTGCGGCGACTAGTTGCTCACCGGTCATGCGGCCGCGCAACACCGATGCTCCAACATAAGCCAATCCAGGCTGACGCTGCGGATGGATTCCCACGTGATCGCGAAGGCTGTCGTCCGGAACATCTTCCGGCACTGCAGGATCCAGTTTGAATCCGATTCGCCTGTTCAGCTCATCGAGAAAGCTCTCCGGCGTCCATCCCTCGCGCATGAACAAGTACTTGAGGCGCGCGCGATCGCGGCTCTCTCGCAGCACTTGCTGGTCGCGGAAAATCTCCGTCACGCCGCGCACCGCTTGAACCGCCTGATCCGGCCGCACAAACGCATCCAGCCGTAATCCCAGATGCGGCTCGTTCGAAAGTCCGCCACCCACGCGGATCGAGTAGCCAACTTCGCTGTCGCGCTTAACCGCTGTCAACCCAATGTCATTGATCTCGGGGTAGGTACACCACGACGGGCAACCGGTCGCGGAAATCTTGAACTTGCGCGGCAAATTGTAGAACTCGGTATTCGCAGTCAGTAGATGTGCGATCTCGCGCGCAATCGGTGACGCATCAATCAATTCGTCCGCAGCCACTCCGGCCAGTGGGCAGCCGGTGACGTTGCGTACCACGTCGCCGCACGCGCCTTTGGGCGACAGCCCAATCGAGTCCAACGCGTCAACAATCTCGGGGAGCGACTCAATCGTCAGCCAGTGCAACTGAATGTTCTGCCGCACCGTAATGTCTGCCAGGTTGCGCGCCTGCTTCCGCGTAATCTCGCCAATTGTCCGAAGCTGGCTGGCGGTAATGATGCCGTTGGGAATGCCAATGCGCATCATGAAATAGTCGGTGGCCAGACCCTCGCCGCCTTTGCCCCCTGTTGCTCCAACGCCGTCGCCTTGCGTGTAAACCCCCCACCATTTGAAGTAGGCCGACGCCCATTCCGGAACAACGCTCGACCGCCCTTCACGTGCGAAGGTGCGAACCTCGTCAAAGGCCTCCCAGGGGTTCTTTTGGCGTTTCAAGCGCTCCATGCGCTGCGCTTTAGTCTCTTTCTGTGGAGCCTGGCTCATTACCCTTCCTTTTTGATGAGGCGACCGCTGACTCGATCCCAGAAATGACGAAACCCGCGGCAGCTTGGCTGCGACGCGGGCTACTCTAAACCTTGGAATTGCCTCTAAAAGTTCAAACCAGGGTCACCCGTGCCGCGTGAGCAACATACAGCAGCGACAACAGGTCATCATCTTCATAAGCAAAATCATAGACCGAAATGGTCCGATTTGCAACGGAACTTGCTGGAGGGCGAACCCCGCCGCTCACTACATCCCCGCGGTCATGCCTCGACCGCGCACTGCTCAAGTTCCGCAAGTACTGCGTACTCAGCCACTTGCGCGGCCCTCGCGCAATCCTGTGAAAGCTCCATCGAGATGGGTTGATGCGGATCGATGGCGATGGCGTAGAGAACCACTTCGCGCGTGCCGCCTTGTATATAGAAGGCGTCCAGCAGATCCTTCACGCCGATGTCATGCGCAGTCAAAGTGGGCGGGTAGTCGCGCGAGAAGCGCGGCGTGGTGCGCGTGACAGTGCCCGGCGGGTTTCCGTCTGCGGCGGCGTCGATGAGGATGATGCGTTCGGCCTGCTGCAACGGCTCCAGAAGGATAAACCCACCCGTGCCGCCGTCCAGGCATTCCACGCCGGACGGCAACGCGCGATTTTCCAGCGCTCGCACGACATGGACGCCAACGCCCTCGTCGCCCATGATGACGTTGCCCAGCCCCAGCACCAGCGTCTTCCTATTGTTTTTTTGGCTCTCCGTCACTCTTCACCCGATCAAACTTCCATCCTCCGACGATCGAGGAGATGGTGCCACGACCCTCAATGTAGTCGTGATAGAAGGCTAAGTAAATGTGAACAACGATAAAAGCCACAAAGAACCACAGAAAAGTGTGGTGCCAGAATCGTACGCCAGAGTCGCCGCCCATGAGCGGCACGATCCAAGTAAACATCCGCGGCAGCCAGGAGTTGCTCATGCTGGAATAGAGAGCGAACCCAGTGATCGTTTGGAAGACAAACGCCAGGAACGTGAAGAAGTAGATCAGGCCCGCCAAGGCGTTGTGTCCAGTGGAGATGGGCCCGTGCATCTTGGTCTCAAACACATCGGCTTTGATGACGTCGACAATCTCCTGCCGCTGCGTGGGTTTCAGCGGGAAAAAGGCGCGCCAGCTTGAATACTTGTTGCCGACGAACCCCCAGTAAATCCGCGCAGCGAAATTGAAGACGTAAACGTATGCCGAAGCGAAGTGAATGAACCGCACCCAGCCAAACCAGTACTGTTGATAGGCCTCGGCTGCAAACGAAATGCGTATGGGCCGTCCAATCATGTAACCGGTCACGCATAGCAACGTCAGCGCGATAGCGTTGATCCAGTGATAGGCTCGAACGGGCAGTTCCCACACATACACGCGCCGATACTCCACCGGCGCCCCGCCGTTCAACCGAAACACATCTTTTACGCCAGTGCTTTGTGTGCTCATCGTCCTTACTCGAATGAAACCTGGTGAAGATGCCGTCCCTGCGGATCGTATAGATGCACAGCGCAGGCGAGGCACGGATCAAAGGAATGGATAGTGCGGATAATCTCAACCGGTTGCTCGAGATTCGCCACCGGCGTACCGATCAGCGACGCCTCGAACGACGAACGCTGCTCCTTTGCATCGCGCGGCGAGCCGTTCCACGTTGTCGGCACAACCAGCTGGTAGTTATCGATCGCGCCGTTGTGAATTTTGATCCAGTGCGCCAGCGCACCACGCGGAGCCTCGACCAAGCCCACGCCTTCGCAATCTGCCGGCCAACTCTTCGGCTCCCACTTCTCTCCGTTGAACGTGGACACCTCGTTGATCTTCACGCGATCCATCAACTGGCCGAAAAATTCCTTGAGCCAAATCATGGCCAGCGCCGCGTCGATGCCGCGGGCTGCCGTGCGGCCCAGGGTGCTGAACAACGCATCGACCGGAACTCCCAGCTTGCCCAGTGTCGCGCCCACCACTTCCTTCACATCCGCACGGCCTGCTGCATACGAAACCAGGAGCCGCGCCAACGGTCCCACTTCCATCGCGTTGTCTTTCCAGCGCGGCGTCTTCAGGAACGAGTACTTGTCGAATCCCTCAAGCGTTTCGAATGGCGGCTTGGGTCCGCTGTAGTTGATCTTCGTCTCGCCCGCCCATGGATGCACACCCACATTGTTTCCACCCTCGTACGTGTACCACGAGTGCGCAATGTACTCCTTGATCTCCTGATCGTCGCGCGGATTTACCGGGTACACATTGCTCAAATCGCGATTGAGCACCGCGCCGCGCGCGTACTTGAACGCATCGGGAGTGTTGTAGCCCTTTGTTGGGAATTCACCGTAGCAGAGATAGTTGTGCAACCCGCCGCCGTACTTCGCCCAGTCCTTGTAGAACGAGGCCACAGCCAGCAGATCGGGAATGTAAACCTCGTTCACAAATTCATCGGCCTGGCTGATGAGCCGCGAGACCAGGTTCAGCCGCTCGGAGTTGATCGCGGCAACTTCATCTGTGTTGATGGAGCATGGGACGCCGCCTACCAGGTAAATCGGGTGCGGATTCTTGCCGCCGAAAACCGCGTGAATCTTTACGATTTCTTTCTGCCACTCCAGCGCATCCAGATAGTGCGCCACGCCGATCAGATTTACCTCCGGTGGCAGCTTGTAGGCCGGGTGGCCCCAGTAGCCGTTGGCGAAGATGCCCAGACCGCTGGCCGCGAACGCCTTGATCTTGTCCTGCACTGCGGAGAAATATGCGGGTGTGTTCTTGTCCCACTTTGAGAACGATTGCGCAAGCTCCGCAGCCTTCTTGGGGTCGGCCTTCAGCGCGTTCACAATGTCCACCCAGTCCAGAGCGTGCAGGTGATAAAAGTGGATCACGTGATCCTGCACATACTGCGTTGTGAGCATGATGTTGCGGATCAGTTCAGCGGTGGGCGTCACCGAGATTCCGATGGCATCTTCTACCGAGCGCACGCTTGCCAGCGCATGGACCGTTGTACACACGCCGCATACGCGCTCCGTGATGGCCCATGCGTCACGGGGATCGCGGCCAATGAGAATCTTCTCCAGGCCGCGAATCATTGTGCCTGCGCTGAATGCGTCGGTAATGACGCCGTTTTCCACCACTGCTTCAATCCGCAGGTGGCCTTCAATACGAGTTACAGGATCGACGACTACGCGTGTTGCCATTGCTTCTCACTACTCCTTCTGATCTTCCGCATGCACTTCCGCGATCACGCTGCGCTTGCGTATGTTGGTTACCACCGCATGCGCCGCAACCCCGGCCAGCGTGGCCACGCCTACAGCAGTGCCAATCGTGTCGGCCGTGCTCTCGATGCCGAACCCCGGGAACGAGGACAAGTGCTGATAGAGCGGTCCGTTATCCCAGAACCCCGCTTCGCTGCAACCGATGCATCCGTGCCCCGACTGGATTGGATAGCTTGTGCCTTCGTTCCACTTCACCACTGAGCAGGCGTTGTAGGTTACCGGCCCCTTGCAGCCCATCTTGTACAGGCAATATCCCTTGCGTGCGTTTTCGTCATCCCACGACTCAACAAACAATCCGGCATCGTAATTCGCGCGGCGATAGCAGGTATCGTGTACACGGCGACCGTAAAATTCCTTCGGACGGCCCAGGCTGTCGAGCGCCGGAACTTCTCCCAGCACCAGCAGGTGGGTCACCACGCTCATCATCACGTCCGCGATGGGCGGGCAGCCCGGCACGTTGATCACCGGCTTGTTGACCAGCTTTGAAATCGGAGTGGCGCCAGTCGGGTTCGGCTTGGCCGCTTGAACACAGCCATTCGAGGCACAGCTTCCCCACGCAACGATCGCCGCCGCATCCGCGGCCACCGTCTGCAGGATCGACTCCGCGGTCTTGCCGCCGATCATGCAGTAAACGCCCTCGTCCTTTGTGGGCACGGCGCCCTCTACGAGAACGATGTATTTGCCTTTGTTGTTCTTGATGGTGTCGTTCAG
>CAZKJB010000246.1:0-6382 GCA_964552975.1 uncultured Occallatibacter sp. | reverse complement strand
CCCGTTCCTCCGGTCACAATCGGCAATCGCTTGCGCTCATTGATTTCCTTTAACGCCGTCCGCGCCAACCGGCTGTACTCTCCCGCCGTAAACGCCTTGTCCGGCGTCGTCACATCAATCAGGTGATGTGGCACGCGTGCACGCGCTTCCATCGACGGCTTCGCCGTTCCCAGTTCCATCCCGCGATACACCGCCACCGAATCGCAGCTCACAACTTCGCCGTCGAACCGCTGCGCCAGTTCGAGCGACAGCGCCGTCTTCCCGCTCCCCGTCGGCCCCAGGATCAACACTACCAACGGAGCACATGCATTCTCTGCGGGTTCTTCTGATCCCCGATCACTGTTCCCTGACCCCTGCCTTACCATCGCCACCATCCCAGCGGAAAAATCCACTTGGGATTTGTATGCACCAGCCACCACGCGCAAATTGCCGCTGCAACCAGCAGCAAACCAAAAATCTGGTTGCGCCTGTAGACACGTCGCTGCTCTTCGCGCGCAGCCTCTTCAGCCTGCTGTTCCGCATACGGCTTGATGCGTGTCTCAACCATCGAAAATTTAACTCTTTGTTCGCGTCGTTTACGCTGAGATCAAAATCCCTGCCGCGCGGTACTCGAGGAACTTTCAGAGAAGAGCGGCCCGGGATGTGAGATAGAGATACGAATTGTATTCGGCTCCGTGGTGAATTTGATTTTCTCTTTCTTTCTCATCAGCGCGAGTCTCAGCCTGCGGAACTTACTCGGTTGGGGCGTCGGCTTGCCAACCTTGAAGGTCGCAATAACGAGTGTCTGGCAAAGCTCATCGCCGGATGCGTTCGAGCGAACAGTCCACTTTGAAAGTTGGGTTGCGAGCGGTTGAGAGAGCATTAGTGGTCCCGACACAGACTCAACCTCTTCGACGTGACCGTTCGGCCTATAAATGATTACGGCGCTTACCCCGCCTTGCACTTGTGCCGCAGCAGCAATAGGAGCGTAGGCGAGGGTATTCGAAGGGTCTCTCGATGAAACCGAACACCACCTCGGCTCTTCAGCAAATGTTGCGACTGAAAATGCAGCGAAGAGCAACACAACAGAAAGTCCTCGCATAGAACCCCCCGAAGAATCCCATCATACAGCGGAACAAACCCTCGACATTCGTCTCTCACTTCGTGTAGGTTTCATCTCGTCCCACGCCCCCGTTTGACTTCCCCCACCCCCGTTGCCGACCATAACCTTTCGGGCCTGTCGCGGCGTTCCTCTAGCCGCCCTCGCCCTTGAAGAAAGGTCTGCTCTCATGAAAGTCCTCATCCTTGGTTCCGGAGGCCGCGAGCACGCGTTGGCCTGGGCAGTCGCACGCAGCCCGCGCGTCACCCAGATCGTCTGCGCGCCCGGCAATGGCGGCATCGCCCATGTTGCGCGCTGCGTTCCCGTCAATCTCAAAGACGTCGACGCAATGATCCGTCTCGTCGAAGCCGAGCAGCCCGCCCTCACTATCGTCGGCCCGGAGCTGCCTCTATCGCTCGGCATCGTCGACGCGCTCCAGCAGCGCGGTTTTCGCGTCTTTGGCCCCACGCGCGCCGCCGCCGTGCTCGAGTCCAGCAAAGGCTTCGCCAAGCTCTTCCTGCAGCGCCACAACATTCCCACTGCCAACTACGCAGTCTGCACCGGAACTGCCGAAGTCGCAAAGGCCTTGGAGATGTTTCATCCGCCTATCGTCGTCAAGGCCGACGGGCTGGCTGCGGGTAAGGGCGTCATCATTTGCCAAACGCGGTCCACCGCGCTTGAAGCCGCTGAAGGACTCTTTACCGGCGAGCTTCTCGGTGACGCCGAGCAGCAGGTCGTCATCGAGGAATTTCTTCAGGGCGACGAGATCAGCTTCCTTTGCCTTAGCGACGGCACGCATGTCGCGCCTCTCCTCCCGGCACAAGACCACAAACGTATCGGCGAGGGCGACACCGGCCCCAACACCGGCGGCATGGGCGTCTATTCAACTGACGCCATGCTCACACCGGAAATGTCTGAGTGGATTCTGCACCACGTCGCCCGGCCCACCGTCGAGGGCATGGCCGGTGAAGGGACGCCATTCGTCGGCGTTCTCTACTGCGGCCTCATGATGACCGCCCGCGGACCGCAGGTTCTCGAATTCAACGCCCGCTTCGGCGATCCCGAGACCCAGGCCATCCTGGTACGCCTCGAAAGCGATCTCGTCGACGCGCTCGAGGCCTGCATCGACGGCCGCCTCGCAGAAACTCCCTTCCGCTGGGCTCAAGGTGCGTCCGCCTGCGTGGTAGCAAGCTCCGGCGGCTATCCCGGCAGCTACAAAACCGGCCTGCCCATCACCGGGCTTAGCGCGGCTGCACAGGTTCCCGGGGTCGAGGTCTTCCACGCAGGAACCGTGCAAGTGGGAGGGCAAATGCTGACCGCCGGCGGCCGCGTTCTCGGAGTCACCGCAGCCGCGGACTCCCTGGCTGAAGCGCTTGACCGCGCCTATCAAGCCTTGGCAGAGATTCACTTTGAAGGCATGTACTACCGGCGCGACATCGGCCATCGCGCCCTCAAACTCACTGTCTGAAGGCGCTCGAGTCCGTTGTCGAATTCCCGCGCGCCCTGTCTCACCGCAAGATCGAAGGGGTTGATCTCGCTATGACTGCAGCGGTCACGCTGGAAGAATTACTTGCCTGGAACGAGCAGTCTTCTCGTTGCTGGAAAGCTCACCTCGACGCCAACCCCACGCTGCTCCATCTGCCGTTCGACGTCGGTGGAACGACCGACGTTCTCAACTTTATCCGCCATATCTGGGTTGCCGAACTTCGCTGGGCGCAGCGTCTCGCCGGCCTGCCTGTTCAAGACCCGGGAAGAATTCCCGCCGGCCCTCTCGATGTGCTCTTCGCACTTCACCTTCAGGCAACGCAAATCTTCCGCAGTCTCTCTGCGGCCCCCCAGGAATTCTGGAACGATCCGTTTGTCATTGACATTGACTTTGTGCCCGCCGAAGAACGCGCCATCCCCCGCCGCAGAGTCGCGGCGCATGCGCTCTTCCATAGCCAGCGTCATTGGGCGCAGTTGGCCACCATCATCCCCACCGATGGTTTCACGTGGCAGTTCCGCGCCGACCTGCTCTTTAAAGGCAGCGATCAACTTCCGCAAAGGTGACATGGCGAAAGCTGATTGCCGCTTCTAGTCCTGAGCTGGGGCAGACGCCGGTGTTAGCGGACCCTTCCCCTGCTTCTGGAAACACGACCGGCACAGCACCGGCCTGCCCTGTGTCGGCTTGAAGGGAACAGTCGTCTCCGCACCGCACTCTGAGCAGGTTGTCCGCGTCTCTGGACGCACCCGTTGGCTTCCCCGGGCGCGTTTCGCCTTGCACTGCTTGCAGTGCTTGGGGTCGTTCTTAAATTGCTTGTCGTGGAAAAATACCTGCTCGCCTGCTGTAAACACAAACTCGGTGCCGCAGTCTACACACTTGAGGGTGCGATCTTTGAATTCCATGGCCGGCTTCCCCTACAGGGACTCACACCGAAATCGGCCATGGTTTCGAGCAACTTGCCGGTTCCGGTTCCCTGCCTTCGTTCGTGGTGCATAACAAGGGCCCGGACCGCTTCATAAGCTTGCGGTAAATGAGTTCTGCCCGAATCTCCGGAACAGCCTCAGACTGCTGCATGCGACTGCGCGCAGCGGGATCACTCGCGGTCTCCTGGTTTCTGGGGAAAATTTAGCGTCGCGCCAAATGCCATCTTCGTGAGAGGAAGATCCACTCAGCCGCTAGAAATTCGGTTGACAGAAACTGGAGAATCGCTACAGCCAATTGTGCCGCCGCGCCCTACTGTCCCGGTTCTCTCAGGGAACTCGGGCGGCTCACGTGTGCGTAGAACGAAAGCCGCCGGAACAGCGCATCTCGCGCCGGGTTAATGGTTTAGTCCTGCTCTTTACGAGCCTTCTTACGATTCCGCTTGCGCGCCAGTGCTGCTTTAACGCGACGCTTTTCGCCCGGCTTCAGGTAGTAGGAGTGACGTTTTACTTCCTTGATGATGTCTTCCTGCTGTACCTTCCGCTTGAAACGGCGAAGTGCATTTTCCAACGGTTCGCCTTCTTGGATGCGAACTTCTGCCAAAGTGTCACACCTCCAAACCTGCCAAGGTGGCAAAAATAGAATACGCTAGAAGACCATTCCGAGCATAGGTTCACTTGGTAATTTGGAGCCTCTGAGAAACCTGTTCCAAATCACCGCAGGCCACCTCAAAGCACCGGTCGACTCCATTCTCGGCACTCTCTTCTACAATCGTTTCGTGGCAATTCCATTTCTCGAGCTGCCGGAGGTTCCGACCCCATGATTCGGCCCTATCAGGGCATTCTTCCCAGAATCCCCTCCGGTTGCTACGTCGACCCGTCCGCTCAAATCCTCGGCGATGTCGTCCTCGGCGAGCGCTCCTCGGTGTGGATGAATGCAGTCCTTCGCGGCGACGTCAACTCCATCCGTGTCGGCTCCTGCTCCAACGTGCAGGATTGCGCCGTCCTGCACGGCCAGCGCAACCTCTATCCGGTCATTGTCGGGGACTGGGTCACCATCGGCCATAACGCCACCGTCCACGGCTGCGTGGTTGGAGACAACGTCGTCATTGGCATGGGAGCCACCGTGCTCAACAACGCTCGCATCGGAGAAGGGTGCATCATCGCCGCCGGCTCCGTCGTTCCCGAGCAAACCGTGGTTCCGCCGCGCACCCTTTGGGCCGGCGTTCCCGCCAAGCTTCGCCGCGAAATCAACGACAAGGACTTGGTCCTCATCCGCGAATACGCACAAAACTACCTCGATTACGTCGAAATCTATCTCAACGAGCCCCCGCAAATCCTCTAGCCGAGACACCGGGACTGCTGAGTGGGAAGCTCCACTGGAAAACAGTCAACGAGCGAATAATTAAAGAGCTCGCGACGCCCCGTTCGCCCACCGGCCGCCGCCGCCCGCCACCATTGGGACTTTCGCTGATTGAGCCGTTTGCCAATCGCCTCGCAGCAACCCCCGCATCCGTCCCCTTGTTCCCTGCCTTTCTCACACTGGCAACGGGTTCCTCCCTGCGAAAAACTTCCTCTGATGCCAATACGGATAGACCGGCTGTTGCGCGCTCGCCTTATCCAGCGCCGCCACCTGCTCTCGAGTCAGATTCCATCCTGCCGCGTCCAGGTTCTGCCGCAGCTGCTCTTCGTTCCGCGCGCCAATGATCACGGAAGCAACTGTCGGTCGCTGCAACAGCCAATTCAACGCAACTTGCGGAACTGTCTTTCCGGTCTGCGCGCCGACATCTTCAAGCGCATCGACGACCGTATACAGATGTTCGTCATTCACCTGCGGTCCGGCATCGGCAATTTTGTGCAGTCGGCTCGCGTCCGGCAGCGGTTGGCCGCGGCGGATTTTTCCAGTGAGGCGTCCCCAGCCTAGCGGACTCCAGATCAGCGCGCTCACCCTTTCGGCGAGTCCAAGCGGCATCAGCTCCCATTCGTATTCACGTCCGATAAGGCTGTAGTACACCTGATGCCCAACAAATCGCGTACAGCCATGCCGGTCGGCTACGGCGAGCGACTTCATCAGGTGCCAGCCAGAGAAATTCGAGCACGCGATGTACCGCACCTTGCCCTCCCGCACAAAGTTGTGCAGTGTCTCTTGCACCTCTTCTATCGGAGTCAGCGCGTCGAAGCCGTGCAGATGATAGATGTCAATGTAGTCCGTTCCAAGCCGCCGCAGGCTGCCCTCGAGCGCGCGCCGCAGATGATACCGCGATGAGCCCTCGTCGTTTGGCCCGGCTCCTGTCGGAAATCCTGACTTGGTCGAAATGAGCGCTCTATCTCGATCGCCCGCCAAAGCCTTGCCAAGGATCTCTTCTGATCGGCCTTCGGAGTAACCGTCCGCCGTATCGAACAGGTTCACGCCGGCCTCAAAGCAGATATCGATCAGGCGGCGAGCTTCATCGGTCTCTGTTGATCCGAAGCCCTTGAAGAACTCATTGGACCCGCCAAACGTCGCGGTGCCAAAACTCAGTGTCGAAACTTTGAGGCCTGAGCCTCCCAGCAGTCTGTATTCCATGCGCTTAGCATCACCTTTCCGGGCGCGAATCTGCAACCGCTGCGCCGGCTTTCACGCACCAAAAAAAAGCGGTTCGCATTTTGCGAACCGCTTCTTTCTGATCTCTGATCCCTGATTCCTGAACCACGCCTTTTAGCAGTTCAGCACATCCTGCAGCTTGCTCAGTGTCCGGTGCAGGTCTTTGTCGCTGCGGCGTTGCTCGTCGATCTTGCCAATCGAGTGCATCACCGTAGTGTGGTGCTTGTTGCCGAACTGGCGGCCGATCTCCGGCAAGCTGGCCTCGGTCATCTGCTTGGCTAGGTACATCGCGATCTGTCGCGGTACCACCACGTTGC
>CAZKJB010000245.1:0-6395 GCA_964552975.1 uncultured Occallatibacter sp. | reverse complement strand
AATGTGTTAGGCGTCCATGACCCCTTGCTGGTCACGTTCCCCGGCACCGCGAACAAGTCCCGATTCTGCTCGGCGGCGCACCGGGCCGTCACCCTGGTCCCCGAATTCTCGCCGGCCTCAACAACCAGAACGGCCACGCTCAGCCCGCTCAAAATCCGGTTCCGGCGGGGAAAATTCTGCGGCGCAGGGAAGGTTCCCATCGGCATCTCGCTCACAATGGCCCCTCCGCCGGCGAGAATCTCCTCAGCCAGCTTCCTGTTCTCTTTCGGATAGACAACGTCGATTCCAGTTCCCCACACGGCCACGGTGGGCATGCGCGCCGCCAGCGCTCCCCTGTGCGCACAGGAGTCGATGCCGCGCGCCATTCCACTGACGATCAGCAGCCGCCGCGCCGCCAGATCGCGCGACAGCATCTCGGCAACACCGCTGCCGTAGGGTGTTGGATGACGCGTTCCCACAACAGCGATCGCGGGCTGGCTCAGCAACTGCGCATTGCCACGCACCCAAAGCACCGGCGGAGGGTCGTAGATCTCGCGCAAACGCTCCGGATACTCCGGGCAGGAGAAGCAGATGATCGTCGCGCCCTGCACCCGAACGCGCACCCACTCTTCCTCCGCAGACCGGCGCGCTTTGCCGTCGAAGATGAACTGCGCTGCCTCAGCGGGAAATCTCAATCCCTCAAGCGCGGTAAGCGGCATGGTGAAAATGGAGCTCGGCGAGTCGATCTGCCGCACCGCGTCGAGAATCCGCTTGGGCCCCAGGCCGGGCGCCAATGTCAACGCCAGCCACGCCAAGCGATCTTCGTCTAAGTCTGGCGGCGGCTGCGCCAAGGCGGGTTGTTGCGCCTGCTCCGTCATTGTCCCAACCCTACTGTCCGAAATTGGGACAGTGTCTGAAATATGCACACTTCTGCTCTCCTCGATTAAGAGACCAAAGGCAGTACCAGGGAATGTGGGCTCAAATTACCGCCGGGCGCGCGCAAAGTCAAGGCAACTGATCACTCAAGTAATTAACGGCCTCTCAGTTGCTCCCGCAGCCACGAGTGCATTGTCGGCGAAATGCGATCGAGCGATCGCAGACGGAAGCACAGCGTTTTGCCTTCGATCACATGATCGTGACCGCCCAACTCGACCAGTGCGTCCATGCGCTGCTCTACAAGCGCGAACGAGGGCTTGTGGCTCCCGTGCGGGTTCGAGGCCGCAGCAAGGCAAAGATCGGGCCGCAGGTGGCTGAGAACTCTGTTCGACTCGAAGATCAACGAGCTCGCCGGCGAATGTTCCGCAAGAATCTGCTGGACGATTGAACCAAGATTGGAAGCACCTGGATCGGAATCCGCCGCCGTCACCAGCAACGCGCGCCGCGCGCCCGCGGCCAGATAGCGGCCGGTGTCGGTCTCCTCACCTGCCGCCGTCTCTTCCCAGATAGGAGTGGGCTTGTCGTGCGCATCGCTCGTGATCTTGATTGCGGTCCATTCCAGTTCCGGCAGTGCGCGCATCAGGCCGCAGATCAGCGCCGTCTTTCCCGCGCCCCGTCCGCCGCCGCCTACAACGATGATCGCCATTGCTCCGGCTCCCAGCCCCTATGTCCCTAGTCCCTATGTCCCTTTCGTTTCGCCAACCTCGC
This sequence comes from uncultured Occallatibacter sp., assembly GCA_964552975.1. Classification (GTDB taxonomy): domain Bacteria; phylum Acidobacteriota; class Terriglobia; order Terriglobales; family Acidobacteriaceae; genus Telmatobacter. The sequence goes on along the minus strand of CAZKJB010000245.1, from coordinate 4,772 downwards.
CAGCGTCGCCTGCTCGCGCAGCACCTGCTGCAGCGGACGCGCCGGCGTTCCCCAATGCACGGTTCCTGGCTTCAGGCCTTCGTTGGTCACGGTCTTGCCACTGAAGACTCCAGCCTGGCCACCGAGAATCACACCCGGCCCCACATGCACATGATCGCCGATGCCCACCTGCCCCGCCAGCACCGCGCCGTTGCCGATCGTCGAGGAACCGGAGATTCCCGTCAGCGCCACAAGAATCGCATCTTCGCCGATGTCGCAGTTATGTCCGACATGAACAAGGTTGTCGAACTTCGCTCCGCGCCGCACGCGCGTCTCGGCCAGCGCGCCACGGTCGATGGTGCAGTTGGCGCCAATCTCCACGTCATCTTCAATCACCAGTGTTCCCTGCTGCGGAAACTGCGTGTACCCTCCGCTCTCAGGATCGCGCACGTAACCAAAACCGTCTGCGCCCAACACCACGCCTGCATGAACGATGACCCAGTTGCCGAGCGTACAGCCGGGATAGATGACGACACGCGGATAGATGCGGCAACTCTCGCCGATACGCACGCCCTCGCCAATCACCGCTCCGGCCTCGATGCGCGTTCTGGCGCCGATCGCCGCATAGTCGCCAATTACAGCGCATGGCCCGACAGAGACGTTCTCGCCCAGCTTGACTCGCTCGCCGACCACGGCTGACGGATGCACTCCGGTTGCGGGCAACATCGGTTTCACGAGTTGGGCGGCGCGCGCAAACCACAGCCGAGGCTGCGAGGTTTCAATCACGTTCTTGCCGGCCGGATAGGTTTCGACGCACCCGGAGCGAAGCACAACAGCGCCGGCATCGCTGGCCAGTGCGGCGGCCGCCGTCCGCGCATCTTCGGCGAACACCAGATGCGAAGGCCTGGCCAGGTCAGACGAGCTCACGCCATCGATCCTGCTCTCCTGGTCGCCTTGTGCCAGTTTCCCGCCCAGCACGTCAATCAGTTGTCCCAGCGTCATGCGTTTCCCGCTCCTAAGCGCGTGAACTCAATATAGGCCTGGTTCCCCCGCCGGCCGCGTCTTCCAGCGGCGATGGACCCACAGCCATTGGTCAGGATAGCGCCGAATCCACGACTCGAGAACATCGGTACAACGCCTCGTGCCCTCCAGGATGTCGGCAGCTACATTGTCAGTCTTTGGAATCTCAACCTCCGGGCCGAAGCGCAGCACATATTTCTTCTCGTCCGGCTCCCAGAACATGAAGCCCGGAAGCACCGCCGCTCCGGTCCTGCGGGCGACGTGAGCGGCGCCGGTCGCGGTGCAGGCATCAATGCCGAAGAACTTCACGAACTCTCCCTGCGGAGGAGTCATATTCGTGTCCATCAAAATGCCCACCGTGCCCCCTTTTCGCATGGCCGTCAGCAACCCGCGGCCAAAATCGTCTTTGTGCAGAACATAGTTACCGTGCATACACCGGATGCCGTTCACGTAAGCGTCGAGCCGCCTGTTATCGAGCCTGCGGATAATCATGCCCATGGGATAGCCCATCAGCGAGTGATAGAAGCTGGAAAGTTCCCACGCGCCCAGGTGCCCGGTGATCACGAGGACGCCCTTACCCTTGGCCTTCGCTGCGAGGTAGTGCTCAAGGCCCTCAGTGCGCATCCATTTGCTCAGATTCTGCTTTGTGTAGCGCTGCATCCGGCAGAACTCAACGAGCTGCCAGCCAAGATGAATAAAAACGCCGCGCAGAATTTGTCTTCTGGCTTGCGGAGAAAGCTCGGGGAGAGCCATTTGCAAATTTCGCTCACCCACTCGGCGCAGGCGGCCAAAGCACCAGAAGACGCCGACGGCGATGAGCCATGCCAGCAGGCGCGCCAGACCTCGAGGCATGCGGCCCAGGCAGCGCGCCACTGCGACAACGATTCCATATTCAAGGATTTCCCGCATGGTTGGAAACAAGAACTAGTTTAGACGCTTCTCGAGCGATCAACTCGCCAAGCATTGGGATGGATCAGAAAGTGACCAGAAGTTGAAAGAGGTCTGAGATGGCAGTGGCAAGAGGCAGCGTGAACTGAGGGGAAGTGCGGGACGGCGCGAAAATCTGCGTGATTGTGTCCGCACGAAACGCCCACCCTTCCCCCGTCAGCGACAGAACCCGCGAGAGACACAGAGAAGGGTGGGCGCAGAGTTGAGCCGGGCGTTTTAGTGCTGTGCCTTCGCCTCGACGAAATGCGCAGCGACATCGCGAACAAAGGGCACCGCGCCCGGAGGGACAGGAACATCGCCGCGGAGCACTTCTTCAAAACGATGCGGCCCGCCAAAATAAATTTCCGTGTCCTCGCGGTTCTGGCTCACGCTTGTGCCATCAAGGTCGATTCCCGCAAAGATGCCCTTGGCGCGGGAATAGCTCAGCAATTCCGCACTCATCTTCCAGTCGGTCGACGCCGTGCCGGCACGGCCCACTGGACCCGCGGCCGCCGAAGCGTCGCCGCCGATCTTGAACTTATCCTTGAGCAGGTCCTGCATCCCGCGGTCGTTCACGGCCACGAGAATCAGGTCGGTGGCCTGGCCGCCAATCTGGAAACCGAACGATCCGCCCGCCATGCGGATAAACACTGGAGCGCTCCAGCCATGGCCGGTGCGGCAGGTGACGACACCCTGGCCGTATTGGGCTCCGACAAGGAAGGCGCCCTTCACCATTCCCGGAACAACGGCAACGCAGGTCGCCTGACGAAGGATGTTATTGGGGATCGACCGGTCGCCAGCGGCCATAATCTGGTCCAAAACGGTTTTAGAGGCGTCAACGCGGTCCTGCAGATCCTCTCGGGATGAACCGGCAAGCGCCAGGGGAGTGAGCAGAAAGCTGAGGCAAAAACAAGCTATGGCTTTTTTCATTTCTGTGTCCTTTCTCTTCCGCCGGCGTTTCGCCGCGGATTGAAAAACGATCTGAGAACTTTGACTGAACTTTGACTCGGAGTGTTACGTTCCGGCGCCAGGGAATTCAGTCGATGCGACCGAGGGAGCTGGCACAGGAACGCCCGACCTCCTCGAACAGCCTACAGCATCAACCTGTGAATCGGCTTGCTGGCAAATCCCAAAACCCCGCACACTGAACGACCTCGCGCAACTCCCGGTGCCGCCCGCGAACGCTTCTGCCAAAATTGCGACTAGGCGCGAACGGGTGCAGAAAAGCGGATCGACCGAGGTCGATTTCCGCTTTGAAACTAAGATATTTGGATTTAAATGGGGAGGGCTGAGAAAAACTGCAAATTTGGGCTTTTTTCTTTGATGCTCTGAAAAAAGAGGAGTTCCCAGGCTTCATGAAACATGCTGCCTGGGAACTCCTTTCCCCAGATCTGCGTTGTTTCTTGAAGTATCATGGCGGATGCTGGTAACTAACACAAGAGTACTTAGGGGCAATGGATTAAAGTAACCTGCAAATTACTGCTTGGATACTACCCCTCCGGCATCTGACTGGCGTTCTCGCACGACTTCCTGCGACAGCAACGATCGGCCCAGAGACGACATTGAGAGTTTGATGCGATTATCCGCGCCAGTCTTACGCATTAGCCGTCCGATATAGGCCTTTACCGTACGCTGCTCGATGCCGAGCCGGGAGGCGATTTCGCGCGTCGAATGAGCCTGCACAACGAGTTCCAGCACCTGTTCCTCGCGTGGTGTCAGCTGGGGGCCGCTGGAGTGACTGGTTACTTTAGGCACCTTTAGCAGCCGGTCGATCAAACGGGACAAAATCGGCCGTGGTGCCCAAATCGAGCCGGCCGTCACCACATCGATGGCCTTGCGCACGATCTCAGGCCCAGCGGAGAGCCCAAGGTAGGCTCTGGCGCCGGCCACGATCGAGCTCATGATCAGTTCGTCGTCGCCTTCGGGCCCGATCACAATCAGGCGAATGTCAGGCCGCGTCAGGCGAACCGTCTCCAACTCCTGCAGGCTGCTGTCAGAAGAATGCAGATCGACAACGAGGTACTCGATGTCGGCCATGGCCGTCAGCTCCGGCATGGTCCCAACCACGGGGATAAGCTGCGCCTCGCCTTTTTCAGCGGGCAGGTCGAAGATGCTCGCGAGCCCCGCGACGCGAATGGGCTCGGCCGCCAGCAATCCGATGCGAATGGGGTCCGGCATTTCTGCTCTTGACGTCATGGCGCTCCCTGCGGCAATCAGAAGGGTCGCCCCTGTTTAGACGGGGAATTAAAACCAAGGGCCCGAATTCGATCTTTCAGTAAGTGACCGACCGCCCCGAGGACAACTCGGCAACGGCATTTCTTTATAGCTTCGGCAAAACAATTCCCTGCTGCTTCTGATATTTTCCCTTGCGATCCGCATAGCTGGTCTCGCAGGGCTGATCTCCCTGGAAAAACAAAATCTGGCACAGTCCTTCGTTCGCGTACACCTTGGCCGGCAGAGGAGTGGTGTTGGAGATTTCGAGCGTGACAAATCCCTCCCACTCCGGCTCGAACGGCGTCACATTTACAATGATGCCGCAACGCGCGTAGGTTGACTTGCCAACACAGATGGTCAGCACGTCGCGCGGGATCCGAAAGTACTCAACGGAACGTGCCAGTGCGAACGAATTGGGCGGAATGATGACCGAAGGCGCCTGCACAGATACGAATGAGCGCTCGTCAAATGCCTTGGGATCGATGATGGCGCTGTTCACATTGGTGAAAATCTTGAATTCGTCGGAGACTCTCAGGTCGTATCCGTAAGAAGAAAGACCGTAGGAGATGACGCCGCTGGCCACCTGCTTTTCGCTGAAGGGCTCGATCATCTTGTGCTTGACGGCCTGTTCC
>CAZKJB010000244.1:0-6402 GCA_964552975.1 uncultured Occallatibacter sp. | reverse complement strand
ACGCGGTTGTAAATCATTGCCTCAATTGGCTCCGTTTCAACCTCGGAGGCGAGCAAAGCGATGCCCTCGACCTGGCGAACCAGCATCCTGTGAATGGTTTGCTGCATTTTTGTGGGCTGGGTGCCGGTCGTCGCTACGAGCATATTGCGATCGGTATCAGCGAGTATGCCTTCGAAGCTCTGAATGAACTCCGGGAAAAAGGGATTTGTGATGTCGGGAATGATCAGGCCGTAGGTGCTGCTTCTCCCATATTTCAGCGTGGTGGCACTTCCGTTGGGAATGAATTTGAACTGGTCGATTACACGCCGAACGCGTTCCGCCGTCGCCGGCCTTACAAAGCTCGATCCATTGATTACACGGGACACGGTTGCGCTGGATACGCCTGCGAGCTTCGCAATATCACGCATGTCCATGATGGTGACCGGTATCAACTAATTTAAATCATTCGAGCACTCGGATTTTGATTTTACCTGCCAGGGAGACGTATATGCCCACACGAAGGAGCGCTCACCGCTGCAGGTCGCCAGGCCGTTCCGGCTTTCCGGGCTGATCGAGAAACTGCGCCGTAGTGGCCGGGCCGAGGTTTTTCCAGTCCTGCAATACCCACACAAGTTTCTTGTCTGGTGTTACCTCCAATGCCTGGATAATATTTGGCCTGTCCTCTCGTTTGACGCCGCCCGTGGAGCTGAAGATGACAGTATCGCCATTGGCCAGGCGTTCGGCGGTCTGCAGATTGTGAATCACGATATTGGGCGGCAGGTCAGCCTGCTTTATCTCCCAAGCCGTTTCTCCCTTCGGAGTTACCTCGCGAACCAGTTTGTCGTGCTCGTCGGTAATGAGAGTGTTGCCATTGTGCAGCCGCGCAGCCGCCCACGGAGTGGGGATCTCATATGTCCAGATCGGATTGAAGCGCTTGTCGTACTCAATCACTTTGCCCATTCTAAGAAAAGGTAGCAGGTAAGTTCCCTGCGCCGTCATCCGGATGCGCCGGAACTGCGGGTGCACGGTCTTCTGATCAGTCAGGCTCTCAGCGGGCAATGCGTGTTCCATGTCAATTTTGTTGGTCCGCTTGTCAATCATGATCATCTTCGGCGGCAATCCGTTTTGGACCATCAATACTTTATTGAGTCCGATGGGTTGGCAACTGTGGACCTCAGTTTCCTGCGGCGGTTCGTAGTGCCACACGATTTGCTTCTGCGGCGTGACCTCCACGACGCCGAATTGCCGAGCAAAGAGAATGTGCCCATTGCTGAGCATCCAGACGTCGTCGATTTCACCGTGCTGGCCAGCGAAGTAATTCCATATCACTTTGCCACCGTTCACCAGGAGGATGTTGTTGTACCCTTCGCCGGCGTACAGCATTGGGTGCTGTGCGATGCCCTGTCCAGGCGACTCGACCGCATTCGTGGAGTCTGGCCAGCTGCGGTCGACCGGTTGCTCGCCCGGTCCAAGCGCCGGCACGTCCGCCGCTGTGAAACGGGTGAGAATAGATGCAATCGGCGCACCGGCGGCGGCCAGAAGGAATGTCATGAAGGCAACGAGGGGCAATACTACACGGTGGCGCATCGCGTTTCACTCCTTAATATTCATCCGTGGAACTTGATATTCAGTATCGAGAAACTCCGGCAAGACTACCCGCACATGCAGGACTTCATTTCGCCGCCCAAGCGAAAATTGCCGACCGGCTATCTTCTACGCGCCGTTCCCCATCCATGTCAAGATGGGGTGGAGGGCTTCATTGCATGAAATGTGTTGATCATCGCTCGTCCCGCCGATCAATTTTCGAGCGTATCGATTGTGTGTTAGGATGCTGCGCTATGCGCACATTAGTCATAATTGCCCTGTTGACTCTCTCCGCTATGACGCATTCGCAAACCGCGTCGCACCCAGCAAAATCAGAGCCTCTCGCTCAGCGCCCATACATGGGCTGGAGTAGTTGGTCCTTCGTTCGCGGAAAACCAACCGAAGAGAAGATCAAGGCCCAGGTCGACGCACTATTTGCCAACAAGCTGCCAGAACTCGGGTACCGGTACATCAATATCGACTCCGGTTGGGCCGATGGCTTCGATGAACACGGTGTTCCCAAACCCAATCTCACCGCATTCCCCAGCGGCATGGATGGGCTGGCCTCTTATCTTCATAGCCGTGGACTCCGCTTCGGCCTTTATCTTGGCCCCGGCATTCGCCCAAGTCTCTATGAGGCTAACCCCGTGATTGCGGGAACCAATGTCCACATTCAGGACATCACAGACAAGACGTTGCCCGGCTCGACTCTCAAGAATACTTACAAGATCGACTTCACTAAGCCCGCCGCTCGCGCTTACATCAACTCCCTGGTTCAACAATTCGCTCGATGGAAGGTCGATTTCATCAAGCTTGACTTCGTAGGTCCCGGCGGCGGCAACCTTCCCGGAGATAACCGCGAAGAGATCCGCCAGTGGCACGCGGCCATTGTCCGCTCGGGGCGCCCCATCTGGCTCGAGCTTTCGAACTGGCTCTCCGTCGATCAAGCCCCACTGTGGCGGGCCAACGCGAATGGCTGGCGCATTGAGAACGACATCGAGTGCTATGCGTGTGGACGGAGTGCCGATCCAGCAATCAAAGGCAACCTGACTGATTGGTCGACAAGAGTCGTCGATCGATTCGACGACGTCCGCGCATGGATCCCTTATGCCAAACCTGGTGGATGGCCTGATCTCGATTCGCTTGAATTGGGCAATGGCGATAAGGACGGCATCACCCCAACGGAGCGCCAGTCCATGTTCATCCTTTGGGCTATTTCCTGCGCACCACTGTACCTTGGCACTGACTTGACTCACATGGATCCGGAGGATCTGAAGCTCATTTCCAATCGCGACATCATCGCGATTGATCAGGCCGGAATTCCCGCCACGCCCCTCGACATCCAAAGCTTGCGCAAGAAGCCGGGCCACGCCTGGATCACTATCTACCGCGACGGCTCCGCCGTCATTTCGCTGTTCAATCTCGGCCCAGACACCGTACACCTCAAATTCGACTGGCGCGAGTTCGACGCGCTGCGCGATACTCACTTTGCCCAGCACCCCCCAAAACTGACTGACCTGATTAGCAAAGAAGAACTCGCGCCGTCTACAGAGGGAATCGACATCAGCCTAGACTCGCACGCCTCGCGAATCTTTCGTCTCGCGCCTGCGAAATGAGAGAGATGTGTGGGCAGAAGCGAAACGAACCCAAGCTGCCTGATGACTTGTCAACCTAGCGTGATCAAATCGTCATTCTTCGGGTTTAATTCAATGGTCACATCCTTGTATTCATCGAACAGGCCCGCATTGTGCATTTGCCAGGCAATCGGTCCTATCTTGCCTGCTGTCGAGTCCTTGAAATCCAGCACTTCGATTGCTCTGCTTCCCAGTGGCTGAGCGACTGCCATGCGGGCTGTCCCCACATTGGCGTCCGCGAGAATTTCAACTCGGCTCCATTCATGAACATCAAAATGTCCCTTGGTCACAGTCGTGAAAACGGAGCCGCCGTCGGTGTTCTTGCCCGGCCGATAATCCCAGTGGCCCCCATTTGGAACCTGAAATTGAATGCCGCCGAGTGCGTCGAGCGGCTTGTCATCGCCCTGTGGGCGGGAACAGAAAATGAGCACGCAGGCCTGATGATCGGGCTTGCCCGATACGTGCCTCATCGTGAATATCAGGCGAAACCGGGAGAAGTCTCGCGCGGTATAGATGACGCCGCGTCCTGTTCCCAAGCTGGCCATCGATCCATCACGGACTGTCCATCCAATGAATGCAGATGGAGTGATTTCTGCGGCGTAGGCGTCCTCAATAAGGAGCTTGTTAAGCTGCGCGAGTTGCACACCGTGCGGATTTTCTTTGAGAAGCTTACGCGTCTCCGGCCGTAAGACGACTCCGTTGCCGAAGCGCGCTTTGTCATAGATCGACGGTCCCGAGATGATTTGATTCAAATTCTTGAAGAGCGCGGAAACCATTGTTTTGGCGCCGGGATCAGACGCCGAGTAGGATGCCAGACTTGCCCTCACCGGTGCATCCAGTTGTGCTTGCAGAAAGACGCTGACCGGGTCAGAGCCATTGGCCAGCTTGGTTATCAGGGCGGCCAGGTTTGGAATCTGGCTCGAGGACAGCGACGAGGCGCTGTTTTCGCTCTGGATCCACCCCTTCAGCGACTTTCCATCGAAGAGCCGGATTGTCTTCGCTCCTCGGGATTCAGCATGTCCGATTCCAATGATCGAACAACTTGCAACGGCCCCAGCGGCCATTTCCATGAATGTTCTTCGACTCAACAGGTTCTTATCGAATTGCATGGAATCGACTCCTCGTTGCTCGAGATCGGCCGCCTCAGGAGACACGGTTTGTCGAGCCTATGAAATTATTGCGTCAAAACTTTATACGGTACAAAGGATTCGCTGATTCGGCCCGCATGTGGCTACCATCTCCTGCTTGAAGTGCTCAATTGATGGCGAATGCCTACTTCGATTGCGAAGACGCCCGGACGATCAACTCGGGCTCCAGGATTACCGTGCGCGGCCGGCCAGAATTTGGTTTCTCGAGCATCGTCGTAATCATCTTGCCGGTACGCTCGCCAATCTCCCTGGCTCTTTGATCGATGCTCGACAAGGGCACCTGCAGCTTGCTGCTGTAGTGAAAGTTTCCGCAACCAACGACAGCCATGTCCTTGGGAATGCGCAAACCGGCTTCGAATGCCCCCTCCATTGCGCCAACGGCGATGGTGTCGTTAAAGCAAAAAAGAGCGTCTGGCCGGGGCCGCAAGGCGAGCACTTCGACCATGGCCTTTCTGCCCCTCGTCTCACCGTCAGAGTCAGACGCCTCGCCGCAGGCAATCACATATTGATCGCGCAATGGCAGGCCGTGCCGTTCGATGGTTTTGCGATACCCTTCGGCCCTGTTATTACCGACTTTGGTGGCCGGGCCGCGAATATGCGCGATGCGCTTGTAGCCCTGCGCGACCAGATGTTCAGTTGCAAGTTCGCCAATTCTGTGGTCGTTTACACCCACAAAATTGCTCGCAAACCCCTGAAAGCTTCGATCGATAAGAACCAGCGGCACGCCCGCCTCACCAATCTTCTTCAGGCTATCGGTATCTTTTTGACATGAAGCCACGACGAAACAATCCAAGCGATGCGCCAGCATGTGCTCAATTTCGTCTTGTTCAAGCTGCGGATCGCTCTCGGAAGAAGAAACAATCAGGAAGTAATTATTTTTTCTAAGAGTGACAGACAGTCCTTTGGCAATTTCTGAAAAGAACGGGTGAATCAGGTCGGGCACCACGAGGCCGATGAGGGAGCTGCGGCCGGTCACCAGGCTGCGCGCCATCAGGTTCGGGCGATAGTTCAAACGCTTCACCCGTTCCAGGATTCTTGCCTTCGTGTCCTTTGCAATATCCGGGCGATCGCGCAGCGCCCTCGACACAGTGACGACTGAAACCCCAAGTTCATCCGCGATATCCTTCAGCCGAACGACCATACATTGAGTTTATACAATGGCGCTGTTGCGACGCAGAAGGGCAAGTTCGTTGCCCCCGGTTGCATCTGTGGGAGTTAAGCCTCGTGACGCCGTGTGGCGCTCCGTGAACGATCGGCTACGACGGGGTCGTCGACGAGAATGGACGCCCCGCCACAGCTTGATGATTAGAAGCTGATCTTGCCGGAGAGCTGCAAGATTCGTTGCGTGCTTGCAGTGCTGGTAATGACGCCGAATCCCGTCGACGCATTGACGGATGTTCCCGGATTGCCAAGCACCGGGTGGTTGAGGATGTTGAAGGCCTGCGCCTGAATACTGAAACCGAGGGTATCGTGGATCGGGAACGATCGCTGCAATGAAGTGTCGTAGTCCCAGTAAAAGGGCCCTTTGAACGGATAGCGGCTCGTCGTTCCGTAGGCGCCGATCTGAGGAGTCACAAAGGCGCAGGGGTTGAACCACTGGGCAGCTGTCTTGACATTACCCGCTGGCGGCGTACAGGTAGAGTTGCCAGAGATCGAGCCGTTCTGGAACGGATTGCCGACCTCATTGGCCCTCTCATATGTTCCCGCATTTCCAGTTTCGGCAATATCGCCGCTGGCTGTGATCTGGTAGGCCTGGCCGGACCGCGCCGTGACGATGCCATTCCACTGCCAACCTCCAATTGCGTAATCGACCAGGTGGTTGCCGGTCGAGACCAGCTTGCCGGTTCCGATAGGCAGGTCGTAGACGTAGTTGGCCGTGAACATCTGGGGAATACTAAAACCGGCCGGTCCACGACTCGATCTTGGGTTGTAGGGATCCTGAGGCACTCCGCCCTCGACGCCGAAGAAGCCATCGTCGCCTTCAACAAGCGTCTTGCTCCACGTGTAGGAAACCATGTACGAGAGCCCGTTTGTGAAAGAGCGTCTCAGCGAAGTCT
>CAZKJB010000243.1:0-6416 GCA_964552975.1 uncultured Occallatibacter sp. | reverse complement strand
ACCACGAGCCTGCTGAGCGATGAGAACCGGCCGGCGTTTATTGCGCAGCATCGCGTTGAATACGAGGCGCTGCGCAAGGCGCATGCCGCGCCTGCGCCGAAAGCCATACCGATTGGGATTTCACGTGCGAGGCGGACGCCGATTGCGTGGAACCTTGCGGATATAGCCAAGCCTGAGTTCACAGGCGTGCGCGTTTTGGAGGATTTTCCGCTGGCGACGCTGCGCGAGTTTATCGACTGGACTCCGCTGTTTCACACGTGGGAGCTGAAGGGTGTTTATCCGCGGATTCTGGACGACCCCAGGCAGGGCGAGCAGGCGCGGCTGATTTTCAAAGAAGCGAATGCGCTGCTGGATCGCATTGTCGACGAGAAGCTGCTGACGGCGCGTGGGGTGTATGGATTTTTCGCAGCGAACGCAGTGGGCGATGACGTGGAGTTGTATGCAGACGGCGCGCGCAAGAAGGTGTTGGAGCGAGTGCACTTTCTGCGGCAGCAGACGAATCGGGAAGGCAGCGAGCCATGCCGGTCGCTTGCGGACTTTATCGCGCCGAAGGAGACCGGCCTCGCCGATACGATGGGGGCTTTCGCTGTGACGAGCGGCGTCGGGCTGCCGGCGCTGTGTGAAAGCTTCAAAGCCAAGCAGGACGACTACAACGCGATTATGGCGGAGGCGATTGCCGATCGATTGGCGGAGGCTTTCGCGGAATGCCTGCACAAGCGCGTGCGAGACGAGTGGGGCTACGGACGCTGCGAGGGGCTGAGCGCTGACGACCTGCTTCAGGAAAAATATCGCGGAATACGGCCGGCACCGGGTTACCCGGCGTGTCCCGACCACACGGAGAAGGGCACGATTTGGCGGCTGCTTGATGTGGAGGCGAAGACCGGGATCAAGATCACAGAGTCGTTTGCCATGTGGCCGGGCTCGAGCGTGAGCGGCTTTTACTTCGCGCATCCTGAGTCGCGCTATTTCCAGTTGGGCAAGATCGATCGGGACCAGGTTTCGGATTATGCAGGGCGCAAGGGGATGACTCTTGCGGAGGCCGAGCGGTGGCTGGGGCCGAACCTGAACTACGATTCGGCCGGATAGGATTTCGCGATCCACGGCAGCCGGCTGTCATGCACGATTCCAAATAAATTGTTTTGTGGTGGGTAGGGACCTTTCTTCAATCGGCGGGTTCACGTTGTCGTAGTGCGGGCGCGGTGTCCCGGTTCGGTACACGCGGAATCGGCGGGAAGGATTACACGGCGACAAAATATTTTTCATCCAAGGCGAAACTTTCACACCGCGGCTGTGTTTGCCCAAGTATCTCGGGAATTCTGTCAATTTTGTCTGCCCGAAAATTGATTCTCCGAGAGTGTCCGCATACGAATCAAAAAAGCTACGCCTTGGAGACCTACTATGAAACGCACCTCCCTCATTATGCTGTCGCTGCTGTTGGCGCCTCCGCTGTTTGCGGACGCAGGCCAGCGGCTTATTCCTGCCGGGTCACTCGTGTCGTGCTCAACGGGCGATGGGAAGATTTCATCGAAGACAACCGCAATCGGCGATCCGGTGCTGTGCAAGGTTGAACACCGCCGCGGCGATTTCATGCTGCCCTATGGCAGCTACCTGGGCGGAGAGTTTTCGGAGTTCAAGGATCCAGGCCACTTTGTGGGCAAAGGGTGGATGCAGCTCGACTTTGACCGGCTCTACGTGGGCGACACCGTGATTCCGATCAACGCGAAGGTAGTGGATGTGCCCGGCTACAAGATCGATGAGAACGGGCGCATTCTGGGCAAGGGGCACGCGACCCGTGACACAGTTTTGTGGATGATTCCCGTGTTGTGGCCGATCGATCTGATCAACTTGCCACGGCGCGGTCCGCGGCCGACGCTGAAGGCAGAGACGGCGCTGACGTTGCGCGTGATGGAAGACATTGAAGTGCCGACGGGGCAGGAGCCGCAGCGCGATCCTTACGGGCTGTACCAGCGCGGGCCGAATTCGTATGCGCCTGCGCCTCAGCAACCGGGTCAGGATCCGAATGCCGGGCCTGAGAACGCCTATGCAGATCAGCCGCAAGCTCCGATGGATCAACCGGCTCCGCCGCCGCAACCGCCAGCGATGACGTATGCTCCGCCAGTGGCGTATCCGGCTCCCGCGCCCTATTACGTTCCGCCTGTGGTGGTTGCGCCGTACCCAAACGTCTATGCCTATGGCGGCGTGATGATTGGACCGAGGTTGGGCGTTTATGCCTATGGTGCAAGAGGATATGCCGGAGGGCCGGTTGTGAGGTCCTACGGTTACGCTCCGCGGCCGGTGGCGCCGGTGACACGTGCTTACAATTACGGCTACGGGTATAACGGGCGCGCAGGCGTGGGATTTGCGGGCGGCTACGCGTCGCATGGCCCAATGATGGCGTCGCGCGGTGGAATGTCATTCGGCGGCGGGAGAAGTTTTGCCGGCGGGCGAGCGCGCTGAACGGGCCCGGCAGAGAGAGACGGGACTCGGGCAGTTGGCGAAAGATAGGTTCGAAAGTGTTGCATAGATTATTGGCTTTTGTGATCCGCTAGATTAAGAGCGAATACATTGACGGCCTGTTGGAACGGCCGGGACGCGACTCGAGCTTGGGTTGCGGCTACTCGGCCGTTCCGTGTTTCCGCTTAGAACCTGCGGCGGGCACGGGAAAAATCAACCGGAGAGACGGCGTTTAATCCGTGATCATATGCAGGACGACGATGGCGAGGATAGCAAAGGCCGTTGTAGTTGCCCCTGCGACAAGCAATGTTGCGAAGTGAACGCGCACCGTTTGAAATGTTTCATGGGCAGCTTGCCTTAGTTCGGCATTGCTCTTCCACGAGTGCAGCAGGACGGCGCAGCCGCTGATAAGCACGGTAAGCGGCATGGCGATGAGCAGGAACCAAAGGCCCAGGTGCGGGCGAGCCGCGTACCAGTCGACGATGCGCATTGCGGTGTGGGCTGGCTCGAATTGCTGCGGCTGGATTCCGCGAGCGAAGAGCGAGGTCATAAACAGGACGGCAGGGAAGATGAGGAGCAGTTCCGCTGCGGCAGTAGTGCGACTGATCGTTTTCATGAATCACTTTGTACTGCAAAGTGAGGCCAGCGTCAAGAGGAATCTTCCAACCATTCGCGAACAACGGGTGCCGGGAATTGTTATCGCAGTGTTAACGCTCCCGCGCAATTTTTGCATCGTTTTTGCAGCGGTTTGACGATCCTTTTACAGCTTCGCCTGAAAATCGCAAGTATGATCCCCCCAAACCGGCAAAAGCTCTCATTCAAGCTGACCGTTGATTCCACCTACCTGGTGGAACTCATGTTTCCAAGAGATTTTCAAACTACCGCGGCGCCGCCAGCGGCTCCGCGCCTTCATGCGGAGGTCGGGCGGTACCGCTTGCGGCTTGCGGAGACGCGAGAAGACCGCGAGGCTGCGTGCAGGCTACGTTTCAAAGTTTTCAATATCGAGCTGGGCGAGGGGCTGGACAGCTCGTACAGGACGGGTCTCGATACCGATCGCTTCGATTCTGTTTGCGAACATCTGCTGGTGGAAGACAAGGCGAGCAGGCAGGTCGTGGGAACGTATCGCATGCAGTCGGGAACGACGGCGGCGAGCAACATGGGGTACTACTCGGAGCAGGAGTTCAACCTGGATCCTTATGAGCCGCTGCGGCCGGGCATTCTTGAGCTGGGGCGCGCATCGATCGACCGCGAACATCGCACGCCGGAGGTGCTGATGTTGTTGTGGCGCGGGATTGCGCAGTATGCTACCGACATGGGGCTTCGTTATCTGCTTGGTTGCTCTTCTTTGAACTCCAACGACCCGGCGGAGGGCTGGCAGATGTACCGCCAACTCGAGAACTTCCGGGTTCCGGCTGAGTTTGAGACGGTGCCAACCGCGGCGTACGCCTGCCCCGTGGAGAAGCAGGGAGCAGACGCACAGCCAACAGCCTGCCAGCCCGATCAATCGTCGCCGGATGGAATTTCTCCGGCGCTGGCTCCGACTCCGGTGAAGGTTCCCAAGCTGCTGAAAACATATTTGGCGATTGGCGCGCGGATTGCCGCGCCGCCAGCATGGGACCGCGAGTTTCGCAGCATCGATTTTCTGACGCTTCTCGATTTGAAATTGTTGTCGGCCGCAGCACGGAACCGATTCCTCAGCCCACTGACTCAGTGACATGGCGGCGTATCCGGCGCGCTGTGGCGCTGGGATTCGTTCTGGCATTTTGCGTTGTTCGCTACTGGCTGGCGCGATTGCGCGGACCGATGACGCTGGAACGGCGCGCGCTGTGGCTGCAGGGGGCGGCGCGCGGGGTGATGAAGTGCCTGGGCATCCGGGAGCGGGTGGAGGGCGACCTGCCGACGCACGGCCTGGTGGTTTCAAATCATCTAAGCTATCTCGACGTGATCATTATCAGCTCTGTGATGCCATGCTTTTTTGTGGCTAAGGCGGATGTGAGCCGGTGGCCGTATTTTGGCAAGGCGGCACGCAGCGGGGGAACGATTTTTCTTGATCGATCGAGCCTGGCGAGCGCGATGTCAGTGGCTGAACAGATGGCGGAACGGCTCAAGCTGCAGGTTCCGGTGCTGCTATTTCCAGAAGGTACGAGCACGGACGGTTCGGAAGTCTTGCCCTTTCACCCGCGCCTGATCGATCCGGCAACTTCGACTGGAGCGCCGATCACGGCAGCGGCCATACGGTATGTAATTGAAGGCGGCGTTGAAGAGCGCGAGCTCTGCTGGTTTGGCAACGAAGCGTTCATGCCTCATCTCTGGAAGGTGCTGGGCGTGCGTGGTTTCTCAGGGCAGCTACGATTCGGGGAACCACACGTCTATACCGATCGCCGAGTGGCTGCAGACGCGACACATGCAGAGATTACGGCGATGCGCGAATCCAGCACGTTGGTTCTCCACTAACACCATCTCACTAGCTCCATCTGACACTGATTCCCTCTGACAAATCTCAGGCGTTTTGCTGAGCGGGGTTTGCGGGTATGGCATGCGTGTTTTGATCTGGCGGTAGCGCGCAGTACATCACACGAGCAGGGCTCATCCATCATTTCGGTGAGCTCGGCGCCTCGGGTGAAATCGAGGGAATGCGGCAGGGTGGACACGTTAGACGGCATGGAAGAGCATGGTTTCAGCGGTGACGCCGGGACCGAACGACATGGCGCAGCCGAGTTGGCCGGGGCGGGCGCGCTGCATCAACCTTTGCAACACAAACATGATCGACGCAGACGACATGTTGCCGTAGTTGAGAAGAATGTTACGCGAGTCGGCCATGGCTTCAGCGGGCAGCGCCAACCCTTGTTCGACGGCATCGAGGATGGAGCGCCCGCCGGGATGGACCGCCCAGAGATCGATCGAGGAGAATTCGCGACCCTGCGTGATGCGGCTGCTGGCGTCGGCCATTCCCTGGCGCAGCTTACCCGGGACCTGGCCGGAGAGATGCATGTCGAAGCCCTGCTCGCCAATGAGCCATGTGATGAGCTGACCTGTGCCGGAGAGATTGACAGCGAGGAAACTGTCGAGCGCGAATCCCGACGGATGCGCGGTGACGAGATATGCAGCGGCGCCGTCGGCGAAAACGGTGAAGGCGAGTAGCTGCTCCAGATCCTGGGTTTCCTGCATGTGGAGAGAGCAGAGCTCGAGGCTGAGGAGGAGGATCTTCGCTTCAGGCTCGGAGCGGATGATGTGGCGCGCTGCTTTGAGTGCGTTGATGGCGGCGTAGCAACCCATAAAACCGATGAAAGTGCGCTCGACGGAGGGATCGAGATGGAGCAATTCGACGATCTCGAAGTCGAGGCCGGGAGCGTAGAGGCCGGTGCAGCAGGTGACAATGACGTGAGTGATTCCTTGGCGCTCCGCATCAGTGAGCGCAAGTTTCTTGAGTGCACAGTTTGCGAGCTGCGGTGCGAACTCCTGAAAGGCTTGCATCCGTCGCGCCGTGGATGGAAAGCTGCCGCGGATGAAAAAAGAACTTGCATCCTGGAGCGAGCCGTCTTCAGTGACGATGGGTTTGAGGAAGGAGTAACGGTGATCGATGGCGGACATGCGCGCCATGCGACGGTAGAGGTTCCTCGGCGTTCCCTCGGGCAGAAGACTCTCGGCAAAGAGCACAAATGCCGCGTGCATATCGTGTGGAGGAGCGGCCGTGGCGATACGGTTAATGTAAGCGGTCGTCAAAATGGCGTCTCCTCCCAAAAGCCGGTCACCGGGCCTTCTTTGAACAGCATATCGTGACCGTAGTCACCCAAATGCAACCGTACCGCCATCTGATTGCAATCATTAGACGTGGGGTACGGCAGATGGGCGCAGAATTACTTGCTTTATCGATGATGCCAGGTTTCAGAAGCGGAACAAATACGAGGCCTTAATGAAGACCTGGCGGCCGTCGTTAAGGAGCGGTCCGGCTCGGGGCGGGG
>CAZKJB010000242.1:0-6474 GCA_964552975.1 uncultured Occallatibacter sp. | reverse complement strand
CCATCGCCATCATCAACGACTCCAACATCAACATCGATCTCGTCAATCAGTTCCGTACCCTTTTCGGCCTCACTGCCAATCCGCCCCAGGTCATCATCGACGGCAACGATCCCGGCGTCGACGGCATTAACAACCCCGATGGCCCCAACTACGACTCCGTCGAAGCTTACCTCGACGTGGAGTGGGCCGGTGCCGTCGCCCCGAGTGCCACCGTCGACCTCGTGATCGGCGCGGATACCGCGCTTGAGAACGGCCTGATTCTCGGCATCGAGCGCGCCATCTACTCGAACGTTGCGCCCGTCCTCAGCCTCAGCTTCGGCGCTTGCGAGGCGCAGCTCGGCGCCTACAACGTTTTCCTTAACAATTTGTGGGAGCAGGCAGCCGCGCAGGGGCAAACCGCCTTGGTTTCCACTGGTGACGCAGGGTCGGCGGGCTGCGACAACGACAATACCGCGGAATTCGCTGTCAACGGTCAGGCCGTGAACGGATTCGGCTCAACACCCTACAACGTCGCCGTCGGCGGAACAGACTTTTTCTACAGCAGCTACAACGCTGGCTCAACCGCTCTCAACACGCAATTGGCCACTTACTGGAGCACAACCGCCACTCAGTTGCCTGCGGTCTCGCTATCGCAAGTCATCCCTGAGCAGCCATGGAACGACAGTCAGTATGGCCTCAATGCTGTCAACTACTACGTGCAGGATACCGGTTCTACGGCCACTACCATCGGCGGCGGCGGCGGCGGCGCCAGCAACGCGGCCGTCTGCAGCACAAACACCTACAGCGGCACCACCTGCACCGGCACCCTCACGGGCTATCCCAAGCCCGCATGGCAAACCGGCACGGGCGTTCCGGCCGACGGCGTGCGCGACGTACCCGATGTCTCACTCTTTGCGGCCAACGGCAGCAACTACAGCTTCTATCCCATCTGCGCCACGGACGCCGACTGCCAGACCAGCACCAATCCGGTACAGATCTTCGGCGTTGGCGGAACCTCAGCTTCCACTCCAGCCTTCGCCGGCATCATGGCGCTCGTGAATCAGAAGTACGGCCGCCAGGGCCAGGCCGACACCATTCTTTACCCATTGAAGACGCAGTTCCCGGCCGCATTCCACGACGTGCTGCAGGGCACCAACTCGATGCCCTGCGAAATTTCGCCGGCGGTGTCCAAGAACTGCATCGCTGTCACCAACCCCATTACAGTCACAATCAGCGGTTCCTCGAACTCCACTTCCTATACTGAGGGCCAGATCGGAACCGGCACCACGCCCGAGTACAACGCAGCCGCCGGCTACAACCTGGCCACGGGCCTCGGCACCATCGACGCTAATGTTCTGGTCACCGATTGGAACAAAGTAACCCTGGCAACTTCGGCCGTCACCATGACGCCTTCGTCCACCAGCTTCACGCATGGCACAGCGGTTACGATCAGCGGCGCGGTCACTGGCACCACGCCAACCGGCAACGTCGCACTGATGACCGACAGCAGTGAGCCCAATCAGCAAGGCCAGGGGCTTGCAACAACGCTGAACGGATTCACTGGCACATTTGGGAATGGCGTCTTTACGCTAAATGGCAGCGGCCAGTACTCCGGTAGCGTCAGCACTCTTCCCGGCGGCAGCTACAACCTCTGGGCTTCCTATGGCGGTGACAGCAAGAACGGAGCCAACGTCTCCTCAAAAACCGCGATCACCGTCGCTCCTGAGGCCAGCGGCGTCTTCCTGCAGGCCATTTCGCCTCTCGGAACCACGGTGGGTGGATCATCCATCAGCGGAACCGTCGACTACGGAACCCAGCTCGTGCTCAGCGCGCAGGTAGCGCCCAGCTCCCAGCTCAGCGCATTTGAGACTTGCACGACGAGTTGTCCGGTCTTCACCATTCCCACGGGACAAGTCACCTTTAGCGACACCGGCTCGCCGGCGCTTCCCGCCACAACCGCCGTCATCAACGCCGAAGGCGACGCCGAGTACAACGCGCCGTTCCCAGTCGGATCTCACTCGGTCACGGCGAGCTTCAGCGGCGACCCGAGTTACAGCAAGTCGGCGTCGTCCGCAATCACCTTCACAGTGGCCAAAGACACGCCGACGCTCCAACTTGGCGCTTCGGCCATCTCAGGTTCCAGCCAGGGCATCAATGGTCCCGGCCAGCCGCTGGTCTTTACGGTCCAGCTTTTGAATACTGCGCAGGCCAACTCGGCAAACACGTCAACCGGATCCTTCTATCCCGTGCCCGTCGCCGCGCCGACGGGCACAGTCACGCAGAGTGGCCTTCCCTCCGGCGTCCCCACCTCCGCCACGTTGAGCGCAGCCGTTGACCCAGCTAGCCAGGGTGGAACACAGGCCGTTGAAGGCGTGGCCAACTTCATCATTCCGTCAGGCACCGCGAGCGGAAACTACAACGTAACCTTCACATACAGCGGAGACTCGAATTACTTCGGCACTTCGGCTTCGGGGACGATACCCGTTGTGAACACGAACGGGGACGGCGAGCAAAACTCGACGACCACCGCAACCATGACGGGCAGCATCTCGCCGAATACCCTCATCGCGATCACCGGAACGGTCACAGGAGTGAGCGGACACCCGGCGCCGACCGGCGCCATCTACGTTTATTCCGAGGGTTACTACATCAACTCGATTAATATTTCGCCCGGTGGCGGCACCACATCGAGCTTTGCAACAGCGCTCAGCAGCCAGGTGCTCCCACAGGGGGCGAACCAGGTCACGCTGCAGTATTCGGGCGACACGGTTTACAATCCCTCCGCTTTCACCCTTAACGGCGGCAGCAACATCGCCAATCCGCTGGCTGACTTCACGCTGGTGCCGAACACCACCATCGTGCCGGTCAGCATCAGCGGCGGCGCCAACACCGGCACCGACACCATCAACGTCGCCTCGGTCAACGGCTTTACCGGCACTGTAACCCTTACCTGCGCGGCTGCCACTCCCGTCACCTGCGGCATTACGCCCAGTCCAACACTCGGCGGCAACGGCAGCGCCACCTCCACGCTCACCATCAACGTACCGGCCGGTGCCGCCAACGGCAGCTACAACGTCGCCATTACCGGTAAGGACGCAACCGGCGAGTTCATCCACACTCTGGGCATCACGGCGACCGTGACCGGCTCAGGCCCCGGCTTCGCACTCACCAACAGCGGCAATATCACGGTGGTTCAGGGCGCGACCACCGGCAACACGTCCACCATCACCGTCACGCCCGTCAACGCGTTCACAGGAACCGTCGGTCTTACGTGTTCCGTTACTTCTGCACCGACGGGCGCATCGAATCCAGTCACGTGCTCGACTGCCAACTTGAACCCATCCTCGGTCAACATCACTGGCGCCACGGCGCTGACCTCTGTGCTCACGGTCAACTCCACTGCCACGACCACCAGCGGCGCCTACCAGATCACGGTCACCGGAACCTCTGGCGCCGTCACTTCGCAAACCGTTGTGAACGTCACGGTGAACCTGCCGGCGGACTTCGCGATATCGAGCAGCGGACCGATTACTACGACTCAGGGTGCGACTACCGGCAACACCTCCACCATCTCCGTGACACCGTCGGGCGGATTTACAGGGAACGTGACTCTGACTTGCGCGATCACAACCGCCCCAACAGGCGGGAACCTTACCTGCGGCAATTCGAACCTGAATCCAACGTCGGTTACGCCGCCGGCAACCACAACTTCAGTGCTGTCTGTCAACACGACAGGCACCGTCGTCGGCGCCTATGTCATCACGGTCACCGGAACCTCGGGAACTGACGTACATACGACAACCGTCAACGTAACAGTCACTTCAGCCGTCACATCAAATTTTTCAATAAGCAGCAGTCCCACGGGCATTAGCCTGAATCCGGGTGCAACAACCGGCAATACATCGACCATTACGGTCACCCCTAACTCCGCCGGATTCACCGGCACAGTGAGCCTGACTTGTTCCATCAGTCCCACTGCGACGAGTGACGCAGCCACCTGCAGCTTCTCTTCACCCTCAGTCAGCCTAAGTGGCACCACGGCGCAGACGTCGACCCTTTCTATCGCAACAACGGCTGCCGTCGCGGATCTGACCTATCCCAAGATAGGCAAGGGGAAGGGCTGGCTCGGCGCAGGCTCGGGCGCGATCCTCGCCTTGCTCGTCTTCTTTGGAATTCCCGCGCGGCGCAGGAGTTGGCGCGCAATGCTCGGCATCCTCCTCGCAATGGCGGCGCTCGGAGTCATGTCGAGTTGCGGCGGTGGGGGAAGCAGCGGCGGTAGTGGTGGCACAACTCCTTCGAATCCGGGAACCACCCCCGGAACTTACACCGTGACCGTCACAGGCACTTCAGGCTCTATTTCTCAATCGACCACGGTAACCTTGACAGTGCAATAGCGCGCCCGCCAACCACACCATCGGGCCCTTCCTTCGGGAAGGGCCCAACCTTTTTTCGCAAACTTTGCAGATTAATTCGAGAAATCTGCGCACAATGGTTGCAGGGTCGACGCACGAGCTGGCGCTGGCCCGCGTTCTGCCCGCGAATCGTTTCAGGTGCTTTACTATCCCGCTTGAAAGTAGGATTTTGCGCGGAAGTCAATGAAACGAGGGAACATACGTTAGATTTGACCGCGCAAGACGAACCGTTTGAGGGTTTTATCGAAAAACATAGGGGGTGGGGTCACCCCCCAGGTTGTGAGCCAACACACCCACGCGCTAGCTCGCGGCCAGGTCCCTGTCTTTTCGCTCCGGCCCCAGTCCGCAAATCAGGAACAGCGCGACAATCGTCGCCGCCTCGAACGCTGCCAGCGCCCAGCCGTAGCCCAGCCGCCCGCGCAACGCGAATTCAATGCCCACCGACGGCGCGCCGATCAGCATCCCCAGCTGGTACACCACGCCGGGAAACAGGCTGCGCACGGAGGGCGGCGAGAGCTCGTTCAGGTGCGCGGGGATCACGCCAAATACTCCCTGCACGCCGAACTGCATTATGAAAGCGCCCGCGGCCAGCATCACGACCGACGTGCCGAATGCCCACGCCGGCAGCGCCAGCAGAGCAATGCCGAGCGCCAGCATGATGCTGCTCCGCCTGCCGATTTTTTGTGACAGATGACCGATCGCGAGCGCGCCCAGGATCGCGCCAACGTTGTAAAAGATGGCGAGATTCGAAACCGCCGCGCTCTTGAAGCCATGCACCGTGCGCAGAAAGTCGGGATAGAGGTCCTGCGAGCCGTGCGAAAAACACGTAATCGCCGTCATCAGCAGAACCAGATAAGCGAACACTTCCTTGTGCGCCCAGAGTGTCTTGAGCACTTCGCCGAAACCGCCGAGCTTGTTCGTCCGCCATGCCTGCGGCTCCGGGGCAAAGAGCGTAGTCACCGCAATCGGCACTGCCAGCAGCAATCCGCCGAGAAACGAACCCTGCCACCCGAATCGAGGCACAACCGTCAGCATCGCCGCGGCTGCCAGAAGATAGCCGAGCGTATAACCCGCCTGCAGGATGCCGCTGAAAAGCCCACGCGATCGCGCCGGCGAGCTCTCAATCACGAGCGACGCGCCGATGCCCCAGTAACCGCCCATGCCCACGCCATACAGCGCGCGCAGAACCAGAAACGAGTGATATCCGGGAGCGAACGGCGTCATCGCCGACACGATCGAGAAAAACAGCACGCACGCGATGAGCGGACCGCGCCGCCCGTAGCGATCGGCCAACCCGCCCAGCAGCAGCGCGCCAAGCGGCCGCGTCGCAAGCGTCACCGTGATCGACCACACAATAGCGGCCTTGCTAACGCCAAATTTGGCCGCCAGCGCATCAACCAAAAAAATCAAAATGAAAAAGTAATAGGCATCGAGAACCCACCCCAAAATTCCCGACGTAACAGCGAACTGCCATCGCGGCGCTGGCTGCGCCATTGCGGATCGCTCTGCCAGAATCTCCTCCGTCACAGCCGCGCCAGCGTCAATCCGCCATCGACCACAATCACCGCGCCCGTCGCGTAGGGTAGTTCGCCACGCGCAAGCACGCTCACCGCGCTTGCCACATCGGCCGCAGTCCCCCAACGTTTCTCTAGCAGCAACCCACATTCGATCAGCGCATCGTATTTCGCCCGCACGCCTGCAGTCATATCGCTCTCAATGATTCCTGGCCGCACTTCGTAAACACCGATGTCATGCTCTGCCAGCCGCACCGCCCATAGCTGCGTCGCCATCGCAACGCCCGCCTTCGAGAGGCAATACTCGCCGCGATTGACGCTCGCCATCGTGGCAGATACCGATCCAATGTTGATGATGGCGCGATGCGCTGCGCCGCGCTCCGCCCGCTGCCGGATCATCCACGCCGCAGCCGCCTGGGTCAGGAAATACGGTCCCTTCAGGTTGGTCGCCATCACCTCGTCGAAGCTCTCTTCGCGCGCTTCAAGAATGTCGGCGCGAACCCTCGGCGCCATACCCGCGTTGTTCACCAGCACGTCGAGCCGGCCGAAGCGCTCTTCGACCGCCAGCA
>CAZKJB010000241.1:0-6478 GCA_964552975.1 uncultured Occallatibacter sp. | reverse complement strand
TGATCATTTCAGAGGCCAGATCAGGGAATACGCCGGTCTTGATGAGCGAATCGGCGAGGCTTTTGCCTTCGCTGACGGTGACGACCGAAGTTTGGACGGCCTTGGAAACCTGGCGCGATGAGATGGACTTTGCTGCTGTTTCAAGCGAAGGAACGAGCGGCAATCCGCCGGTGAGCAACGTGGATAGCGTACGCGCGAAGAGTGCGACCTGATACTTGAGCCATATTTTGCCGAAGATTGGAAGCCGTACACGAACTCTGTCGATGAAGTCCCTGCCACGCTCCGTGATGGCGAAGCGGTAGGAAACGGCGGCAACGATGAGAAGCGCCAACGCGAGCCAAAGAATATTGTGTTGCAACCAGCGGCCGAAGGACATGAGGGCCACGGTCATGGCGGGCAGCTTGGAACCCAACTGGTCATAGAGCTCGGCAAACTGCGGGACAACGACGGTGAGGAGAAAGATGAGAAGGCTGATGACGAGCGTCATGAGCAGCGTGGGATAAATGAGCGAGGCGACAAGCTTTTTGCGGAAAGTGAGCGCGATTTTCTGGAAGCTGACATAGCGCTCAAGTACCTCTTGCAAGTTGCCTGAGCGCTCACCCGCGAGAAGGGTGGTGGTGTATATGAGCGGGAAACCGCTCTGCGCTTCGAATGCCGCGGAAAGCGCTTCGCCGTTCTTTACGCGATTGGTTATATCGTCAAGCTGGCCGGCGAACTGGGTGTTTTTCTGGATTTTGCCGAGCATTTGCAGCGAGCTGAGGATGGGAAGGCCGGCGCGAATGAGGGTGAGAAACTGCTGATTGAAGATGAGAAACGGCTCGAGCTTGACGTTGCGCCGAGCCCCGGCGATGCCGCCGCGGGCGCGGACACTGAAGACGTGGTAGCCCGCATGGGCAAATCGGGCCCGCAACTCTTCGGCGGTGGCCGCCGTCTGCACCTGCTCCTGCACGCGGCCACGCTCATCGGCTAACTTGATGACGAATTCTGCCATGTACGCGCTCGCCGGGCTTGCGCTCGTGGCGCGGCCCGGAAATCTCCAACAAAGTGCTCCATATCAAGGGTATCAGTCTTTACTAGAAGATAGACGAGCGGGAGGGGCAGGACGTTCGAACGGGAGGAACTGGGTCGCTGGCACCTTTGGGTGAGTTCAAAGCCTTGGTGTTGAAGTTCTTAATCAATGGCCAAGTTTGGCGGCTCTTAAGGATTCCAAAAGTCGTAGTGGGCGAGTCAGGGAGGGCCAAGACGGGGCGGTCATCTCCACCATGAGCCTGAAGCGGGCCGCCACAAGGGGCCCGGCTGTTGTGCAGTTATGGGCGAAACTGCACCAATCATGCAACCTTTTTGCGGCATTTTTCCATCCAAAACTCAAATGCACCTTGGAAGTGCACGCCACTCGGGGGATATATTATGGGGTCCAATTTGCTGCTCGACCAGCTTTTGGAAATAGAACGATCAATCGGCGTGGCTTCTAACGCTGCGCTCCGCAAGAAGGTACAGGATGCGGAGGATAGCGTTCTTCAGATGCGAAAACAGAATGCCGAAGACCTGCTCCGTCAGTCCAGCGAAACGGAACCGAAGCGCTCAGAATTCGCCAAGTGATTCGGGGAAACGCGGCGTCAAAACGAGGGCCGTGTTTAGTGCGCACGCGGAGGCTGCGCAAGAAGTGCGTTGCGGAGAGGGTTTTCGAGAATCGCAATCTGGCTTCTGGCGATATGGTTGCTGTCCATGTAAATGGAGACGCCACCAATCTGGACGCGACATTGCGACCCCGAGCATAAGGTTTCTCGCGGATCAAGAATCTCCGCCCCATTGCTGATTGCGGTCGCTCTCACTTCCTCCCCGAGCGATATCGAGGTCCGGTCGACGGGGTCTTCAGCCAAGCCGAACCTGCCGAACACGGCATTGCTGATTTCAAGTTCGGGAAGATTTACATCGTAGACAGGGAATGGAAGACACACGATTACGTTTTTCCCATTAGCCTGAAGCTGGTGAATCTCATCAGCCAAATCTGCGAGGAAGTTGCGGCGCAGGTCATCCGAAGAGAGCGAATTTCTGCATATCTCATCCACGGAGATACAGAAATCGCCGTTTCGCCTATCCCACCATGTACTGAATCCGAGAAACACTGTGCCGATATCTTTTTCTTCTGCCCTCATCATCGCGAACTTCGCAAAGGAATCGCAGTGGTAGCCTTCCCTTGTATTGTTCAGATGTGCGTCTGGTAAGCACCCATCTTCAATTGCGAATACGGCGCCCTGGTCTCCCAATCCTCCTTCCTTATAGATCTGTTCAACTGCCGGGTATAGTTGTTCGACGTGTGAGTCTCCCCAGAACAGAATCTTGTGCGGCGACTGACTGCCAAGGTCACAAAACTTGATGTCGTCGAGCTTGTGGACCTCGTTTCTGAAGTTGCCGCAGGAACCGTCGAAATCGTCTATCCGCGCCAGATTGCCGGCGATCACCTGCCTTGTTTGGGGATCGTATCGCCCGGGCAAACCTTGCGAGCGATAGGCAGCTATTCCAAAGGACAGTGTGAGGACGCTGGCGGCTAAGCCCAGCCCAAAGACCTGTCGCCGGGTTATGGGAGAACTCTTTCCTCGAAACGGCCGTTCGATGTATTCAAACGACACAAATGCCATGACGAGAGAGGACAGAAGCACAACCATGATTTCGGTTCTGCCGGTGAAACGGAAAGGCAGATGCTTGCTGAATACGATGATGGGCCAATGCCATAGATAGAGCGAGTAAGAGATAACACCGATGAAGACGAAGGGGCGTAAGCCGAGGATCGCGCGGACCGACGATGGGCCGGCTTCGCCGGCGTAGATGACAAGCCCCGCTCCCAGACACGGCAGCAATGCGAACCAACCGGGAAATAGCTCTGCAGGAATCTGAAATCGGAGGGCAAAGCAGATCATCGCAATCCCAAGCCAGCCTGCCAGCTCGCGGGCGACACGATTCGGCAGGGACGGGATTGCCTTCATTGCGAGAAGGGAACCCACCAGGAGTTCCCAGGCTCGAGGGATCAACCAGTAGAAAGCCACGATTGGGTAGTGGTGGATCGACCAGATACTCAGGGCAAATGAAACGATGGTGAGCAACAGCAACCATGGATTGATCCACCGCCGCTGCCAACGAAACAGCAGAAAGAGCGTGAGCGGGAAGAACAGATAGAACTGCTCCTCCACCGAAAGCGACCATGTGTGCAGCAGCGCCTGAGATCTGATGTTGGTGTCGAAGTAGCCGAGGGGACGCGCACTATGCCAGAAGTAGAAGTTACTGGTGAAGAGCGTGGTTGTGACGAGAGCTTTTCCGAATCCGATCATCTCTTGCGGATCGAAAAGAATGGCCGCGGCCAGAATGCAAAAAAACAACACTGTAAATAGGGCGGGAAAGATGCGCCTCGCTCTTCGTTCGTAAAACGACACGAGCGAGAATTTGTCTTCGAGCATCTCTCTTGCCAGAAGCGAAGTAATGAGATAACCGGAGATCACATAAAAGACGTCGACACCGACGAACCCGCCCGGGAAATTGAGGAACCCGGTGTGAAAGAAAAGAACGGCAAGCACGGCGATGGCCCGCAATCCGTCCACGTCCGGGCGATAACCGGCGGAGCGACTGACGCTTGATTCGAACGTGAGACCAGACCAGTTCGATCGCGCAGGCTCGAGTTGTTTCTGAACGCTCGGATTCTCCATCGAGTCGAGGAATTATACCGGATTAAGAGTTCCTGGACTTGAACGATGAGCCGGAGACGAGATCTCTCATGAAAATGAATGTAAATAATATTTGACATTGAGAACGAATGGAGATATGTTGGCAGTGTAAAAGATTTTGTACCTGGAGGGAATTCGCGATGGCGCTCAATCTTTCGTACAAGGAGAAGACGCTTTACGCGTCGCTGGCAGTGGAGCTGGTTGTGTACGGACCCTATTTTGTGCTGCACCGGCAGAATTCGGTCGGCAAGGTTGCGGGCATGATCATCGCGATTATCGTGTTGCAGATTGCGCTTCAATCGATTATCGCTGCCTTAACGCGTAACCGGGTTACGGACGAGCGGGACCGCCTAATTGAGCTGCGAGGCTATCGGGCTGGCTATTTGACGATCGCGTCGTTGATGGTGCTGGGGCTGGCGATGTTATGGTTTCATGCGGCGGCCGGAAATCTTTATATGGACGGCCGGATGATGGGGCTCCATTTCCTGAGCGTCTTCTTTGGGATGCTGGTCATCGCGGATATTACGAAGACGGCGACGCAGATTGCGGCTTACCGGAGAGCACTCTGATGCCCGCGATTCGCAACCAAGTTCGGGAACTCCGAGCCAAGCGAGAGATGACGCAGCAGGAACTCGCCGATGAAGTAGGCGTTACACGGCAAACTGTGATTGCGATCGAGCAAGACAAGTATTCGCCTTCGCTTGAGACGGCATTCAAGGTCGCCATCGTCCTTGGCGTGTCGATTGAGAAGTGCTTTCAATACGATCCAAATGGCAAGCGCTAACTTAGGATGTCGCGGTGGTGAAGTTGAACGGGAATGACCGTCGCACCAAGATTGGTAACGAGGAGCGGAGAAGCCTTGCTATCGTGAGCTAGAGTATAACCATCTGGAATGGAATCCAAATTAGTTTTTGATCTCGGTATGAACCATGGAGAGGATACTGCCCACTATCTGTCTCGAGACTTTCGCGTAATTGCTGTGGAAGCGAATCCAACGCTTGTCGCGGAGAACCGCGAGAAGTTTGCGGAAGACATTGCGGTGGGGCGCCTCGTGATCGAGTCATGCGCAATCTCTGACCATCCCGGGACGATCGATTTTTGGGTTTCCGATGTTAACGATGACTGGAGTTCTTTCGATCGAGAAATCGGCGGACGGGGAGGGAACCGCTGTCACCGTATCGAGGTCGAATCCGTCACACTTTCTCAGTTATTCGCAAAGCACGGTGTTCCATATTACCTAAAGATCGACATCGAGCGAGCGGACCGATCGTGTCTCGAATGTCTTCGTCCCGAGGACCTTCCGGCCTATCTCTCGATCGAAGCTCATGAGTTCGATTACCTGTTGATGTTATGGAGCGTCGGCTATCGACAGTTCAAAGTCGTGGACCAAATGCGCCACAATAGCCGGTTTCCCGAATTTTCAAATGAGAGCGCGATGTCTCGTTCTTTGAAATTGGCGGCGTGGTACGCAGATCGGATCAACAATAAATATGGGAAGGTGAGACACATCCGAGGGGGATCTGGTCCTTTCGGCGAGGAAACTTCAGGCCCCTGGCAATCCGTTGAGGATGTAGCATACAACTG
Organism: uncultured Occallatibacter sp.; assembly: GCA_964552975.1. GTDB lineage: Bacteria > Acidobacteriota > Terriglobia > Terriglobales > Acidobacteriaceae > Telmatobacter. The sequence goes on along the minus strand of CAZKJB010000241.1, from coordinate 1,178 downwards.
GCTGCATTACCATAAGGGTTTTTCCAAGAGGGGAAGCCTGCAGAAGCGGTCATGGTACGACTTCCACGCTAAGTTGTAATCCCAGGAACTTTCTTGGAATCGGCGAAGCCTACCTTGCCGGCTTGGGCCGTTCAAACCCAAGGCGGGGCTGGTTCAGGTAACGACCGGGCGCTGTGCCGGTTCATTCTATTTTGCGGAGCAGGGTTCGGTTCTCGTTCCTGAGATGGCTACGCCGTATTGGTTTGCTCCGGTAATCTGACGAGCGTCAGTGGAAAGCGTGACACTGTCGATCAGAGGCGGCCAGGTAAGCGAATAGACGCCCTGCGCGGCATCGACGGTTTGCCAGGAGCCCTTGAATGCGGCAGACGAGAAACTGCCGTTGGGATCGACGAGCATGGGAACGTTATTTGACAAATTCCAGGACCCAACCAGGCCGAACGTGCCCGAGGTTCGGGTGGCTGAAAGCGGATATTGGTATTGATTGAGTCCACTAAACGAGCGCTGGTCGGGCGAGATCGTGATTGTGAAGACCGGTTTCGATGCCGCTGACCAATCGAACTGGTAAGCACGCGTGACGGAGTTGAGTACCCACCAGCGCCCGGACTCCGGGCCCCCAACGATGGTGCCATTCGAGCGAATGACAACCGTTACGTTATTGGACCAGCGATAGCAACCGACGATGGGGTCGGCGCCGGTTGCTGCAATGGGACTGGTTTCGTGGACGGGGTTGGGAGTGGGCGCCGGCGGATTGGGTGAGGGAATCACAAGAGAAGGGGCGGGACCGGGAGGCGCCGGCGGCGTGGGCTTTGGCCGCATGACTACCCAGATGATCCCCGCCATGGCGAGCACCGCAACTGCGCCGATCCCAAGTGTCTTGGGCGTGATTGCGCTTGAGGTGCCGGAGGCAGGCTGAGGGTAAACGGGCGATGGCTGAGGGAAGGGAGGCGGCGGCGGGGCTGGCATGGCTTGCGAGACAATGACCGGCGTCAAAAGCTTTCGAACCGTCTCCACCAAGTTGTCGAGATGCATTTCAAGCGGAGGCGTCATGGCGTCAAGCCAATGCACTGAACCGATGAAATAATCCAGCGACTTGCCCGGCATGACATCTTCAATGCGAAAGGGGACGATGGCAAGGCCATTGCTCACCGCGCGCTCCACTTCCTTGGGAATGTGCCCGG
>CAZKJB010000240.1:0-6501 GCA_964552975.1 uncultured Occallatibacter sp. | reverse complement strand
GCAACATCGATGTCAAGAGAAAAACGACGTGAGAGTGAAAAAAAGATCAACATCGCTTTGGCGGCGAGCAAAGGTCCGAGGAGAATTCTAAGTCGAAGTTGGACTCGCGGATCAAAGAAAATTCCGCCCGTTCAAATTGTTCCTGACGACAATCGCCGCGAGCAATTGCGATGACGAATGCACGATCGTGTTTATCGATGTCCACTCAGCACTCAAATACATTCAGTGCGAGTCCAGCGAGGCTGGTTTCTTTATAGCGGGACTGCATATCGAGGCAGCGAGGAACGTGATGGGGATGACCTGACCGAGCGATACTTTGTGATTCTCTGGCTCATTGAGGGCCACGCGCACAGCTTACACGGCCTCGGCCGCTCCCATTGCGTTGCGCTCGATAGAGGGAAATTGCACGAGACTGCCAATGGCGTCGCGGGTTATGCCGCGGTTATGCTCCATGGCGATTTCGGCTGCATATTCGATTTGTCCATCGTTGCCGCCGAGAGCTGAAGTGGGTCCGGCCGCAACCGTTGAACAAGTCACGCCCACTTCGCACTGGCAACCCTCCCTGGCGCCGCTGATCGAAGCGTTCTGCTTGTAGAGGACACCTATGGCAGCCGAACTGAGGAAAGAACGAATGATGCCGTCAACGTTCGATTCGGGGATGAGACGCCGATGCTAGAGCGCAACCACCGGCACCACACCCCCAGCTCCGTTCGTAGGCACAGTAACCAAGAGGCCGCCGCCGCGCTCTCCTCATTCAAAGAGTCCAACACCGATCTTGTATAAATCGAAGAGGCTCGTGATTAGAGATGAATTGCAGCGGCAGTCGATGAACCGGTGGCGGGACGAGTCCAGGATCTACTCGAGGAACTCGCGAACGAAGGTGTTCTGACTGTGGAGAAGTTCTTCTAAGGAGCCGTCGAAGATGATGCGGCCCTCCTCAAGCATGAGAAAAGTCGTGTTGGGGTTGGTCTGCCCCGGCGGCAGCGGAACCATGCAACCTTGGTCCGCATCGAAACGGTGATTGCAAAGGGTGAAGGCATCCTGGAGGCGATGAGTGACCAACAGTGCGGGAGTTGCGTGCACATCGCGCTGCTTGACGATCAGCTCAATGATGGTGGTGGAGGTCACGGGATCGAGGCCGCCGGTGGGCGAGTCATAGAGGATCAGCTCGGGATCGTGGATTAATGCACGGGCAATGGCAACGCGTCGCCTCATGCCTCCCGAAAGGCTGGCTGGATACATGCCGAAGGTCTCGGCCAGGCCGACAAAGCGGAGCGCTTCATGGACTCGGGTATCGATTTCATCATCGGGCACGCCCTCTTGAATTAACTGGTAAGCGACATTGTCTCGGACAGTGAGGGAATCAAATAGAGCCCCTTCCTGGAAAACCATTCCGGCACGAACCCGCAAAGCGAAAAGCTCCTCCTCCGGCATGCGGGAGATATTCTTGCCGAAAAGCATTACATCGCCTTTGACGGGACGAAGCAGCCCAATGATTATTTTGAGGAGAACGCTCTTTCCCACGCCCGCGGGTCCAAGCAAGATGCGCGTCTCGGCAGGAGCTACTGAAAACGTGATATCAGTTAGCACAGGTGGGCCGTCGAATGCGACCGTGACATTGCGCACTGCGACGACAGGGCTTGCTTCCGGCGCAGAAGCCGGAGTTGCAGGCGCGGGAACGGCAGAGTGGTTCATGTGGGGAAAATGCTAAGCAAAACGTGGGTGATCAGGAAATCAACGAAGATGATGAGCACGGAGGAAGTGACGACGGCCTGAATTGTCGAGCGGCCCACACCCTCAGTTCCTCCCGTAGTCCTCATGCCATAGAAGCACCCGATGGAGCCGAGGATATAGCCAAAAAAGAGCGGTTTGACAAGCCCCTGGATAATGTCGGGATAGCGAAGATGCTCATAGGCCATGTGGAAGTACTGGGTGCCATTCTGGTGATTGAGGAAGACGGTCACCGCCGCGCCGCCCATAATGCCAAATGCATCGGCAACGATCGTAAGGAGCAGAAGCATGGCGATGCTTGCAAAGATCCGTGGAGTGGCGAGCTTTCTCATGGGATCAACACCCAGAGCGCGCATCGCGTCAATCTGCTCGGTAACGACCATGGAGCCGAGCTCGCTGGCTATCGAAGAAGCGTTCCGGCCCGCCACCATGATTCCGGTGAGGACTGCGCCTAACTCGCGGATCATGGTGAGACTTACAAACTGCCCTGTAACTGCCGCGGCGCCGAACTCCGTGAGAGTCGCTGCAGACTGCAACGCGAGCACCCCGCCTGTGAAGAATCCGGCAAGAACGACGATCGGTATCGAACCGACACCGATGATATCGGATTGGATGAGGAAGTCAGTCCAGTAGATCGGGGGACGGAAGAGATTGAGAAATGCTCGCCCTGAAAAAATGGAGTATTCCTGAACCGTAAGAACGATCTCTTTGGCGGTACGGTCGAGCTTGTTGATTGCCATGATCTCCCGGCCTACCAGACGAGAACTTTGCACCGCTACCCGAGGACAGAATAACGCATGGTGGAGGCGAGAATGAAAGGTAACGCAGCTTAGAAGGGTGTTCTATCCATCTCTTCTCGGCAACTTAGGACCAACGCGGCGATGCCCGCGGCAAAAAGACATGACAGGGCACGGAACGCGTTTTACGATCCGGGCCGAGGCAAATTGCCAATTGAAGCAACGCCCTCAAGTGCTTTTTCATCAACGAATAATTGATTCGGCGATCCGTCGGAGCGCCTGGCAAGACTATGAAATTGCTGTAGATTGCATCCAACTATATATCAGGAGGAGACGATGCATCTGTTTCGCGTGCGGTTGATCCTTGCGCTTATCGCGGGCGTGACGTTGGTTTCTGTCGCCTCCACCTACTTCGACGTGTTGGCGCACCGGCACGTTCTGCGCGAAGATCTCGAGCGTCGCACAAGGTGGATGGACCTGACCATTGAGCCGAATGTTCAATACGCTCTCACGAAGGACGACCCCTCCGTCCTTCCCGCCGTGATGGAGCGGCTTAAGTCCGGGACAGGCGCCTTGGGACTGGTGGTTTACGACATCCATGGAAAATTGATCGCCGGAAGCGGTCCCCCAGATGTATTGGCGGCACTAGCGCACGGTGTGGTGGAGAGATCGCTGCAGCGAGGACTTGATGCCGCCGCATTCGGCCACGCCGGTAACTGGGAATGGTTGGAGGAGGTGTCTCCGGTCCACGATGGCAATCAATTAGAGGGCGCCATGGCGGTTGTGGCTGACGCCAGTTACATCAGGGCCGAGGGTATCGCCCTTTGGCAACGGAGTTTCTGGCGAATTGTGGCGCTGGTGATCTTAATTGTGGGTGTCACATTGATCATGGTGCGCTGGTTCCTTCTTCGCCCAATGCGACGCGTTGCAGAGCGGATGCGCCGCCTGCGAACCGGCCATTCTGAAAAATCCGCGGAACCGGGCGTGCACGAATTCGGCCTTTTTTCGCCACTCGCGCGGGAAGTGGAAACGATGGCAGAGAGCCTGATTGCCGCGCGCGCCGCCGCTGCCGCGGAGGCGCGCTTACGCGATAGCGGCGATCACCTCTGGACTGCCGAACGGCTTGCAGTGCATATGCGCAATCGGGCTGGTTCGAGCCGCATCTTCGTCGTTTCGAACCGAGAGCCTTACATGCATGTCCGTCAAGGGCGGGAGACGGTTTGCGTGGTACCGCCCAGCGGATTAGTGACAGCCTTGGAGCCGGTTCTGCGTGCATGCGACGGCGTTTGGGTCGCGAGTGGCAGCGGCGACGCCGATGCAACGATGGTGGATGAATTCGATAGGCTGCGTGTGCCGCCCGACGATCCGCACTATACCTTGCGACGCGTATGGCTCACAGCAGAGGAAGAAGCGCGTTACTACGATGGATTCGCGAACGAAGGTTTATGGCCCTTATGCCACATTGCGCACACGCGACCGGTTTTTCGCGCGGCCGACTGGGATTGCTACCAAAGAGTGAACCAGAAATTTGCCGACGTTCTGCTTGAAGAGATGAAAGATAGTGCAGAACCCGTCGTATTTATGCAGGACTATCACCTCGCACTGTTGCCGAGACTGGTAAAGACGGCACGGCCGGATGCACGGGTCGCGATATTCTGGCACATACCATGGCCCAATCCTGAAGCATTCGGCATTTGTCCGTGGCAAGCCGAGTTGCTGGACGGGCTTCTAGGCGCCGACCTGATCGGCTTCCACATTCCGCTTCATTGCAACAATTTTCTTGGCACAGTAGACCGAGTGATCGAGTCGCGAACAGACCGCGAACACATGATGGTGCTTCGCCACGGGCACACCAGCATCGTAAGGCCGTACCCGGTGAGCGTGGCGTTCGACGGAGCGGCGCGACCGAATGCCGCTTTGGCAGACCCTGCGATAGAGGAGAAACGTGAGGCCGAACGGCACCTGTTATTGAACAAGTTCGGTGTGCGCGCGGCGTGCCTGGCTGTCGGCGTAGACCGGCTGGACTACACCAAGGGAATCGTGGAGCGCCTCGAGGCCATTGGACAATTGCTCGAAGATCACCCCTGGTATCGCGAACGGTTGACAATGGTCCAGATTGCGGCGCCGAGCAGAACGCGTATTGCCAGCTATGCCGAGCTACGCACCAGCGTCGAGGAGACTGTGGAGCGAATCAACACCCTCTATCAGACCTCCCACTGGAAACCAATCATCCTCATTGAGCGCCAGTGCAATCACGATGAAGTGAACCGCTGGTACCGCGCTGCGGATATTTGCCTCGTGACTTCACTACACGATGGTATGAACCTTGTCGCCAAGGAGTTCGTGGCTGCACGCGATGACGAGGATGGCGTGCTGGTGCTGAGCAAGTTTACCGGCGCGGCGGTGGAGCTGCGCGATGCGTTGTTGGTAAATCCGTATGATGTTGTTGGAGTGGCCGAAGCCATCCATATGGGCTTGGAAATGAATCTGGCTGAACGCCGCGAGAGAATGCGCCGGATGAGGCGCCAGGTGATGGAGTACAACATCTACCTGTGGGCCGCGAAGGCTTTGGGCGACTTGCGCGAATTGCGTCTGGACAACGCGGACCTGAGTCGCGTGGCGCCATCCGTCATCCCGACGGCCGAGGTCGTTGCGGAACACCTGGCGTGAAAGAGAGTAAAGGTTGATTGTCGAAACAGCGAAGAAGCTGGACCGGTTTTTTGGCGCTTTCGCCGGCGCTGCCAAGGCATTATTACTGCTGGATTACGACGGAACGCTGGCGCCCTTTCGGGTTGATCGCTTCAAAGCTCGTCCGTGGGCCGGCGTGCGCGACTTGCTGACACTTATCCAAAACCAAGGCCCAACGCGCATCGTGGTGATAACAGGACGCCCGGCGGCAGAGATTGGGCCGCTATTGGGCTTGGCGGTTCCGCTTGAGGTATGGGGGTTGCACGGAGCCGAGCGGCTGCACGCCGATGGCCGACGCCAACTCGAGAAGCCTCCGCCGGCAACCCAAGCCAAGCTTAATGAGCTTTCCGCGCAACTGCGGCGCGACTCGCTTGGAGGTCTATTCGAGGCAAAGCCCAACTCGGCCACAATGCACTGGCGCGGCATTCCGCCAGGTAAAGCCAAGGCAATTGAGAAGCGAACGCGGGCTCTGTTCGAACCCCTTGCGCATTTGGACGGCCTTACCCTGCTCGAATTTGAGTCCGGACTCGAATTACGCGCAGGCCGCGAAAAAGGCGCGGCCGTGCGAACGCTTCTCGACGAGATGAAGGACAGCATCCCGCTTCCGGCGGCATTCCTTGGCGATGACATAACCGACGAGGCAGCTTTTCTTACAATGAAGGGACACGGGCTAACCGGTTTGGTCAGGCGCGAACGCCGCGACACTGCGGCCGACATTTGGCTCCGTCCACCGGAGGAATTGAGAATCTTCCTGAAAATGTGGTTACGAGCGTGCCGCACAGTTGGCGGCGATTGAATTTGAGTTCCGATCCCATTTCAGTCAACAGCATTGGCGAAAACACGAGAAACCCAGAACGATACTGAGAGCCGGTACCCGGGTGCGTCCACATCAAGGCGCAAAGCAAGCAACCCCGCATTGCTCAACCGCGTCACGCTCAACGGCGCTGAGGTTCGCGAAGCCCTTGTTCCGCATTCCGCGTTGCTCAAGAGTGCCCGGCTCGTATTTTCGGCAGACTAGTTGTCTATTTTGAGTGAATTGCAGGGAGAACGCCGCTCGTTAGCCTGCCCGGCCGCATTTACAATCGAACCTATATGATTCGTTTCTCCACCGCCGGCGAGTCCCACGGTGAGGCCTTGATTGCGCTCGTGTCCGGATTCCCCGCCGGCGTGCCAGTTGACCTGGATTTCGTCAATCGAGAGCTTTGGCGCCGCCAGCAGGGCTATGGCCGCGGCGGTCGCATGAAGATCGAAACCGACCAGGCCCACATCATTTCCGGGGTGCGCCACGGTAAGACGATCGGGTCACCGATCGCGATCCAACTGATCAACCGCGACTGGAAGAACT
>CAZKJB010000239.1:0-6519 GCA_964552975.1 uncultured Occallatibacter sp. | reverse complement strand
CCGCCGGGGCAGGGGCTGTTGCTGGGTGTGTTGAAGTCGCTGCAGGACCGGCCGCCGGGGCGCGCGGTTGTATTGGCATCGTCGCAGACGCCGTTGCGGGTAATGGCGGGGCAGGGGTTGCTAATGCCCGACCTGGCATTTCGCCTGACGGCGATTCGATTCGGAATTCCACCGCTGCGCCAGCGCCGTGAAGACATTGCTCCGCTGGCGCAGTTTTTGCTGGAACGTATTTGTGCGCGGTATCAGCAGAGGCCGGTGGCGCTGGGGCCGGGATCGCTGGCGCGGCTGTTGCAGCACAATTGGCCAGGCAATGTGCGCGAACTGGCGAGCGTTCTGGAAGCGGCGCTGCTTGAGGCGGACAATGGCGTGATCCGGCCGATCGATCTGGCGTTGCCCGACAGCCAGCAGGGGATGATGGATGCGCGGCTGAGCCCGCAACCAGACGCACCGCCTTCGGACTTGTCGCTCGATGCAGTCATCCGGCAGCACGTGCAATATGTGCTGGACCTGAATCGCGGAAACAAGCTGCGTACGGCGCGCCAGCTGGCAATCAGCCGGTCGACCCTCTACCGGATTCTGGCCAACGAGAACTTTCTGGCGCGGTGAACCATTGCAGGGATCAGGGATCAGGAATCAGGGAACAGTGTGTTCCCAACCTTGCCGCGAAAAGCAACAGCACGGCGCGGATGGGCGCGTTCGTATCGTGCAGATCCGATCAAAGAGCAACAGCAGATCCTTCGCTCCGCTTACCCCACTTGCGTGGGGTCCCAGACGCGCTCCGCTCAGGATGACAGCGCGCAGGGAATGCCCACCTGGAAGCGCTTCGCAGGATGACAGCGGTGAGCGTGGGCGCCGCTTGTTCCGGAGCGAGGAGGATCGGTTTCCTATTGCCCCTGCTGCTTGACGTGGACGATGACACAATTCACTTTGTCCACGTAGGTCGCGACAGATCCCATCTGAATTGTGTTGAAGGTGACCGTGCCTCCAGGTTGATTGGGCCCGTTGGGACCGGTGAGAGTAGCGCGCATCTGCGCGAGCGGATTTCCGTTGGTATCCTTCTGATCGCACTCCAGTGTCGCCGACGCCAGGGCGACGTTCGAGTTGTTGACCCATTTTCCGCCCGGGATTTCGAGATAGCCATTTGAGGTATACGGCTGCCCATAGGTGAAGGCCTGCTGCTTGGCGAGGTCTGAATTGGACGGCCCGGGATTCGGGTTAGGATTTGGCTGGGGCTGGGGCTGAGGGGCCGGCGGAGGGTGCGTGTAATAGTAATACCCGCCGCCCGCCAGTAGCGCGAGGATGAGGATGGCAATCATTTTCCCGTTTTTGCTGGCGGGAGCCTGCGGTGGCACAGCCATGGCGACGGGGAACGGCACAGGCGGCGCAGCATAGGAAACCGGTGTGGGGACGACCTGTGGAGCGGGGGGTTGTGGAACGGGTGGGACCGGCGCCGCTGCCTGCTTGACGCCGTTATCTTTTCCGCACTTCACGCAGAAGCGCTCGGTTGCCTCCATCTGTGCGCCGCAATTGCCGCAGAATGCCATGTCTTTCGAACTCCTTGCAGATGATTGCCGCTACCGCTCTCAATCGGACCTGTATGCTGACACCGCCGCCGCAAGCGGAGACGGCATGGTGTGCGATTGCCTTATTGAGCCGGCGTGACACCGATAATGCCGCAGTTCACCTTGGCCAGGCCTTGCGCAATCTGACCCATCTGGAACATGGTGAAGGTGTCAGCGGTTCCGGGTGGCACCGGCCCGTTCAAAGTGATTTGCGTTTGCGTGAGCGTGGACCCGCTGGAGGCGTACTGGACGCATTCCAAAGTCGCCGATTGAATGGAGACCGGCGAAGCATTCACCCAGCGCCCATTGGAGATCTGGATGACGCCATTGACGGCGTTCCATTGCCCGGTGAACGACTGCATCCGCACCAGCGCCGCGCTGCTTCCGCCCCCGCCGCCTGGTTGTTGTTGCCCCGGATTGCCGCCCGGCTGTTGTCCTGGATTGAATCCCGGCTGCTGCCCTGGATAGCCGCCTGGCTGTTGCCCAGGATAGCCGCCTGGCTGCTGCCCCGGATAGCCGCCGGGCTGTTGCCCTGGATACCCCCCTGGTTGTTGTCCTGGATTTCCGCCCGGCTGGCTTTGCGGCCCCGGCTGTCCCTGAGGCGCATTTCCGGGCTGCGGCCCCTGCGGTTGCATATGGTGCGTGTAGTAGTAGTACCCAGCGGCAGCTGCGACGATGATGGCAAGCCACACCATCCCGCTCTTCTTCGCGGGCGCTCCCGGCGGGAGGGCCACCGACATGGGAACCTGGCCCGGCGCCACGATGGGCAGGTGAGGGGCCGCAGCCATTGGAGGCACGCCAACGGGCGCGAGAACCGGAGCGGCGGCAGGCACCGGCGCCGCTGCCCCATTTGCCACCGTAACGTTTCCGCATTTCGCGCAGAAACGCTCATCGCTATCCAACTGTGCGCCACACTTACTGCAGAATGCCATCGGACCTATTCTCCTTGTCCTGCTGACCCTTGTGCTGCTAATTGCCACTTCGCACGGCAGGCTAAAAGCGCCCGCCAACCTGCTGCGGCCGTTACGCGCTCGCTCTCATCGTCCCCAGCCCGAGCGTCGATTCCACGTGGGCCAGTGTGCTCTCGAGTTGCGCTTTCTGCATGTCTCTGACCTGGTGCAGGCCCTGCTGCATCATGGTGAACATTACGTACCACGAGATGACGGACACGACGCCCATGCCGACGTACGAGACGACAACATTGGCGCTGCCGGCAGCCAACGGCGAATCCCAAACAGTGTGCATGACCACGGGAATAATGAACGCCTTCAGGAACCGGCCGTCGAGCAGCATGCCCAGGTTTGCTGGTTTATCGCCCTTGACTCGCCAGAACGCGCCCGCTGCGATTCCCGTCCACACAATGTGCCCGAACGGGGACAGGATGGCGCGGAAGTTGAGCTCAGTAATCGTGGCATTCATCGCCGGCATCAAGGCGTCAGCCAACGGCGCTGTGGCAGGCAGCGTGGCCAATCCACCACCTTGTACCCACTTGATCAAAGTTTGGGCAAATTGATCGAGACCGTAGCCGAGCGTCTCAGAGCACGCAAATCCGGCGCCCACTGTGGCGCCAAAAAGGATTCCATTGAGGATGTAGGGATAGCGCGAACCGCGCGCGGTGTAGGTGACAAGGATGACCGCCGCCAGCTTCGAGGTCTCCTCAACGATGCCCGGCACGGAACCGAAAATGGTTATCAGATACCAGAGGGTAATGAAAACCACGGCGATGCCGCCGCCGACGACGAACACTTCAATCACCTTGGCAATGGACACGTTTCGCGGAGTGTTCATCTCCCAGATGAGCGTAAGCGTTGCGATGGGCACGGCAAACGTTGCCAGCACCATGATGGCGATCATTGGCTTTTCATTGAGGGTGTAGAGGAAGAGCGCGTAAATCGCGGCGTAGGCAACGGCCAAACCGGCCAGCACGCGGAAGAACATCCAGGGCCTGGGCCAGTTGGTATCGATCAGCTCAAGCGGCGGCGTGGTTTTGGACCCGCCCACCATGAAGTAATCTTCCAGCTCATCGGGCGTCCGCTTGGTGAACGTCTCTTTGAAAATCTCTTTGAAGCTGAATCCCTCGAGCTTCTCGGTCGAAGCCAAATTTCGAATCCTCGATTCGAGGCCTGCGATCACACCCGCGCCGGCATGTGAGTGCGCTCCCTGTGCGGGGACGTAATACACCTGCTGCGGGCCGCCGGGGTAAGCCTGGTACAACATTGGAACCATTCCCGGGGGGGCCTGCGGATAGGGAGCCGACGGTGGCGGCGGTGGCGCGGCGTGGTAGACAGGCGGCGGAGGCGGAGGCGGTGGCGCGGGCGGAGCGGCGACAGCAACAGCGACGGCAACTTGAGGAACGGCAGCAATCGGCGGAGCGTCAAGCGTGCTGCCCGGTGCTCCGATTGCGGCACCGCAACCTTTGCAGAATTTATGATCCGGCAGACATTGCGTGCCACAGTGGGCGCAATACATGGGAGTTCTCCTGTCCTTGGGGTCCGGGGAGACTAAAAAATAGCACCTGAACGTCGGAGAAGTAAAGGGCCAATTGCAAGAGAAAGATGCGGCGCGCGCGGGTGGGATCAGAACGTTGAAAGGACGGCAATGAGGAGTTTCAGGGTATGAAAACCACCTGCGGTGTCAGTCGCTTTGGGGCCGGACGCGTGAGAAAAACGCGGTTACTTTGATTACCTTCGTGGGGTCGGGCGCGGGGGCGTGACGGTTCGCCCGGGACCCGGATGTCGTTTGGGGGCGCGAGCCGCCATGCACTGGTACGAAGTGGGCGCGACTGCAGGGTCCAGAAAAGCAAAAGCAGATCCTTCGCTCCGCTTACCCCACTTGCGTGGGGCCCCAAGCGCGCTCCGCTCAGGATGACAGTGTCTGACCGAGGCAGGATTTGCCTTGCGAACGAATCTGGTTCGCCGGGGAGTTCTGTCTGCCGGATGGGCCGGGCGCGTGTCATTGCGGGACGTTCAATCTGCTGGAAATAAGGCAGAAAAACCGCGTGACAGCAGTCACTCGACAGCGGTGTATCCGAATGATAGCCTTCCGGAGGCAATGCCCCGGCTGTTCAGGGGACGTGTTTCGGAAGCCGTGAATTGGCTTCAAGACTTAGGGTTTGGAGGAAATGTGACTGCGACGTACGGGATGTATTTTTTTTCAGTCGTGAGCGTTCTGTCGCTCATTGTTGCCTTTTTGTTTGCGCGGCAGGCGATCGGCTCATCCGTGGTGGCTTTCTTGAAACGGCAGTCGAAGAGGGCGGCCGCCGTATTGGTCCTGCTGCTTCCCACATTCGCCAACGCCCAGACGGAACACGCGGGCGGAGGGGAAGCGAATTTGACGCTTCCCGATTTGTCGAGCGTGAATTTTCTGGGCATGAACGGGCACACTCTTCTGGCGTGGGGATTGCTGTTCTGCGTCGGCGGCCTGCTGTTCGGCCTGACGATCTACGTGCAGTTGAAGAACCTGCCGGTTCATCGCACGATGCGCGAAATTTCAGAGATGATTTATGAGACCTGCAAAACGTACCTGGTAACGCAGGGCAAATTCATTCTTCTGCTTTGGGCGTTCATCGCGGTGATTATCGCACTGTACTTTGGCTATCTGGCGCCGGTACCGGGGAAATCGATTGCGGTGACGCTGCCGATCATTTTGGGATTCAGCCTGGTGGGCATTGCGGGCAGCTACGGGGTGGCATGGTTCGGAATTCGCGTGAACACATTTGCGAACAGCCGGACGGCCTTCGCGGGACTGCGCGGCAAGCCGTATCCGGTGTATGCGATTCCGCTGAAGGCGGGCATGAGCATCGGCATGTTGCTGATCTCGGTCGAGCTGCTGATCATGCTGTTCATCCTTTTGTTCATCCCAAGAGATTATGCGGGCCCCTGCTTTATCGGCTTCGCGATTGGCGAAAGCCTGGGCGCCGCGGCACTGCGTATTGCCGGCGGCATCTTCACCAAGATCGCCGACATTGGCGCCGACCTGATGAAGATCGTGTTCAAGATCAAGGAAGACGATGCGCGCAACCCAGGAGTGATCGCAGACTGCACGGGTGATAACGCGGGCGACTCGGTTGGGCCGAGCGCCGATGGCTTTGAAACCTACGGCGTGACGGGCGTGGCCCTGATCACTTTCATTTTGCTGGCAGTGAAAGATCCGACGGTGCAAGTGCAACTGCTGGTGTGGATCTTCGTGATGCGCGTGGCCATGCTGGTGTCGAGCGCCGGCGCGTACTTCCTGAATGGCGCAATCGCTCACGCGAAATATGCGAACTCGGACGATATGGACTTTGAGACGCCATTGACGTCGCTGGTATGGATTACGTCGATCATTTCGATCATCCTGACCTACTTTGTCTCGTACCTGATGATCCCGACTCTGGGCGACGGCACGCTGTGGTGGAAGCTGGCATCGATCATTTCGTGCGGAACTTTGGCGGGCGCGATCATTCCCGAACTGGTGAAGGTATTTACTTCAACCAAGTCGAGCCACGTGAAAGAAGTCGTCAAGTCAGCGCAGGAAGGCGGAGCTTCGCTGGGGATCCTGTCGGGATTCGTGGCCGGCAATTTCTCGGCTTACTGGCTGGGATTGAGCATGGTCGCATTGATGTCGCTCGGATATTACTTCAGTCTGGGCATTCCGGATTTACAAAATAACCCGCTGGGCATGATGCTCGCTCCAGCCGTATTCGCGTTTGGCCTGGTCGCGTTCGGCTTCCTGGGCATGGGGCCGGTGACAATTGCCGTGGATTCCTACGGGCCGGTTACCGACAACGCGCAATCCGTTTACGAGTTGTCGCTGATTGAAAATGTCCCCGGCATCGAAGCCGAGTTGAAGAAGGACTACAACATCGACGTGAAGTTCGAGCGCGCAAAACATTTGCTCGAAGCCAACGATGGAGCCGGCAACACCTTCAAGGCTTCAGCCAAGCCGGTTCTGATTGGAACCGCCGTTGTGGGCGCAA
>CAZKJB010000238.1:0-6522 GCA_964552975.1 uncultured Occallatibacter sp. | reverse complement strand
GAGTGCACGGTCGGGATGAGCTCGCGTGGTTCGGATAAAACGTGCACCTGCAGGTGGCGCGCCGGAAAGAAAGCACGACCTGCAGGTCTACGAATATAAGAAAAACTCCGTAAAAACTTTCTGCAATGTGCGTTTCGACGACCCGCAGATGGAGTCTTTCTGACGCCGCATGGAGAAAGACGACCTGCAGGTGGAGTCCCGGACTGGAGCGGGCGGCAGGTTCCGCAACAAGCTTCGGTATAATCGCCGCAACCTGGTCTATTCGCTGCGGTATCCGGGAGCTACGGCGCGCTTTGAGAGGCGGGAGATTGAGGACGGCTGGAACGAAGCGAACCCGGCGCGAGAGCTTCGGCTTAAGACCAGCAGACCTGCGTACTTTGCGCGCGCTGAAAACGCCGGCGAAAATTCAAAAGTTCATTGACGCGATTGAGTACCAGTACGCCGACACGGCGGGTTCTCCGCAACACGTTTTGCGTGAGCGCAAGGGGCATTGCCTTGAGGGAGCATTGCTGGCCGCGGCCGCATTGCGGGTGAACGGGCATCCGCCTCTGCTGATGGACTTGGAAGCCGTGCGCGACGACGATCACGTGGTGGCGCTCTATCGCGAGCGCGGGCTATGGGGCGGCATTGCCAAGTCGAACTTCGCCGGGCTGCGCTTCCGCGCGCCCATCTACCGGACGCTGCGCGAACTGGCGGTGAGTTATTTTGAGCACTACTACAATCTGCGCGGCGAGCGTACGTTGCGCACCTATTCACGCCCCGTAAATCTGTCGCGACTCGACGATGAGCACTGGATGACCGCCGAGGAGGACCTGTGGTGCGTCCCGGAGCTGCTGATCGCGGCGAAGCACTACCCGCTTTTTCCTCACAGAGTGGCGCGGTCACTGCCAAGACTCGACCGCCGCAGTTTTGAAGCGGGAATGCATGGACGGGTGAAGCACTGAGAAGTGCGGCGAGCAACAGGCGCTGAGCTCTTGCCGAGTGCCTGCAGGCACTGGCGATTCGCCGCTGGAACTCATCGGGTTCGTGCTAAACTCCCCACGTGTCAACCCCTGTTTCAACACACATTTCGACTCAGGCGGCAGGTGCTTCAACGCGGTTGAGCATCGACACCGACGTGGCCGCCGCCCCCCGGCACACTGCGCTGGTTCGCGTCACCCATTGGCTCACGGTGATTGCATTCCTGGCCCTGCTTGTCAGCGGCGTTGAGATCCTGATTTCGCACCCGCGGTTCTATTGGGGAGAAACAGGAAACTCAGGTACAACTCCGCTGTTCACGTTGCATATTCCGTCTTCGAGAGACACGGTGCCTTCGGGCTATAACTACGTTTTGCCGGATCAAAATGGCTGGAGCCGCTATCTCCACTTTGAGGCGGCATGGCTCGCAGTGCTCACGGGCCTTGTCTACTTCATTTATGGCGTGTTCAGTGGGCACTTCTTTAAGAATCTCTTTCCGCCTCGCGGCGAAAGATCGTCGCGGGCGTGCTGGGCAGTGATCGCGAAGTATTTGCACCGGAGTCCGCCAACGGACGCGCGTTCGTACAACATATTGCAGCGCATCGCTTACCTGGGCGTGATCTTTGTTCTGTTTCCATTGATTATCTGGACGGGCCTCGCGCTCTCTCCCGCGTTCGACTCTGCATTTCCATTGGCCGTTGATCTGTTGGGCGGCAGGCAATCGGCGCGCACGCTGCATTTCTTTATGTCCGGATTCCTTGTGGTCTTTCTCGTGGTGCACGTTACGATGGTTTCAATCGGCGGATTCTGGAGCCGCATGCGTGCCATGACGACCGGGCGCATGCCTGGAGCAGGGGAGTGAGCATGAAGAAGATTTCCCGCCGCACGCTCATTACTACAGGCATCAGTGCTGCCGCCGGCGTTGCGGGACTTGCCGCGGTCGATCGCCTGGCCGCGCGCTACGGGTTGATTGCGCCGGATAGCGGCGGCTGCTACGGACCGGGCGAAGCGCTCACTTACGCGATGCAACGGCTGCTCACGCGGCACTCTATGGCTCGCGAGTTCAGCCGCAGCATGATCTCGAAGCCTTTCCCGAATGAGATCGACCCGCTGAACGATGGCTTCAAGCGCCAGCAGGCCGACGGCTTCAAAGACTGGCGGCTCACAATCGATGGGCTGGTCGAACGGCCGACTGCGTTTTCGATCTCAGACCTGAAGAGCTTGCCCATTAAAAGCCAGATTACTGAAGTTGCGTGCGAAGAAGGCTGGTCCTATATAGCGGAATGGATCGGAACTCCGCTCGACGGCATGTTGCGCGAAGTGGGCCTCAAGCCGCAGGCACGCTATCTCGTCTACATCTCCTACCAGCCCGACTGGTGGGAGAGTATCGACATGGCCGACGCTCTGCATCCGCAGACATTTCTCACCATGGGGATGAACGATGGCGATCTGCCCGTGGAATTTGGCGGGCCGCTGCGCATGCGCGTGCCACGACAACTCGGTTACAAGAGCATCAAATTCCTGACGCACATTACAGCCACCGACGACATCAAGAAATTTGGAAAGGGCCTCGGCTCCGCAGAGCCAGAGGCTGGTTATGCGTGGTACGCCGGCATCTGAGAGTCGGATCGATCCCGGATTCGCTGCGAAGGTGCGGAATGGCTGCGGGCGAGCTCGATCGGACTTAAATGCGCCCACGCCGATGAAGCCTTTTTGTTTTTCATTGTCTGCCCAGTGAATTAGGTGACAAGATAGCGAGTAATGCCTCGCCGCCGGGTATTCCACCTGATTTTGAGCGTTCTGGGCGTCGCCGCCTTCGGCAGCTCGCTCCATTCGCAGACTTTCGATCTGGCAACCCAGGGCCGTCAGATCATGGCGCTCGACGGACCCATGCGCTTCCACCCCGGCGACGATCCCACACTCGCGTGGGCCAATCCCGCCATTGACGACAGCACCTGGGCCCTGATTCGAGGAAGCCAATCCTGGTTTGCGCAAGGCTATCCAAACCTCACCGGGTTTGCGTGGTACCGGTTTAAGGTCACGCTGCCCAGCCGCTCAGGCCCGCTTGCACTGTGGGTTCCGGCCATCGGCACGAACTTTCAGATTTACGCCGATGGACGCCTCATCGCCAATTTCGGCACCATGCCGCCGCATGCGCGCCCTCGATTCGGGCAGAACCTGGTCTTCGCGATCCCTGCCGATCTGGAAGAATCGGGCAAGCCGCTCAGCATTGCCATCCGCGTATGGCACTATCCGTTTGCAATGGTACCCTTTGGCGGGCTGCTGGAATCGATGCAGATCGGCGACGCCAACCTTATCCGGGAATGGCAGGAGCACCGGACGCGCGAGATTTTCTGGGCCAATGCCCAATACAACATCAATTGCCTCGTTTGCCTGCTTGCCGGGCTCGGCTCCCTGTTTCTCTTTTTCCTGCGCCCTGCCGATCGCGAATTTCTCTGGTTCGGCGTGTGGGAGATCTTTAACGTTCTCTTCCTGCTGTTGCAGACCTACTGCCAGTTTCATCCCTTCAACGTCATTCTGTTCACTGGGGGCACGGCCGTGCTCATCGCCGGCCTCAATCTGTCGATGCCCATCCTGATCCGGCACTTTGGCAGGATCGGTCGAACCCGCCTTTTCTGGATTGCCATTGTGGTGGCGCTGCTCGACTTTTTGCTCAATACTCTTGTCGCCTTGAATTGGATCAGCGTTTCTTTGTACGGCGAGGTTGGAGCTGTATCGAAGCTGTTGCTCGCGGCTTCTACCTGCGCTCTGCTTTTTGAAAGCTCAAAAGAACACAAGGCGGAGATGCGAATCTTTGCCTTGCCAATCGCTCTCTACTTCCTGGATCTGTGCGCCTTCTATATTGGAACGGTTCTCTTGCAGCACGGCGCAACCTGGGCCGGCAATTACCTGGACCTGTTCAATAACATCTCCGAGTGGCCGTTCCCGTTGGGAACATTCCAGGTGACGACGATCATCGTTCAACTCGCGCTGTTCGCTATTTTGCTGCTCCGATTCGTCCGCACCCGCAGCGACGAAGAGCGCTACAAAAACGAGCTTGAAGCCGCGCGGACCGTGCAGCAAGTGCTGGTGCCGGACGAGATCCCCACAGTGCCCGGCTTCGCTCTGGAAACCATCTACAAACCCGCGGGTCAGGTGGGCGGAGACTTCTTTCAAATCATCCCGATCGCACACGGAGGTGTCCTGGTTGCGATTGGCGACGTGAGCGGGAAGGGCATGCCCGCCGCCATGACCGTGTCGCTCCTCGTTGGAACCCTGCGCACGCTTGTGCATTACACGCAGAGCCCCTCAGAGATCCTCGGCGCCATGAACCAGCGCATGTTGTCGCGCAGCTCCGGCGGATTTACGACGTGCCTGGTGCTGACAGTGACCGCAGAGGGCAAGCTTACCGCCGCCAACGCCGGGCACATTTCTCCCTACGTAAATGGCCGCGAGCTTGCTCTCCCCAACAGTCTCCCGCTCGGCCTCAACGCAAACGAGAGCTACGCCGAATCCGTCTTTAACGTCGCAGCAGAGGAACAACTCACCTTAATGACGGACGGAGTTGTAGAGGCCCGCTCAAGCGATGGAGAACTCCTCGGCTTCGATCGCGTACGAGCGATGATGTCTCAATCCGCGGATTCAATTGCGCGGGCGGCACAAGACTTTGGCCAGGATGACGACATCACCGTTCTCACTCTGAGACTCGCTCCCGCGGGGATCCTGCAAACTTAACGCGAGGCCCCGGTGCTCGTTAGTGGCCATGTATTGGGATTCTTCAAAAGGACAAAAAGATTTCTCGGGCTGGTATTGCGGACTTGTCTCTGCCTGGGAACAACCCCTTCGCCTTCTCGTGACATCTGACTTGCAGATTCTGAACTATGTGCGTTCGTCCGCACAACGAGGAGATTAATGCGATGAAACTAAATTCTTCCCCACGCCCGTTTCTGCTCGCCGGAGCCGTTCTTGTGGTCAGCGCAATGATTGTCGCAGGCTGCCAGAGTAGTAACCATCCCGACGAAAAAGCGGCCGTCACATCGTCGCTGAACAACGACAACCTCGGTTCCGTCAACGTTTCGCAGGACCGAGAAAAGGGCATCATGACGCTGAAGGGCAACGTTGCGTCAGAGGCCGACAGGCAACAGGCAGAAAACATTGCGAAGCAATCGGCGCCCGATTACGCTATCGCTGACGAAATCGGCGTCCGGCCGCCGGATGTACAAAATGCCGGCGCCGTGGCTTCCGACCTGGACTCTGCCATTGAGGACAATTTCAAAGCCACCATCAAAGCTCATGAAAATCTAAACGATCAGAGCATTCACGCCTCTGCCAAGAATGGGACGCTCATTATCACGGGAAGCGTGAAGACCCCAAACCAGAAGACGGAAGTGAGCACACTGGCCAAACATGTACCCAACGTGCAAGAGGTAGTGAACGAACTCGATGTCAAGCCTGACAAGCATTCCGCGCCGAATTCTTGACCGAGCGGCGAGGCGCTTTTTGCGGAGGACAGCCTGGCTGGTTGACGATCAGTCAGGCCCCTTCGCAATAGCTAATTATTCCGCATGATTCGGATGCCGAAAGTGTCAGGAGAGTCGGCCGCTGACTTTGGCTAGAACTTCGCTCCGCACTGAAGGCAGGTATTTACGATATCGCCGCTGCCGATGAGGCCCGTCGTCCACCGCCATCCTCGCTTCCCGACCTGAACTTGAGGAGAGCCGCAACGTGGGCACACGATGCCCTGTTGGCTCATTGCAGGCGGGGGTGGCGCTTGGACTGTGGGTCGCGCCGCGACCGCCGCCGGCGCATCGACCTGGCGGCCGCACGAGGGACAGAATCGACCATCGGGAGAAAGGGCCGCGCCACATCCTGCGCAGAACTTGTTCACGTCAGTGCGGACCTGATCAACCATTGCTGTCTCTGCGGACAGTATAGCAATAGGTCAAATAGATGCTCTTGCACGCACTGCGATGCCGCCCAGATACATTGGAGAGATGGAGCAATCGCAGAGCAACTGGAGGCGGGAACTCGGCGCGATGGTCACACTGGCCGTGCCCGTGGTGCTAAGCGAGCTGGGCTGGATGGCCCAGGGCGTGGTCGACACCATCATGGTGGGCAGTCTGGGACCGGCTGCGATTGGCGCCGTGGCACTGGGCAATGCCGTTTGCTATACGCCCTCCTTGTTTGGCGTGGGGCTCTTGTTGGGCCTCGACACGCTGGTGGCACAAGCCTACGGGCGCAACGACCACGACGAATGCCATCGCTGGCTGGCGCAGGGCGTGTATCTTGCGATCTTCGCCGCAATTCCGCTCATGATTGCGATCGGTATTGCGAGCTTTGCTTTCACGCGGTTCGGAATTACCGCAGAAGTGGCCGCGCCGGCTGCCGGATATCTGCGGCGCCTGCTTTGGGGAACACTGCCGCTTCTGCTCTACGCAGCGACGCGCCGGTATTTGCAGGCAGTGGGCCAGGTGCGCGTGGTTACCTTCACTTACGTGCTCGCGAATCTTGTGAATTGGTTCCTGAACTGGGTGCTGATCTACGGCAAATTTGGCATGCCGGCGC
>CAZKJB010000237.1:0-6527 GCA_964552975.1 uncultured Occallatibacter sp. | reverse complement strand
GTGAGCAGCCCGTCGGCCACAATCCATTTGGCCGGCGTGTGATCCTGCGCCGAGATCCACTCGTCTTCATTCTTTCCGTCGAAGAGCACGATTGCGTCTGACGGCGGCGCGCCCGGTGTCTCGCCCGGCGTGACCACGGCTGGGACCGGCTGCCACACTTCGGTCTCTTCGGGCTTGGGCTGCACGGTCTGCTGCTGCACCTGCGCCGCGAGTATAACCGGCGGTCTAATTGCAACCAACATGAGAAACAAAGTCTTCGTTTGGATCATGCAGGCGAGTGTACACCGCCGGTGCACTGAATCGGCAATCACTTATGCGCCACTGTCGCGGGCGCCTTCTCATCCGCCGTAAACGTCGTCCACGGGCCGGCGATCATGTCGTGCAGAATCGGCTTCTGCCACGCGAACTCAGGGTGCGCTGCGAGAAACGGCGCAGCGATAAAGTTCTCGCCGCAGGGATGGCCTGCCCTGCCGGTAAAGCTCAGCTTTGCCGCCATGTCGGAGTCCATCACCTTGCCCGTGACCGCACCTCCGGGGTCGAACGGCGGATTCCCCCAGACCTTCTCTCCGGCGGGCGATGTCTCCTCATGGCCACAGAGGCTGCGTTTGCCAACATCGATCTTGTGCTCGTAGCTGTCGTAGTGGTCTGAGAGGTACGCCTCGGCCAATGTCGTATCGAGCTGACCGTAGTGCTCCTTCATGAACTGTTCGGCACGGATATGGCGCGCGTTCATCGAGCTTTCGGCGTCGTTGGGATTGAATCCTGGCGTATCGTCGCGGACCAAGCCCGGGTCGGCCGCAAAGTTCGACGAAACGAAATAGCCGTCCTTCTTCTTTGTGAGCGGTGTGTGGTGCAGACCCAACTCCAGATACGCAATCTCGCCTGTCTTGCGATCGCCAATCAACCAGGAGTTCGCATAGCCCCCGTTGTTGCCTTTGCGCATGATGGCGGCGTACTCATCGATCGATGTGGCGTATTGCATCGCCTTGCGCGACCGGTCGAACTCGGGAATCCCGTTCACATCGAAGCCTTTTGCCATTGGCAGCGTGGTCTCGGTAATCATCAAGCCGCTCGCGTTCACTCCGAAGTCATCCTGGCTGGTAATCACGCCCGGAGTCCCATCCATCAGGAAATGCTGCCCGCTCACCGGCTCGATATCGAAGACCATACGCCAGCGCTCGCCCTCCGCATAAGAGCTCCAGTTGCTGTGCGCGATCACGATCTTTCCATCCTTGGTGGCAGAGCCTGTGGCGATAAACGCGCTGCACTTGCCGGGAGCAACTGCCACAGGCGGATTGGCCTTGGCTTCACTCGCGTTCACCGTCGGCAAATAGTAATCGGTTAATTCGATCACACCGTTCAGCGCCAGAACATCCCACAGGTCCAACGCGGACCCCTGAGCGTGCAGGCCTTCGGCAATACCTTTCAACTCCTGCTGATACTCCGCGTCGACATGCGGCCAAAGTACCTTCTCGGCCGCTTCGCGAAAGAACTTCCATTGGCGCTTGTACTTGTTCGGCGCTTCCACCTGGTACACATGCACGTTGTCTTCAATCTCGCGCGCCAACAAGTTTCCATGCTCAAAGCCAATCTGCTCCGGCGTGCCGTCGAGATGCACGTAGGTCCATCCACCCTCGTTGAACTTGTAGCTGCCATGAAGACGAGCATCGGGGTGACCGTCGTTTGCTGAAGACGGCGGGGCAGCAAAGGCGGCGGCAGACGTGGCTGCGAGAACGAGCAGAGCGGCAAGGCGCATAATCCTGGCTCCTGAAAGTCTTGGTCTTGTGGGGCGAAAGGTTGCAACCGGAATCGCAGGTTTGCCGTTCCGGATAAATCAAAGTGTACTCGCTGCCGGGCGCGCGGTGGTCGCTTCTTGCCGATCTATGGCCGTACGACGACGCCATTCTTCATGACGAAACTTACGCGCTCCACGACTGAGATGTCCTCGAGCGGGTTTCCGGGGACGGCGACAATGTCAGCGTAATAGCCCGGCTTGAGCTCGCCGATCTGGCCCTCCCAGCGAAGCAGCTTGGCGCCGTTGATCATATCGGCCTGCAGCGCTGCAAGCGGCGTCATGCCGAACCGGACCATCAGCGTAAGTTCGCGCGCCTGCGTGCCGTGCGGGAATGGGCCTACGTCTGATCCGACTGCGAACGGAACTCCGGCGGCAATCTGCTTCTTGAATTCGGCGATCTTGTAGTCGAGCATTGCGGCTTCGCCCGCCGCTTGATCCTGCGAATCGCGGTGGTGCGCAAAGTAATCGAAGATGGTAAACGTGGGCACAGCGAATATGCCCTTCTCGCGCATCAGGCGCATCGTTTCGTCGCTGAGCTGCGTGGCGTGGTCGATGGATGCGACGCCGGCTTGCGCCGCGTAAAGAGTGCCCGGCTCTCCCATGGCGTGCACGCCGACAAAACCACCCAGCCTGCGCGCCTCTTCCACAGCCGCGGCCAGTTGCGCCTCAGTGAACTGGTAGGGCGTATGCAGCACACCATCGATCATGCGGTCGGGGCCAGTCTCGTAGATCTTGGCGAAGTCGGAGCCTTCCTTGTGCTGCTCGCGCATTACGGCAACGATCTCATCGGCGGAGTTGGCGTAGTCAGCGTTCGAGAGCACGCGTTGCGCGGGGTTGAAACCAATGGCATCTTCATGACCGCCGAGGATGTCGATGGCATTGCCGCTGATACGCAGGCGCGGACCGAGGATGAGGCCCTGGTTAATCGCGTCGCGCACAGCAGTGTCTGCCGAGCCAGCGCCTTCGGTGCCCATGTCGCGCTCGGCGGTGAATCCACCCACCAAGTCGGCCTTGGCGGCCTGCTCAGCCAAAATTGTGCGCCAGGGAACGGACTCCTCGACCGTCTGCAGGTCCTCGGCGCCCGGATGCAGGAAGAGATGCACGTGCGCGTCAATCAGGCCGGGCAACAGCGTGGTGTCGCCGAGGTCGATGATTTTCGCGCCTGCGGGATGATCGACCGATTTGGCCACGGCCTTGATCCGCTCGCCGTCAACCAGAATCTCGCCAGGCTGCAGAATGTTGCCGGTATCGACTTCGAGCAGCCGCGCTGCATGGAGGACGATGGGAGGCGTCGTCGGCTGCTGAGCCGAGATGCCGCCGGCAAATGAGAGCGTCAGGACAGCAACGAAAATGGGCAGAAGCGATGGATGCAGAAATCCCCGAGCGCGAATGTTTGAGTGCGGCATGACTAAAACTATGCCGCATCGTCGCCGCCTTGTCGATGCTAATGTGACCGAGTCGGCGCGGCGCTAGTAGGCCCCGATCCCCGTAAGGCTCTGACCCAGGATCAGTGTGTGGATGTCGTGCGTACCTTCATATGTCTTCACTGACTCCAGGTTCATGCTGTGGCGCATCACTGGGTAGTCTTCCGTGACACCGTTGGCGCCGAGGATGTCGCGAGCCAGCCGCGCGCATTCCAGAGCCATCCACACGTTGTTTCTCTTCGCCATCGAGATGTGCTCGTGGCCCGCGATTCCGGCATCTTTCAAGCGGCCCACGTGGAGCGAGAGCAACTGCGCCTTGGCAATCTCGCTCGCCATCCAGACAAGTTTCTCCTGCACAAGCTGGTGGCTGGCAATCGGCTGATTGTGGAACTGCTTTCTGGTTTTGGCGTAGTTCAGAGCCGTCGAGTAGCAGTCCATCGCCGCGCCGAGGGCGCCCCAGCTAATGCCGTAGCGGGCCTGATTCAGACACATCAGCGGGCTCTTGAGTCCAGCCGTGCCCGGAAGCAAATTGGATTCGGGAACATGCACATCCTCGAGCGTGAGGCTGCTGGTGACGGAGGCGCGCAACGACCATTTGCCGTGAATGTCGCGCGAGGAAAAACCTGGCCGATCAGTTTCGACGAGAAATCCGCGCACGGAGTCGTCGCTATCTTCGCCGTCGAGCTTGGCCCAGATGACGGCTACATCGGCGATCGAGCCCGAGGTGATCCACATCTTTTCGCCATTGAGAATGTATTCGCCGCCGGATTTGCGCGCGCGCGTCGTCATGCCGGCGGGATTCGATCCGAATCCAGGTTCGGTCAACCCGAAGCAGCCAAGCTTTTCGCCCGATGCCAAAGCAGGGAGCCATGCACTTTTCTGATCGTCGGAGCCGAATGCAAAGATGGGATACATCACGAGCGCTGATTGAACGCTGACAAAACTGCGCAAGCCCGAGTCTCCCCGCTCCAGCTCCTGCATTACCAGGCCGTACTCCACGTTCGACATGCCGGCGCAACCGTAACCGTCGATCGTGGCGCCGTAGAAGCCAAGCTCGCCGAGGACAGGGACGAGTTCGCGCGGAAAACGTCCTTCGCGAAAACACTCTTCGATGATTGGGACGACACGATCGTCGACGAAGTCGCGGGCGGTGCGGCGGACGAGCAGCTCCTCTTCCGTCAAGCTTCCATCGAGATTCAGAAAGTCGAAGCCCTGAAACTTGAAGGCCATGGCTGTACCTTTCCTTGCGCCGATCAGCGGGAAAGTTGAGGGTAGCAGCCCATGGCCTTCTTCTTCAATTGCGCGCAATCGAGCTCAGGCGGGTCGGGGCATTGGTTTTTCGTTGATGACCATCCAGTTCACGCCAAACTTGTCGCGGAACTGGCCGAAGCGGTGCGCGAAGAAGGTCTCTCCCATCGGCATGAAGATCTCGCCTCCATCCGTGAGCGCCGCATAGATGCGCTCGGCCTCCTCATTGCTGTCGACAGACAGCGAGAGATAAGCACTGCGCATCGGTTCCACTTTTGGTCCGTCGCTGGCCATCACCAGCGTGTCGGCCAACGTGAAGCGCGCGTGCAGAATGCCATTCGGGTTAAGGCCCGGCGGTAAGTTTTGTGGCGCGCCGGTTGAGCTCATGTCGGCGAACGTCGATTTCATCAGGAGCTTGGCGCCCAGGTGCTTTTCATAAAATTCAAGAGCTTCCCGGCAATTTCCGGGGAAATTCAGATACGTATTCAGTTTCATCGTTTCGATTTTCCTTTCGGGGAATTGGGCTTTAAAGCTTTTGACTGCGAAGTGAAGGGTGGAATGAGCGGGGTAGAGTCGCGCTGCTCCCAACGGCGATAGGCTTCATTGATCACCGCGGCGCGATTCTGCTCCATCTGTTCGATCGCTGCGCAGGGCGCGTCGGTCTCCTCGTGATGCGCGCCCCAGATCAGCATCTCAAGCATGACCGGAGCCAGCGCGATGCCTTTGGCGGTCAGGCGGTAATTTGTGCTACGTCCGTCTTCCGCCGCAGCCTCACGGGTGAGGATGCCACCGGCTTCGAGCTTTTGCAGCCGATCTGCAAGGATGTTGGTGGCGATTCCTTCACCGGCGCGCTGGAACTCGCGGAAGGTGCGATAGCCGCGCACCATCATGTCGCGCACAAGCAGTAACGACCAGCGATCGCCGAGCAGATCGAGCGCAGTGCTAACCGGGCAGCCTGACCGGTGCTTCGCGTTGGATTTCCTGGCCACGAGTGGATCGTACGTATATCGCTTGCATTTTGCAAGCGAATTGTGCTACCAATGCACCTGCGGCTTCCCACGGTGTCCCGGGCGGCGCTCTTCGCGCCGGTCCGGCCTTGGCCCATCTCAAAAAATCAGGCGGTTTCCCATGAGCTCACTCGAAAACACTCCGCGCATCACGCCGTTTCTGTGGTTCGATGCGAATGCTGAAGAGGCGGTCGACTTCTACATTGCCGTCTTCAAGAATTCACGCAAGCTCACTGAGCTGCGCAACACGGGCGATGCGCCCGGTCAGAAGGGCGGCATCCTGACCATCGGTTTCGAACTCGATGGCCAGAAATTTACCGCGCTGAATGGCGGACCGATGTACAAGTTCAATGAGGCGGTTTCATTCGTGGTCCGCTGCGACACGCAGGAAGAGATCGACTATTACTGGTCGATGCTCACCGCGGGCGGCAGCGAGATCGCCTGCGGCTGGCTCAAAGACAGGTTCGGCCTTTGCTGGCAGGTCGTTCCCGCGCAACTGTCTTCGCTCCTGCGCACTTCAAAAGCGATGCAAGCGATGATGAAGATGAAGAAGCTCGACATCGCGGAGCTGGAGCGCGCAGCGCAGGAATGAACTCACCGGATTAGACGCCCTCTAGAGCCGGGAGTCGATCATCATTTGAATTCACCAGGAGCGGAGGCATGCGAAGGCGTGGAAACTCTTTTTGAAGCTTCGAGAGTTGTGGAAGTGAAGCGGCGGTTGCAGCATCTGACACCGGAGAGCCAGCGTGAGTGGGGGAAAATGAGTCCGGCGCAGATGCTGGCCCATTGCTCGGCGGGCATTGAGATGGCCATGGGGCAGGTTCGTCCTCCGCGAGCGCTAATCGGGCGGATCATCGGACCGGCGATAAAGCGAGTTGCATTGCGAGAAGGAGAACCCATGCGCCGGAATTCGCCCACCTCCACGGAACTCGTGATGAAGGATGATCGGGAATTTGGGACGGAGCGGGGCCGGCTCGATGGATTGATCGACAAGTTTGTCGCTGCCGGGCCCGTGTGCTGCACCGATCATCCGCATGCCTTCTTTGGACCTAT
>CAZKJB010000236.1:0-6541 GCA_964552975.1 uncultured Occallatibacter sp. | reverse complement strand
CCCGTGGCGATCGTCCGGTGTACTGCCGGGATTGCTACACAGCACGCAAAGGCAGTGGCGGCGGGGGCAGGGGACGCGATCGCTAGACCGAATCACCCGGCGCGGACGCCTCGTCTTCCCGGCGTTCGAACCGAATCTTCCTTGAGCTGGTACGGCAAGGCTAAGCGGGGCCGGCGAATTGGCCCTGCAATCCCCCGGCACTCCGTCACCGCCTGATGTTTGTCCTTTTCCCGGCCGCGTTCAAGCCTCCAAATTTCAAAATCCAGCAATCCTCCGGAAGCTCCCACCTACCGCTACTTGTTGCGGTTTCTGGCGCAGTGTCTTGCTGCGGGAAATCGCCGAAGGTCAATTTGGTCCAGGCAGGCTACGCAGTACCAACGACTCAACATCGCTACCTTTCGAGCATGGACAGAACCGCTACAGCCCGATAAACTTCTGCTCACGGTTCCTCCAAGAATTTCGACGAAACCGAGGAAAGTTTCCTGACGTCATGGCCTCGCAACTCTCCTTTACGGGTTTCGCCTGGAAGAATCTTTGGCGCCGCCGCCTTAGAACATTGCTGACGCTGGGCGGGATCACGATGGGCATTGCGGCATTCGTGGCCCTGGTCGGATTTTCGCGCGCCTTTGAGCACGAATGGATGCGAATGTACGAGAGTTCCGGCATCGACATCGCAGTTGTCCAAACAAACTTTCTCAATAGCACGTTAGATCAATCACTAGGCGCTAAAATTAGTTCAGTTCCCGAAGTCGCTCAAGCTGTGCCAATGATTTTTAATTTGATGGATCTGACCCCTGACGTGAATGCGCTGGCATACGGCTGGCTGGCCAATTCGTATGAGTTGGATTCGTTGACGCTTCTTTCGGGCCATCGCTTCCGCGATGGACAGCCGGAAGTTCTCCTGGGCGACCTTCTTGCGAGCAACCTGAACAAGAAAACCGGCGATATCCTTTCGATCCAGGGCAAAGACTTCACGGTCGTGGGAGTCTTCCGCGGAGGCACTGCGCTCGAAGACGGCGCGGTGATCCTTCCCCTCGATCAGATGCAAATCATTGCCAGCATGCAAGGAAAAGTCACTGCGTTCCATGTGCAGGTTCGCCCAGCGCCTTCCGGCGAAGCGCAGGATCGGTATATCAAGAAAGTCTCGACCAAAATTGAGGCTGTGATGCCCGGAATTCGCGCGGTGCCGGCTGCAGAGCGCGCGGCGAATAACCAGATTGTGAGCCTGGCGCATTCCGTAGCCTGGGGAACTTCCTCCATCGCGCTGCTAATCGGCATCATAGGTATTGCGAACACAATGGCTATGTCGGTTTTCGAGCGAACTCGCGAGATTGGTATCCTACGGGCCCTGGGATGGAAGGGCCGTCACGTAATTCTGCTGATTCTCACCGAGGCAGCGGGTTTGGGCGTAGCCGGCGGTTTTCTCGGGATTATCGTCGGATGGGGCGCGTTGCGTCTGCTGTCCACCTTGCCGCAGACTGCCAGTGTCGTCTCGGCTTCCCTCTCGCCGTACCACTTGCTGGAGTCGTTCTTGATTGCCATTGCTTCTGGGTTGGCGGCCGGCGCGTGGCCTGCCTGGCGTGGCGCTCACCTTTCACCGGTGGAGGCGTTGCGGTATGAGTAGCCCCATGCTGGAAACGCGCAAATTGGCAAAGATCTACGACGATGGGCGCGTTGAAGCACTCCGTGGAGTGGACGTCACCATCGAGGCCGGGGAGTACGTTGCCATCACTGGACCAAGCGGCAGCGGAAAATCCACGCTGCTCCACCTGCTGGGCGGGCTCGATACGCCCACCAGAGGCGAAGTGCTATTCCAGGGCTCCGAACTGGGAGCAACAATTGATCTTGATCAATATCGGTCGCGTCATGTGGGGTTCATCTTCCAGGCATTTCACCTGCTGCCGACATTGTGCGCCGTAGAAAATGTGCAGGTGGCGATGCTGGCATTGAATCAGCGCGCGAATCATCGCGCCGAGCGAGCGGCGAGTCTACTGGAGGAGATGGGCCTCAAGGAGCGCATGCGCCACTATCCCAATGAGCTATCAGCTGGAGAGCGGCAGCGGGTTGCCATTGCGCGTGCCCTCGCCAACGAACCCAGCATCCTGCTCGCCGATGAGCCAACCGGCAACCTCGACAGCGTAAACTCCGCTCACATCATGAGCATCCTGCAGGGCATTCGGGAGCGGCGCGGAATGACCCTGGTGATCGTGACGCACGAAAACGAGATCGCCAACAGCGCGCCGCGCCACATTCGCATCCGCGACGGGAGGGTTGAAGCGTGAGATTGCTGCGTGCGGCATTCGTAGCCACGATGCTTCCCGCGCTTTTTGCGCATGCCGCCGACGTGCGCGACCTGGTGGCGAACTCACGCGAACGGATCGAGAAGGCGGATGTGCGCGCCTCAGGACACCTGATTTGGGTCCAGCCCAGCGGTGAGCGCACGAGTTTTCCCATTTCGTTCAAGGCCCACTGGTTTCCCGGCGTGCTGCGCGTATTCGTCGATATCGGCCAGCCGTCGAATGCGCACAACGATTTGAGGCAGCATGTCTTGCTCGAAATGCGGGGAAGCGGCGAAACCACGGTTCGGGTAGCTGATCCAGGCGATCAAGTCGCGCGGACGTTGCCCTTCGAAAAATGGGACGTCCATTCCTTGGGATCGGGGTTCAGTTACGAAGACTTCTTGGAAGAGCAATATTTTTGGCCGGGACAAACGGCAGATGGAGAAGTGAAGTACGGCGCGCGCGATTGCGACGTGATCAAGAGCACGCCAGGCACTGCCGTTCGATCGCATTACACTGAAGTAAAGACGTGGCTCGATCCCACCATCGATTTCCCGGTCTATGTCGAAAAAACAGTGAAAGAGACAGGGGTGGTGAAAGAATTTACCTATTTTGGAATCCGCCACGAAGAAGGAATATGGTCGGCACACCAGATTGAAGTGAAGACGCGCGGCCAGCAAGGGTCGACCATGCTCATCATCGACCGCGGCAGCGCCAAAGCAAATCTATCCATGAACGACTTCAGCCTTGCGCAACTCACTCATTTCTAGGAGAACCATGGTCATCGCGCTCTGGACTCTCTCGGCAATCGTCGTTCTCTTTTCGGCCGGCGTCGTGTATCAGTTCCTCGGCAGCCGCCGCGACCGAAGACTTTACACTGGCCAGGGCCGATGGCTGCCGGTGGGGCGCGGATGCAACCTTTACCTCGTTGAACAAGGCAGCGGAGAACCTACTGTCCTCTTTGAAGCAGGAATCGGCGCCACTCACCTCAATTGGCGCCACGTTCAGGGCGAAGTAGCTCAGTTCGCGCGCACCGTCTCCTACGATCGCGGGGGGTTGGGCTGGAGCGGCCGCAGCCGCACCGCGCGAACTCCGGGCAACATTGCCACGGAGTTGCACGAAATGCTTTCGCGGGCCGGGCTCAACCCACCATACATCCTCGTTGGACATTCGTTCGGAGGGCTGGTGATGCGCCGCTTTGCGCTCCAGTATTCCGAAGAAGTGGCGGGGATGGTCCTGATCGACCCGATGCGTTGCGAGGAATGGCCGCCGCTGGATTCAAGCAAACATTCCCAGATCAGATTGGGCATGAAGCTGATCCGTTACGCCGTGCCGATCGCCGGTTGCGGCCTGGCCCGCCTGGCGGTTACTACGATGTTTTGTCGAGCCGGCAAAGTCTCTCGTAAAGTCGCCGGGGCCGCTATCCCTCACGGCCACCATGTTCTGGACCGGATTACAACGGAAGTGAGCAAGATGCCGCGCGAAGTATGGCCGGCGGTGGCGTCACATTGGTCGCGCCCGGAGTTTTACGCGGGTATGCGCAGCCATCTGCAGTCAATTCCCGATACGGTGAGAGAGATGCACGTCGCAGAGCCGATTGGCGCTATTCCTGTCACGGTTCTCACGCCGGCGAACACCACTCCGCTCTCTGACGATGATCTCGAGCGCATCGGCAATAGCGTCCAGCAGATCATTGCCCCAAATAGCGAGCACTGGATTCATCTGGACGAACCGGACCTGGTCATCGATTCAATTCGCACCATGGTCAACAGCGCCGTGCCGATTCCGGTCGCGGTCCGCTAGCGGCGCGCTATTCCTGCGCACCGAGCTTTAGCGGTGCTTCGCTTTAAGGCTGGGACCTGACAACGACGGGCGCTGAGACCTAGCGCCCTAAGTGATTCGCGCGCTTCTTCCCCGCGACAGCACCGCAGCCTTACGGCGATCCTTCGAGGCGTGGTCGATCTTCTTCCAGAAGCCCACAAAGTAGTCGACGGCGGAGATCGTTGACACGATCACTGTGAAGTAAATCGCAGCAATGGCGAACCATTTCACCGGAAGGACCACGAGTCCGATATGCCATTCGTTCCAGCGATGAGCCAGGATTGCGGAAGTGACCGACACAATCTGGACCACGGTCTTCAGCTTCCCCAATTCGCTGGCTGTGATCGTAAATCCTTCTGACGATGCGATCGAACGCAGTCCCGAAATCAGGAACTCGCGGCTGATGATGACGACTGCGATCCAAACTTTCACGACCTGCGGATTGTAGGCCACCAGAGCAATCAGCGCGGCTGTCACCATGATCTTGTCGGCCAATGGATCCAGAAGCATGCCCATGGTCGTGATCTGCCCCCGCTTGCGGGCAAGATAGCCGTCAAGCCCGTCGGTCATCGAGGCCAGAACGAAGAGGATCGACGCCAGAATCTCCTGCGCTCCATTCGGCCCCTGCCAGGGAAAGTGCGGCGAGAGCATCCACAAGAACAGCGGGATCATAACGATCCGCGTCATCGTGATGGAATTGGGCAGGTTCATGCGCATCGCGCCACAGTCTCATGTCTCCGGTGGCGTGGCTCCATTATTGCACTGGATCGAGCGGAGCGCGCGCACCGGCTGCGACCGGTCGCGTTGTCGACAGTTACGTTGGTGCAAAACAATGGCAGGAGGGTCGAAATGTTCCCTCCCGCTACGATCGTTTCCGGCATTTCTGCGCGCCGCCGGCGCTATGCGTAAATCCCGCGCTGCTTGATGGTGAAGGCCACGCGATCGATCGCCAGCATATAGGCCGCGATGCGATTGTTCACATCGTGAGCCTCGGCGTAACGCACTACGTCTTCAAAGCTGTTTCGCAGAATCTCTTCCAGTTGTTCGTTGACAGCGGATTCCTTCCAGAAATACCCCTGCCGGTCTTGTACCCATTCAAAGTAACTGGCGGTTACTCCGCCGGCGTTCGCCAGGATGTCGGGCACGATGAAGATCCGCTTCGCCGACAAAATTTCGTCGGCGACGGCGGTCGTCGGACCGTTCGCACCTTCCACCACGATACGTGCTCTTATCTTCTCCGCATTCCGGCTTGTAATCACATTCTCAGTAGCCGCGGGAATGAGGATTTCGCAGTCTGAAACCAGCAACTCGTCGCTCGGCATCGCCTCAGCGCCGCGGAATCCGAGGATCGTGTTATTGCGGTATTTGTACTCGAGAAGCTGGTGAATGTCGATGCCGGAATGGTTATACAGGCCGCCGTCCCGTTCGGCGACGCCAACAATCTTGTAGCCCTTATCCTGCATGAGGCGCGCGGCGTTTGAACCTACATTGCCGAATCCCTGAATGACTACACGACAGCCATCGACGGCCATATTCAGGTAGCGCAGGCTCTCATCGCATGCCACCCTTACGCCGCGACCGGTCGCCTCAATGCGCCCTTGCGATCCGCCGATGTTGAGCGGCTTTCCAGTCACCACGCTGGTTACCGTCTGCCGCATGTGCATGGAATAGGTATCCATGATCCATGCCATCGTCTGTTCGTTGGTATTTACGTCCGGAGCGGGAACGTCTTTTTCAGGCCCGATAAACTCGATGATCTCCGACGTGTAACGGCGCGTCATGCGCTCCAGCTCGCTGCGGCTCATCGTTTTGGGATCGCAGATCACGCCGCCCTTCGCTCCGCCGAAGGGAATATTCACCACCGCGCACTTCCAGGTCATCCAGCTGGCCAAGGCACGCACTTCATCCAGCGTTACGTCCGGGGCGTAACGAATTCCACCCTTGCACGGCCCGCGAGCCATGGAATGCTGCACGCGGAATCCAGTGAACATATCGATCATTCCGTTATCGAGAGTGACAGGAAAGTGCACGATCACTTCCCGTGAGGGAGAACGAAGCACCTTCCATAGGCCCTCATCGAGATTGAGTTTGCGAGCCGCAAAATCAAAACGCGCGCTCTGCGCCTCCCAGGGGTTAATCTCCTGGTCCAATGTGATGCTGGTGCTTCCGGTTGACATATTTCGTCTCCATCATTCGCTGCCCGCCCGGTCATCCTGGAGCCGGGGAGCACGCTGCTCTTAATGAATATAGACTAGGCAGCGATTCGCGCGGGGGTTCGAAGCCGCTGCTCTCGGATCTACTGCGAAATCGGGAACTCCCTCAACCGGAGGCGACGCGCTGGAACAGTTACACTTAGGCTGTGAAGGCCTCTTCCCATACAGCCCAACCCAGCCGCAACGACTTTCTGGCGCTTGCCAGAACGCACACGCTCGTCCCCGTTT